>VBHC01000147.1 GCA_005889535.1 Chloroflexota bacterium
AGGATTTCCGCGTCGAGGTGCAGCCCGCATGAGGACCGGGATTGTTGTCTTCCCGGGCACCTGGAGTGACCGGGACTGTGGCCACGCCGTCGGTGAGATCCTCGGCGAGCCGGTGCGCTACGTCGACCATCGCGAGCGTGCGCTCGACGATCTGGAGCTGGTCATCCTTCCCGGCGGGTTTTCCTACGGTGACTACCTGCGCTGCGGCGCGATCGCGCGCTTCGCGCCCGTGATGGACGCGGTCGCCAACTTTGCGGATCGGGGCGGACTGGTGCTGGGCATCTGCAACGGCTTTCAGATCCTTCAGGAAGCCCGCCTGCTCCCCGGGGCGCTGCTCCGCAACGCGTCCTGCGAGTTTCGGTGTGAGTGGGTCCATCTGCGGGTTGAGCAGAGCGACTCGGCGTTTACGCTGGATTGCCGTCCCGGGCAGGTGCTGCGGATTCCGATTTCGCATGGTGAGGGAAACTTTTTCGCCGATGCGGAGACGCTTGCGTCACTCGAAGGAGCCGGGCGGGTTGTGCTGCGCTACTGCACCTCCGACGGCCGGGTGACGGCCGCGGCCAACCCGAACGGCTCGCTGGGGAATATCGCCGGGATCTCCAACGCCCGGGGGAACGTGGTCGGCATGATGCCGCATCCCGAGCGGGCTTGCGAGGCCGTGCTGGGCGGCGAGGATGGGCTGGCCGTCCTCCGCTCGGCCATCCATGCCCTGGCCCGGGTGGCCGTGTGATGGCGCTGGCGATGCGACGGGCCCAGCTCGACGCCGTGGCCCTCGAGGAGGATGAGTACCGTACCATCGTTCGCGCCCTGGGTCGCGACCCGAATGACCTGGAGCTCGGGATGCTCGGCGCGCTGTGGAGTGAGCACTGCTCCTACAAGACGTCGAAGGCGTTGCTGCGCCAGCTGCCGACGGAGGGCCCGCACGTGCTCCAGGGACCAGGCGAGAACGCGGGGGCGGTCGACATCGGTGACGGGCTGGCGGTCGTCTTCAAGATCGAGTCGCACAATCATCCGTCGGCGATCGAGCCCTACCAGGGTGCCGCGACCGGCGTGGGCGGCATCCTTCGAGATGTTTTTGCCATGGGGGCACGTCCGATCGCGATTCTGAACGCCCTGCGGTTCGGTCCGCTGGACGAGGGTCGAAATCGTCACCTGTTTCAGGGCGTCGTCGCCGGCATCGGCGGCTACGGTAATTGCTTTGGCTGTCCGACTGTCGGTGGCGAGGTCTACTTCGATCGCGGCTACGCCGACAACCCGATCGTCAATGCGATGTGCGTCGGGTTGGTGGAGCACCACCGGCTTCGCCGTGCGAAGGCAGACCGCCCGGGCGACGTCGTGCTGCTGGTCGGTGCCGACACCGGCCGCGACGGAATCCACGGCGCGACCTTCGCCTCTGTGGAGATGGATGAGCGATCGGCATCGCGGCGCCCCGCGGTCCAGGTCGGGAATCCTTTCCTCGAGAAACTTCTCTGTGAGGCGTGCCTGCGCCTCAACCAGCTTGACGGCGTGACGGCGATCCAGGACCTGGGCGCCGCCGGATTGACGAGTGCCGCGAGCGAGCTGGCCCATCGCGGCCGTCGGGGTATCGACATCGATGTCGACCGCGTCAGCCGGCGGGAACAGGGGATGAGCGCCTACGAGGTGATGCTGTCGGAATCTCAGGAGAGGATGCTCGTGGTCGTCAGGCCGGAGGCTGAGGCGGCCGCACGACAGATCTTCGATCATTTCGAGCTGCATGCGGACCGGGTCGGCAGCGTCACCTCGACCGGACGGATCCGCATTCGAGACGCCGGCGTCGTGGTTGCCGATGTGCCCCTGAAGACCCTGGTCGACGGCGTCCCGCTGCGGTCACCGGCCGCCGCCTTTCCGGATAAGCCGGCGTCGCCCGTATGGCCCTCCGTGGGGGAGCCAGAGGCCATCCTGCTCGACCTGATCGCCCGCCCCAACCTACGGAGCCGCCGTCCCATCTATCGGACCTACGATCACCAGGTCCAGGACAATACGGTCGTCGGTCCGGGCTTTGATGCGGCGCTGCTGCGAGTGCCGGGCACTCACAAGGCGCTGGCCCTGACGACCGACGGCAATCCCTGGTACGTGGCGCTCGATCCGTACGAAGGCACGAAAGCCGCGGTCGCCGAGGCGGCCCGAAATATTACGTGCACCGGGGCGCGGCCGATCGCGGTAACCAATTGCCTGAACTTCGGCAATCCGGAGCGCCCCCAGGTTTTCGGCCAGCTGCAGGAGAGCATGCGGGGTATGGCCGATGCCTGCCGCGCCTTCGAACTTCCCGTGGTCAGTGGAAACGTGAGCCTGTACAACGAGACGAGTGAGCGCAACATCCCGCCCACGCCCGTGATCGGTATGGTCGGCTTGCTGGGCGAGGTGTCCGCCCGTTGTCCTGCTGGGTTTCAGGATGACGGCGATCTTGTCTTTCTGCTCGGAGAGACCCGAGAGGAACTCGCCGGCAGCGAGTATTTGCGACTGCTTGGGGCCAAATTGGAAGGCCGGCCACCGATAGTGAGTCTCGAGATGGAGCGTCGCCTGCAAGCGGCGCTGCTCGATTCCATCGGAAGAGGAGTGCTACGCTGCGCCCACGATGTTGCCGATGGCGGCCTCCTCATTGCGCTGGCGGAGAGCGCGCTCTTCGGCGGGCGCGGACTCCGCTGCCCGGGCATCGTCGGCCCGGTCAGCCGTGAGGCCTTCTACTTCGGTGAATCGCAAGGCCGTGTCATCGTCAGCGTGGCCCCTCGTCGGGTGCCAGAGCTGCAGAAACTGATGACGCACCATCACGTCCCGCTTCACGCCATCGGGGTCGTAGGTGGGGAGGACTTCCAGCTGGGCTTGGACATCCGGATTCCCCTCGATACGCTGCGCGCCGCCTGGGAGACGCCCTTTTGATCCGACGTCACTGGCTCGCCGACGAACGGATGCACGAAGAGTGTGGTCTGTTCGGCATCGAGGCACCCGGCGAGGATGTTGCCAACCTGACGTACTTCGGTCTCTATGCACTGCAGCACCGCGGCCAGGAGAGCGCGGGGATCGCGGTCAGTGATGGTCGCCAGCTACGCGTGCACAAAGCCATGGGCCTGGTCGCGCAGGCCTTCGACCAGGCCGCGCTGGAGCGCTTGACCGGCCAGCTCGCGCTCGGGCATACGCGCTACTCGACCACCGGCTCGAACCGGCTCGAGAACGCCCAGCCGATCACGGTCGAACACCCACAGCTCGGCACCGTGGCCCTCGCGCACAACGGTAATCTGACCAACGCCCAGTCGCTCCGGCTCGGGTTGGAACACGAGGGCGTCCGATTCCAGACCTCGAGCGACACCGAGGTCATTGCGGAGCTGCTCGCCCGAACGGCTGGTTCCGACCTACTGTCCGTCCTCCGCACCGCGCTGCCGAGATTGCAGGGGGCGTATTGCCTGCTGGTGCTGACGCGCGACAGCCTGGTCGGCGTTCGGGACCCACTCGGCATTCGCCCGCTCTGCCTGGGCCGCCTCCCCGACGGAGGCGGGATCATTGCGTCCGAGACCTGTGCTCTCGATACCGTCGGCGCCGAATTCGTCCGGGAGATCGAACCCGGTGAGGCGGTCCTCCTTGGCCAGGGCCAACCAGCGGCCGAGCAGCTGCTCCCGTCGACGCGGAAGGCGATGTGCATGTTCGAGTTCATCTATTTCGCCCGCCCCGACTCACGCCTGCAGGGTCAGTCCTTATACGAAGCCCGACGCAACATGGGCCGCGAGCTCGCTCGGGAGGCGCCGGCTGACGGCGATATCGTCATCTCATTGCCGGATTCGGGGACGCCGGCGGCCGTCGGTTTCGCCGAGGCCAGTGGCATCCCCTACAGCGAGGGCCTGATCAAGAGCCGCTACATCACGCGGACCTTCATCCAGCCGAACGAGCGACTGCGCAACGTCGGTATCAAGCTGAAATTCAATCCCTTGCGCGAGATCCTCGACGGCAAGCGCGTCGTGCTCGTTGATGACTCGATCGTTCGTGGCACCACCAGCCGGAAGATCGTGGAGGAGTTGCGGCGGGCCGGCACGAAAACCGTCCACATGCGGGTCAGCAGCCCGCCCATCCAGTGGCCCTGCTTCATGGGCATCGACATCGCCAGCCGCGCCGAGCTGATCGCCTCGGGCCGGACCGTCGATGAGGTCGAGCGTCTGATCGGTGCCGACTCGCTGAGGTACCTGAGCAAGGCGGGGCTCTTCCGGGCGGTCAAGAATGTGACCGGCTTCTGCATGGCCTGCTTTGACGGTGATTACCCGGTGCCGGTCCCGGTGCAGCTCGAGATGGACAAGCTGGCATTCGAGACGGTCCTGACATGAGCACCTATCGCGAGGCGGGTGTCGACATCGATGCCGGAAACCGCGCGGTCGAGCTGATCCGGCCGCTGGCCGAGTCGACCCAGGGTCCCGAGGTGCTGGCCGGCGTGGGCCCCTTCAGTGGACTGTATGCCTTGAATATCCGCCGATACCAGCAGCCGGTGCTCGTCGCCAGCACCGACGGAGTCGGAACCAAGGTGCTGCTCGCCAGCGAGGCCGGCCGTCACGCGCAGATCGGTGCCGACCTGGTGAACCATTGCGTGGACGACATCCTTACCGCGGGCGCCGATCCGCTCTTCTTCCTGGACTACGTTGCCACCGGGGTGCTGGACCCACCGGTGGTGGCCGAGGTGGTGGCGGGGATGGCTGATGCTTGCCGGCGGGTCAACTGCGCCCTCCTCGGCGGGGAAACGGCGGAAATGCCGGGACTGTACCGACCGGCAACCTACGACATCGCCGGCTTCATGGTGGGAGTCTGTGAGCGCGACGCCCTCGTCGACGGCACCTCGATCAACGCCGGTGATGCGCTGCTGGCGCTTCCTTCAACGGGGCTCCATACCAACGGCTTCAGCCTGGCCCGCCGCGTCATTCCCCGGCAGGCGCTGGGGCAGACGATCCCCGGAAACAGCCACACCGTACTCGATGCGCTGCTAGCACCGCATCCCTCCTACCTGGAGCCGGTGCGGCGGCTGCGCGAGGCGGTCAGGGTCAAGGGTCTGGCCCACATCACCGGCGGTGGGATCGTGGGAAATCTGCCGAGGATCCTGCCGCTGGGTCTCGGAGCGCGGCTTCAGCGCGGCACCTGGCCCGAACCGCCGATCTTTTCCTACCTCAATCCCTTCGTTGCCGACGAGGAGATGTGGCGAACCTTCAACATGGGGATCGGGATGATCGTGGTGGTGGAGGAGTCGAGCGCCGAAACGGCACTGGGGGTCCTCGATGGTGAGGTCTTCCAGGTCGGCGACATCGTGGCATCCGAGCAACGGCGTGTCCAGATCCTGGAGTGAGCCGGCTCCGGGTTGGCGTCCTGGTGTCGGGCCGGGGCAGCAACCTGCAGGCCCTGATCGAGGCGACGAAAGATCCACTCTACCCGGCGCGCGTCGTCTTGGTCTGCGCCAACCGGGAGTGCGCGGCGCTCGAGCTGGCCAAGAAGGCGGGCATCTCGCGGGCGACCTTCCGGCTGGCCGACTATCCGGACCGTAAGACGCGCGACCTCGCCATGGTGCGGAAGCTCCGCCTGCATGGCGTGGAGCTGGTGGTGTGCGCCGGTTACGATGCCATTCTGGAACGTGTCTTCACGCGCGAGTTCGCCGGCCGCATCATCAATATTCACCCGTCCTTACTGCCGCAGTTCGCCGGCACCATGGACGCGGTAGCCATGGCCCTCGAGGCGCGTGTCGCGGAGACCGGATGCACGGTGCACGTCGTCACCAAGGATGTCGACGCCGGGCCAATCCTGGCGCAGCGACGCGTCGAGGTGCGGCCCGATGACACGGTAGAGACCCTCCGAGAGCGGATCCAGGCCGAAGAACATACCCTGCTACCAGTGGTGGTCAAGCGGATCGCCGGCCAGGCTCTCCCGATTACTCAGTGAACGCGCTTCTGAGCGTCTCTGACAAGAGTGGACTCAGCGATTTCGCGCGTGGTCTCGACAGCCTGGGCGTGACGATCTACGCGACGGGAGGCACCGAGCGCGCGCTGCGCGATGCAGGCATCCCTGTCCACGCCATTCATGAGTTGACGGGATTCGCCGAGATGCTGGACGGCCGCGTCAAGACGCTACACCCCAACGTGCACGCCGGCATCCTGGCGCGCCGCGACGAGCCGCGCCACCTGCAGGAGCTTGCCGACCGCGACCTGAAGCTGATCGACCTCGTGGTCGTCAATCTCTATCCCTTTGTTGATACCGTGTCGTCGGGGGCGGGTCACGCTGAAACGATCGAGTCCATCGATATCGGTGGGGTGACCTTGTTGCGCGCCGCAGCCAAGAATCACGACCATGTGCTGCCGGTCGTCCGGCCGAGTGATTACCCGACCGTACTCGCTGCGCTGAAAGATCCCGCAGGTATTCCACCGGCGTTGCGCCGGCATCTGGCCGCGGTGGCCTTTGGCCACACGGCTGCCTACGATGCGGCGATCGGCGAGCATCTTCGGGATTCCCATGGCCAGGCCGTGTTACCGCAGGACTTCGCCCTCGGCGGCCACAAGGTGCGCGACCTGCGTTATGGCGAGAACCCGCACCAATCTGCCGCGCTCTATCGAAGCGCCAATGGCGGCGGGGTGGCCGGTGCGAAGCAGTGGCAGGGGCTCGAGCTGTCCTACAACAATCTGCTGGATGCGCAGGCCGCATGGTCACTCGTCGGCGACCTCTCCACCACCGCGGTCGCCATCATCAAGCACGCCAACCCCTGCGGGGTTGCCGTTGGCACGGATGCCGCCGAGGCCTTCGACCGCGCGCTCAATTGCGACCGTCGCTCAGCCTTCGGTGGCATCGTCGGCCTCAACCGTCCGGTCGATGCGGCGGCGGCCCGGGCGCTGGTCGGCACCTTCCTGGAAGTCGTGGTGGCGCCGTCATACGACGACGCGGCGCGCGAGGTCCTCAGCTCCAGGCCCAAACTCCGGGTGCTGCAACCCGGGGCGGGGGCCGCGAATCTGGCCCTGGAGGCGCGGCCCATCACCGGCGGATTCCTGGTGCAGACGGCCGACCGGAGCGGCGGCACGCTGGGCGAGGCTCGAATCGTGACGTCGAAGGCGCCCGATGACCCAACCTGGAACGACCTGCAGTTCGCCTGGACCGTCGTCAAGCACGTGCGCTCGAACGCCATCGTGCTGGCGCACGAAGGCGCCGCAGTCGGGATTGGCGCCGGGCAGATGAGCCGCGTGGAGGCCGTGGAGCTGGCCGTGCATCGTGGCGGTCCCCGGGCCGCCGGCTCCGTGCTCGCCAGCGACGGATTCTTCCCGTACCCGGACGGTGTTGAGGTTGCGGCGCGCGCCGGCGTGCGGGCGATCGTCCAGCCGGGCGGCTCGGTCAAGGACAGCGAGGCGATCGCGGCTGCCGACGCCGCTGGTATCGCCATGATCTTCACCGGCGAGCGCCACTTCAAGCACTGACTGGGGCGCGCCAAAAAGAAATCTGCTACCTTAATAACCGGTCTTCGGGGCAGGGGTGTGAATCCCCGATCGGCGGTAAAGCCCGCGAGCGTCCTACGACGCATGACCCGGTGAAGGCGTAGCGCCCACTCCGGTGCCGACCGTACAGTCGGGATGAAAGAAGGCCCTCGGCGCGCATGCTGTGCGCCCGATCGCTGCCCCGGCAGCCAAAGGAGTAAGGACGATGGCCGTTCTAAAGACGGAGGCCCAGCCTGCCGCGAAGCCGACGAGAGTTGGCCTCATCGACCGGTTCTCGGTAGTGCTCATCGCCGTGGCGGCCACCATGTGGGCGTCCGATACCTACTTCCGCGCCCAGCTGATCGGTCATCTGACGCCGTCCCAGATCGTGGTCATCGAAGACGCGCTGGTCAGCCTCTTCCTGGTCGCGTTTCTGCTCCGCGGCATTCCGGAGATGCGACGGTTGGACCGGCGCGGTTGGCTGGCGATCGGGCTGGTCGCGGTCGGGCCGCAGGCGGTCGCGACGATCCTCTTCACGACGTCTTTCTCATACCGGCATTTCGCCGAGACCTTTGTCCTGCAGCAGACCCAGCCGCTGATCGCGATCGTCCTGGCGTGGATCATCCTGGGCGAACGGCGGCGGCCCTGGTTCTGGCCGGCGGCGGCCCTGGCGATCGTCGGTGTCTACATGGTCGTCTTTGCTCAGAACCTGATGGCCCCCTTCTCCGACCTGCAGCATGGCCGGCTCGAGGCCGGACTCTATGCGCTTGGCGCGGCCGCCCTGTGGGCCAGCGGCACGGTGCTGGGCCGCTTCGTGCTCGGCAAGCTCAGCTTCCCGACGACGACGGCATTGCGCTTCACCCTGGCGCTTCCCGTCCTTGTCGTGGTTGTCCTCGTCCAGAACGGCCTGTCCGGCTTCAGCCATTACCACGTCGGAGACGTCTTTCCTTTTCTGGGGATCGCGCTGATTCCGGGGCTCCTCGCGTTGCTTCTCTATTACCGCGCTCTGGCCAGTACCCCGGCTACGCTGGCGACGATCGCGGAAATGGCTTACCCGGTGGCCGCGACCTTTATCGCGTCGGCGCCGCCGCCCTATGGCTTCAACCAGCCGCTCTACCTGCCACAATTCGTCGGCACGGGGCTGCTGATCGCGGTCATCTTCATCCTCAACTGGACCAAGGAACGGACGCCGCCGGTGATCGTGCAGCAGGAAGCCGCCGCGTAAAGCCGGCGGCATGCTGGCTTGCCAACCGGCTTCGGCATCGATCCGGACCAGGGGCTGAGCGAAGCCGACGAGGTGCGCCTCGTTCGGTTGGCCGCGGACCTCGGTTACCACTCGGCCTGGACGAACTCTGCCGCGGATGCTGGGGCATTCGACCGCTGCCTGCGCTGGCACGAAGCGAGTCGGCTGCCGGTTGGCATCTCCGCCGTCCCCGCGTCGGGCCGCCCGGCGCCGTTTTACGCGCAACACGCCCGACGTCTCTGGGATGCGACCCAGGGACGATTCACCCTGGTCGTCGGTAGTGGGCTGCTGCCACGCCCCGCACTGACGATGCCGCCATATCTGAGCGACCTTCGACAGCAACTGCCGGCCGCGATGCCGCTGTACGTGGCGGCGCTGGGCCCGCTGATGTTGCGGGTCGGCGCGCAGCTGGCGGACGGCGTCGCGCTCAACTGGTGCACGGCGGAGTGGGTCGAATGGTCACGCCAGCAACTGGCCAATGCCACGCCCGCCGGCCGATCGGTTCCACGGGTGATCGAGTACATCAGGACCGCTGTCGATCCGGATGCGGAGCTCGCTCGAGGGCGGGTGGCAGCGGCCGCGCTCCGTTACGCGCTGGGCGTCCCGGCGTACCGCCGGCATTTCGAGCGCATGGGTTTCGCCGAGGAACTGCGGCGGATCGAGGCGCCGGACGGCGAGCCCAACCCGGCGTTTGTCTCGGCCATCGGTGCCGCAGGTGTTCCGGGAAAGACGCGCGCGCAATTCGAGCGTCTAGCGACCGGCCTCGACCTTCCGATCGTGCGGATCCTGGTAAGTCGACCTGGTGATACGGAGTCGGCCCGGCGGGTCCTCGAGGAGTGTCGGCCGATTCACTGACCGCGGCGACCTGTGGAAAACGTCGACACGCAGCTGTCGCAACGCGGTGCCATAATGCTGCCGGTCTTGAAGAAGGAGCGACGGAACTGGATCCTCCCCGAGCCGCTGCGGGCTCAACCAGGACTCGAGGCCTTCTCATCGGTTTTCCGGCAGATCCTGCATGGGCGTGGCGTTACCCGGCGGAGCCAGCTGGACCCGTGGCTGCAGACGGACCTCGAGCTGGCGCCTGATCCGTTCTTACTCAAAGACATGTCGGTAGCGTGCGAGCTGATTGCCGACGCCGTCAATCGTGGAGAGCGGATCGCGGTCTACGGCGACTACGACGCCGACGGCGTTACCGCCTGCGTCACGCTTGCGCGCGGCTTGCGGTCGGTCGGCGCGGAGGTCATGACGTACATTCCCAATCGTTTTACCGAGGGCTATGGCCTGAACGCTGAGGCACTCAAAGATCTGCACGCGCGCGGCGCGCGGCTGGTGATCACCTGCGATTGCGGCACCAACTCCGTTGATGTCGCTCGCGGCCGGCCTTTGGGCATGCGCCTGATCGTGACCGATCACCACGAGATGGGGCCGGAGCGCCCGCCGGTCGATGCGCTCATCAATCCCAAACAATCGGATTGTCCCTATCCCTTCGATGGGCTGGCGGCCTGCGGCGTCGCCTACAAGCTGCTGGTGGCGCTGGAGCAACGCGCGTTTCCGGGACGGCTGGACCCGACGCTCTCGCTGGACGCGGTCGCGCTCGGGACCGTCGCTGACGTGGTCCCGCTGCACGGCGAAAACCGGGCCATCGTCCGGGCCGGACTGCAGCGATTGAATCAGGCGCCGGGAGCCGGATGTGCGGCCCTGCTGGCGGTGGCCGGCATCAGCGGTCCCGTAACCGCCGAGCATCTCGCCTTTCAACTGGGGCCGCGCATCAACGCTGCCGGCCGGATGGAGGATGCGATGCTGGCCCTTGAGCTGTTGATGAGCGACAATCGGGATTCCGCGGACCCGCTGGCCCAGCGACTCCAGGATCAGAACGCGCAGCGCCAGCAGCTCACCGCGGAGATTGTTCGTGAGGCGAAGCTCCAGGTGGTCGAGCTCGACAACGCGGCCGCGGTAATCGTGATGGGTGCGGCCAACTGGCCGCTGGGCGTGCTGGGCCTCGCGGCGAGCCGCCTGGTGGAGGAGTTCTATCGGCCAACCTTTGTCTTCAACACGCAGGGCGACGAGTGGCGTGGGTCCGCTCGCAGCATCGAGGGCTTCCACCTCGTCGACTGCCTTCATGACTGCGCGCCATTGCTGCATCGGTTTGGCGGACATGCCATGGCGGCCGGGCTCACCGTCCTTTCGAGTCGGTTCGCGGAGCTGAAGGAGAGCCTGGAGGCGTATGCGGCGGCCCGGCTGAACGGCGATGCGTTCTCGCGACCCATTCGGATCGAGGCGTCCGCGGCCTTCGCCGATCTGAAGCCGAGTCTGCACCATGAGATCCAGATGCTGGCGCCTTTTGGCGTCGGCAATCGCGAGCCCGTACTGCTCAGCCGCGAGGCCGAGATCGTCCGGACCGAGACGTTCGGCGCCGATCGGCGCCACCTGCGTCTGCACCTTCGTGACCGGACCGCCTCCGCTGAGGCGATCGCCTTCGACAAGGCGGCCGCTGCTCCTCACCTACCGACCGGCCGCCGTCTCGACATCGTCTACGCACTCCAGTTTGAACGCTGGGACGGGCTCGACCGGCTTCGTCTGCATCTTCGCGATCTGCGTCCGGCGGCGCAGCCGGCCCTGGTGCTGGCTGCCGTCTAGCATCAACCGACGCGAACGCCTTTACGACAGCGCCGACGCTGTGCTACGGTAGCCGTCAGGCAGGTGCTTTGGGGAAGAGGCACCTTGTTTAGCAAGCGATAGCGAGGCAGGATGCTGGACGAGGTTCGCACTCCAAGGCTGGTCATCGCGGGGACCGCAAGCAACGTCGGCAAGACGATCCTTACCGCCGGGTTGATCGCCGCGTTCAAAGCTCGCGGCCTGACGGTGCAGTCCTTCAAGGTCGGTCCCGACTACATCGATCCGGCATACCTGGCCCACGTCAGCGGCCGTCCCTGTCGCAACCTCGATTCCTGGATGCTGGGCGAGGGCGCGCTGCGCCAGGTGCTTGCCCAGGGCGCCCTCGGCGCCGACCTCGCACTGGTCGAAGGCATGCTCGGGCTGTTCGACGGCCGCGGCGGCACCAACGAGGGGAGCACGGCCGATGTCGCACGCATCATCAAAGCCCCCGTCGTGCTGGTCATCGATGTGGCCGATATGGCCCAGAGTTCAGCAGCGGTGGCGCTGGGGTTCAAGACTTATGCCGAATCGCCGAAGATTGCGGGCGTCCTCCTCAACAACGTCAGCTCCGATGCGCATCGGCGGAGTGTCGAGGATGCCATCTGGGACATCGCGAAGCTGCCTGTCCTCGGGGCCCTGCGTGCGATGCCGCAGCTCGACATTCCGCAGCGCGAGCGTGGCCTGCTACCGGTGATCGAAAACAAGGACTGGGACCGAACGATCGCCCTGCTGGCGGAAACGATTGGGCGCGACGTCGACCTCGACCTGCTGTTACGGATCGCCACCAAGGCGGAGCTTGTGCCGCTGGTGCCCAAGAAAATCTTCCAGGGCAAGCCGGCGGAGGGCCCCAGCGTGCGGCTGGCGGTCGCCTACGACGAAGCCTTCAACTTCTATTACCCGGAGAACCTGGAGTTGCTCGAGGAACGTGGCGCCCAGGTCGTGCCGTTCAGTCCGCTCGAAGATGCGCATCTGCCTGCTGATGCGGCCGGAGTGTACCTGGCCGGAGGTTTTTCAGAGTCCTTTGTCGAACCGCTGGCTCGAAACCGCGCCATGGCCGACTCGATCCAGCGAGCCTATCGGAGCGGCGTGCCCATCTATGCCGAATGCGGCGGGCTGATGTATCTTGGTCGTTCGCTGCGCACCCGTGCCGGAGCCACACACCAGATGGCGGGGGTGATCCCTGTCGATGTGGAGATGGATGGCGAGATCCATCGCTTCGGATACCGGCAGATCCTGACGCTGGAGGAGAGCATCCTCTCGCCCCGCGGCCAGTTCTACCGCGGACACGAGTTTCACTGGAGCCGGATCACCGGCCACAACGGTGGGCTCAAGTCCGCTTACCAGATGTTGAACGCTGAGGGTGATGTGATCGGCTACGAGGGATTCGTGGCGCCCAACCTTCTGGCGAGTTACATCCATCTCCATTTCGGGCAGAACCCGGTCCTCGTCGACAAGTTCGTCCAGCATTGCCGCGAGTACGCGACGGTTCAGGCAACCCTGTAGATCGGCGAGGATAACGCGGCCGTTTCGGCAGGCGGCAATTCGGGCATCTATTCGTATTGACGAATGGCTACCCCTGAATACAAGGACTACTACCAGACCCTGGGCGTCTCCAGGACCGCCAGCGAGAAGGAGATCAAGTCCGCCTATCGGCGTCTTGCTCGGCAGTACCACCCGGACGTCAACAAAGACCCGAAGGCCACCGACCGCTTCAAGCTGATCAACGAGGCTTACGAAGTGCTGAGTGACCCGAAGAAACGGTCGAAATACGATCAGCTTGGCTCCGACTGGGAACGCATCGAGCGGGAGCAGGAGTTCGCCCGGCAGTATCAGTCGCAGGCACGCCGGGGCACCGGCGCTGCCGGAGTCGGCGACTTCAGCGACTTCTTCAACACCTTCTTCGCGGGCGAGGCCGGCGGCTTTTCCGGCTTCGATTTCGAAGGGCCGCGGGGACGGACGGTCACCCGCGAACGCGGTGAGGACATCGAACATCCGATCGAGATCACCCTTGAGGAGGCGGCCCGCGGCGGGGAGCGAACCATCCAGACCGAAGTGCCGGAGACCTGCCCCACCTGCGGCGGATCGGGCTTCACGGGCGAACGTCGCAAGGTCGGCAACCGAACGGTCATGGAAAGTGTCACCTGTCCGACCTGTGGCGGGGCGGGGGTGCGGGCAACCCGCCGCCAGATTCTGGTCAAGATTCCGGCCGGCGTGACCGAGGGTTCACGCATTCGGGTCAAGGGCGAGGGCCAGCGAGCGGCTCAGCATGGTGACCTTTACCTGCGCGTCCAGCTGCAGCCGCACCCACATTTCGCGGCCAAGGGTCGCGACCTCTATACCCCGCTGCCCGTCCTCGATGACCAGGCGGCGCTCGGCGACGAGGTCACCATCCAGTCGCTGACCGGCGCCCAACTCCAGCTGCGGGTGCCGGCCGGTAGCCAGGCCGGCAAGGTATTCCGGCTGAAGGGAAAAGGATTGCCGGCGCTCAAGAATGGCGTGGCGGGCGACCTGTACGCGACACTCGAGATTCGCCTGCCGGAACCCATCTCACCCGAGCTGCGCGATCTCTACCAGGGAATCCGGAAGGCGCGGACCAGCTGACCGGTCAGCGGCGAAAAAAGGCGTTGAGCAGCAGGGTGAGCACGACGCTCAACAGCAGACAGGTGACGATCGGAAAGTAGAAATGGACGTTGCCGCGGTCGACGGAGATGTCGCCCGGCAGCCGGCCGAGAAATGGGATTCGTACACCGAGGAAGAGGACGAGGCCGACCACCACGATGAAGCCGCCGACGATGATAAGCAGCTTGCCGATTTCGGGCATACGTTGATCGTACCGGCGCGCGGTCAGTTGGCTACGCGTTTCCTGGTCGCGAAGTCGCGAAGAATTGAACCGACGAGCTTAGAACCCGATCCAGCCGATCGCTTGTTCGATCTGCGCCTGGTTCAAACCCGCGATCGGCACGCCGTCGATCACGGTGAGGGGAACCTCCTTGACATCGATATCCAGGTCGCGTAGGTCCTTGCCGTCGAGCTTGCCGTCAGCGCAGATGTGTTCCTGAAATGCGACGCCCCGATTCTCCAGGATCTCCTTGATCCGCCGGCTGCTCTCGCAGTCGGGCCGCGTGTACACGATAACCTCCATGTCGCCCTATGCCTCCGATGTGCTCCCGCTCGCCCGGGGTGACACATGACTTGATATCGCGCCTGTCAAAAGCTATATCGAGACTATCAAGCGACGTGGTATTTGTCCAATTCTTTTCTCCGATGCGTTCGATAGAACCGATTGATATCATGGCGCTTCGTCTTCGTTGACAGGCTGCTGGCACCGCCCGTAGACTTACCGGGACCTTCGTCCTTTAACCCGGCCCAGTGAGGCCGAAAGGAGAATCCGATGACCGACACCCTGACCGCTCCGCCCGCGCGGACGCAGGTCACCCCCCGACACCTGACCGGGCCAGAAGGTCTGGACCAGTTGCTTATCGCGCGGCTGCTCGAGCGCGCTGCCCAGTTCGAAGGTGGCGGCGCCGACGCCGACCGGCTCGGGCGACGGCTGCTTGCCACCATCTTCTACGAGCCGAGCACGCGGACGCGGCTCTCCTTCGAGGCGGCGATGCACCGCCTCGGCGGGCAGGTGCTCAGTGCCGAGAGCGCCGGGAAGACATCGTCCGCGGCAAAGGGTGAATCGCTCGAGGACGCGATCCGGGTGGTCAGTGCCTACGCCGACGCGATCGTGCTCCGCCACCCGGAGGTGGGATCGGCCGCACGGGCTGCCCGGGTCGCCGAGGTGCCCGTCATCAGCGCCGGCGATGGCCCTGGTCATCATCCGACCCAGGCGCTGCTCGACCTGTACACCATCAAGAAGGAGCTGGGCCGCCTCGACCATCTGCGGGTCGGGCTAGCCGGTGACCTCCGCAATGGCCGAACGGCTCGCTCGCTGGCCGTGCTGCTGACGCGATTCGCCGGCAATGAGCTCGTGCTGATCGCCCCGCCTGGCCTGCGCATGGGCGAGGACGTGCGGCGCTCCGTCGGAGCGCAGCTGCGCGTGCAGGAAACACCCGATCTGGCCGAGGTGGCGCCCACGCTCGACGTGCTGTATCAGACCCGCATCCAGGCTGAGCGCTTCGAGTCGGAAGCGGAGTACGAACGGTATCGCGGCATCTACCAGGTGGGCCCCGAGTTGATGCGTCGATTGCCGGAGCACGCCATCCTGATGCACCCGCTGCCGCGCGCCGGCGAAATCGATCCGCAGGTCGACGCGGATCCTCGGGCGGCATACTTCCGGCAGGCACGCAACGGGCTCTGGGTTCGGATGGCTGTCCTCGACTGGGCGATGGCAGGCTGATGTTGCAGAGCCCACCCGTCAAGGCGGTCATTCTCGATGCCGAGGGCGTGCGCCGCGCCTGGCGACGAATCGCACACGAAGTTATCGAGCGGCAGGCTGATCTCGCGCACCTCAGCCTGCTGGGTATCGTCACTCGCGGCGTGCCGCTGGCCGAGCGTCTCGCCGCCACCCTCGCCGAGCTGGAAGGTGTGCGCCCGCCGGTCCTGCCGCTCGATGTGCGCGCCTACCGCGATGACCTGCCCCGGGCCTTCGCCGCGCCCCTCCCGGTCCTGCCGGCGACGGCTGTCGACGGGCGGCCGGTCCTCCTGGTCGACGACGTGCTGTTCAACGGGCGGACGGTGCGGGCGGCGATCGACGCCATCATCGCCGCCGGCCGGCCGACGCAGATCCAGCTGGCAGTGCTGGTCGATCGCGGGCATCGCGAGCTGCCCATCCGGCCGGACTACATCGGGAAGAACGTCCCCACCTCCAAACAGGAATGGGTCGAGGTGCACGTGCGTGAGCGGGATGGCGAGGACGCCGTCCGTATTCTCGAGCGGCCGGAGCGCTGATGCGTCTCCAGAACGTGCGGGTCATGGGTCCAACCGGGCTATCCCTTCCGACATCCATCGAGGTCGATGCGCCGGGAGCGGTAGACCGCGACGCCAGCGGGCTCATCCTCTCGCCCGGCTGGCTGGATCTGCATGCCCATCTGCGCGATCCTGGCTTTCCGGCGAAGGAGACGCTGCAATCCGGAGCCACCAGCGCTGCCTTCGGAGGATTCACGCATGTGGTCGCGATGGCGAATACCGACCCGGTTACGGACCGACCCGAGCAGGTGCGCGCGCTGATAGCACGGGCGGCGGGCCTGCCGATCCGCATGAGCTTTGTGGCCGCCGTCACCATGGGACTCGAGGGACAAACCCTCACCGACGCGGTTGCACTCCAGCGGGCGGGTGCGGTCGCGCTCTCCGACGACGGACGTCACCTGATGGACCTGGTTACGCTTCGCCGCGCGCTCACGGCCGCGGCCGAGGCCGGGCTGCCGTTGCTCATCCATGCGCAGATCGAGCGGCTCGGAGATGGGCCGGAATCCGAGGCGGCCGCCGTGACCCAGGCGCTCGAGGCGCTGGCTGCGGTCCCCCGTGCGCGCCTCCACGTGCAGCACGTCAGCACGCGGGCCAGTGTTGATCTGATCCGGACCGCGAAGCGACAGGGGCTGCCCGTGACGGCGGAGGCGACGCCACACCACCTCGCGCTGACGGCGGCCGAGGTCGTGGCTCTCGGCCCGCAGGGGAACGTCAATCCGCCGCTGCGATCGGTCGACGACCGTGAGGCCTTACGCCAGGCGCTGGTCGAGGGCGTGATCGACGCGATCGCGACCGACCACGCTCCCCACGACAGTGGCGCCAAAGCCGCGGGCGCAAACGGATTCCATGGCTTCGAGACCGCGGTGCCAGTTGTTATGGGTTTGGGGTTAGAGGATCGCGTGCTCTATCGAGCCTGTGTCGAGCGCCCGCGCGAGATCATCGGACAATCAATCGACGAGGAGTGGATCCTGATCGATCCCGCGGCGGAATGGATCGTGGATGCCTCCTCGTTCAAGAGTCGGGGAAAGAACACGCCGTTTTCTGGGCGGCGATTACGTGGACGGATCGTGATGACGCTGTGCCGTGGGCAGGTGGTGATGGAAAGGGTGATGCAGCATGCCTGAGCCAATGGTTCTCGTGCTCGAGGACGGATTCGTGCTCGCTGGCGAGCGCGGCGGCCAGGCTGCGCAGGCCAGCGGCGAGGTGGTCATCAACACCTGCATGACCGGCTACCAGGAGGTCCTCTCGGACCCGTCCTACGCGGGACAGATGGTAGTGATGACCTATCCGTTGATCGGCAACTACGGCGCCACCGTGGACTTCCAGGAATCCGCCAGGCCGTGGGCTCGAGCGCTGATCACCCGCCAGCTCAGTCGCTTCGAGGAACACTGGCGCAGCCACCAGTCGCTGGTCGATTGGTTGGACGGGTTCGGCATCCCGATCTTGACCGGTTGCGACACTCGCCGGTTGGCGCGGCATCTGCGGGCCACGGGTGCTCAACGTGCGGTCATCGGACCGCGCCAGGAGCTCGCATCCCTGCGCGATCGGGTGCAGCGGGTGCTACGGCTCGAGGAGCAGGACCTGGTCCGCCAGGTGTCAGAGGGATTTAGCGACGTGGTCGAGTCGCTCGATCCAGCGCTGTCCTCACCCTCCCGCTCCGGGCGAGGGCTGGGCGGAAGCTTCCGCCAGTGGCCTGGGCTTCGGGTCGTGGTCGTCGATTACGGGGTCAAACGCAATACCCTGCGATCGCTGCGGTCGCGGGGAGTCGAGGTCGAGGTGCTGCCCCACGACACCGACCTGCAGGCCGTCCTGGATCGCCGGCCTGACGCGGTCGTGCTTTCCAATGGACCGGGTGATCCGGCGCAACTGCAGCCGGCTGTGGCGATGACCCGGTCGCTCATTCAGCGTTTGCCTGTGCTCGGGATCTGCCTGGGGCATCAACTGATTGGCCAGGCGGCGGGCGGACACACCTCGCGGCTCCCGTTCGGCCATCACGGTGGGAACCACCCGGTGATGGACCTTCGCACCGGTCGGGTGACCATGACCTCGCAGAACCACGAGTTCCAGGTTGACGGCGAGAGCCTGCCGCGGGCCAGCGGATTGATCGTCAGTCACCGCAACCTGCACGACGGATCGGTCGAGGGACTCATCCATGCACGCCTCCCCGTCCGCTCGGTGCAATTTCATCCGGAGGGCGGTCCTGGACCGCAGGACAACCAGGCGATCTTCGACGAGTTCCTCGACCTGGTCGCCGGTCGACCGGCGCCGATCGCGCATGTGCTTTCGCGCCCCGGGCGCCCGAACACCGTGCTCGTGATCGGATCGGGACCCATCGTCATCGGCCAGGCTGCCGAGTTCGACTATGCAGGAACGCAGGCCTGCAAGGCCCTCCGCGAGGAGGGCGTTCGCACCGTGCTGGTCAACTCGAACCCGGCCACGATCATGACCGACGAGGGCGTGGCCGACCGGGTGTACATCGAGCCGCTGACGGTCGAGGCGCTGACGGCCATCATCGAACGCGAGCGGCCCGATGGTCTGCTTGCGACTCTTGGTGGGCAGACCGGGCTCAACCTGGCGGTCGCCCTTGCGGATGCCGGGGTGCTGGAGCGCTGCCAGGTCCGCGTGCTAGGCACCCCGCTGGTCGCAATCCGAGAAGCCGAAGACCGCGAAGCTTTCAAGAACGTCCTGCTTCGAATCGGCGAACCTGTGCCCGACAGCCGGACCGTCAACACCGTCGACGCGGCTCAGGAATTTGGCGACATCGTCGGCTTTCCTCTGGTTGTGCGCCCCGCCTATACCCTCGGCGGCACCGGCGGTGGCATGGCCGGCAGTCCGCTGGAACTCGAGGCCGTAGTCCGCGACGGCCTGGCCGCCAGCCCGATTCGCCAGGTCCTGGTGGAGCGCGCCGTCATCGGCTGGAAAGAAATCGAGTATGAGGTGATGCGGGACGCCAACGATACCTGCATCACGGTCTGCAACATGGAGAACATCGACCCGATGGGCGTCCACACGGGCGACAGCATCGTGGTCGCGCCCAGCCAGACCCTGTCGGACCGCCAGTATCAGATGTTGCGCTCGGCGGCCTTGCGCATCATCCGCGCCCTTCGCATCGAGGGCGGATGCAACGTGCAGTTCGCGCTCGATCCGGCCTCCGATTACTACTACGTCATCGAGGTCAATCCGCGGGTCAGCCGGTCATCCGCGCTGGCCTCCAAAGCGACCGGCTATCCAATCGCCCGGGTGGCTGCCAAGATTGCCGCCGGGCGCTTGTTGCATGAGATCCCCAACGCGGTGACCGGAAAGACGACTGCCGCGTTTGAGCCGGCCCTGGACTACTGCGTGGTCAAGATTCCTCGCTGGCCCTTCGATAAGTTTCCTGCCGGCGATCGGACACTCGGGACGCAGATGAAATCGACCGGTGAAGTCATGGCCATCGAGCGGACCTTCGAGGCGGCGCTCTACAAGGCGGTCCGGGCCCTGGAGCAGCGGCTGCCCGACGCGGGGCAACTCCGCGGCCGCCCGGACTTGCTGCATCAGCCGAATGACCGGCGCCTGATGGCCGTCCTGCAGGCCCTGCGCGATGGTGCGTCACACGGCGAGATCGGCGCGGCGACCGGCTACGCGCCCTGGTTTGTCGACCGCCTCGCCTACATCACCGGGCTGGAGGCCGAGCTATCGCAAATCCGTTCCCCCGCCGGCGGAGGAGGGTCAGGGTGGGAGCTTCCGAGCGAGCTCGTCCTCCGCGCCAAGCGTTGCGGTTTCGACGATGGCCGGATTGCGGAGCTGAGTGGCGGCCGCCTGCCGCTGCTGGTGATCGAACCGACCTTCCGGCAGGTCGATACCTGCGCTGCTGAGTTCGAAGCGGTCACGCCCTATTACTACGCGACCTACGAGGACGAGGACGAGATCATTCGCAGCGGCAAAACGGCCGTGGCGGTGATCGGGTCGGGGCCAATTCGGATCGGCCAGGGGATCGAGTTCGACTACTGCAGCGTGCACGCCTCGGCGGCACTGCAGGCCGCCGGTCTCGACAGCGTGCTCATCAACAGCAATCCCGAGACCGTCAGCACCGATTTCGACGCCTCCAGCCGACTTTACTTCGAGCCGCTCGACCTGGAAGGCGTCCGCAACGTGCTCCGCCGCGACCCGGTGCTGGGTGTTGTCGTCCAGTTCGGCGGTCAAACCGGACTCAACCTGGCGGATGCGCTGGCGGAGGGCGGCATCCGCATCCTGGGGTCGTCGGTCGACACTATCGACCTCGCCGAGGACCGCCGGCGCTGCGAAGCCCTGCTCCGTGATCGCGCGCCGGGTCGGCTACCCCGTGTTGGTTCGGCCGTCGTACGTGCTCGGCGGTCGAGGCATGGAGATCGTGCACTCGGCTGATGACCTTCGCCGTTACGTCGACGCCGCCCTGTCGTTCGGCGTTCGCGGCCCGATCCTGATCGACAAATACCTGCTGGGCCGGGAGCTCGACGTCGATGCCGTATGCGATGGCGAAACCGTGCTCATCCCTGGCATCCTGGAGCATATTGAGCGCGCCGGAGTCCATTCCGGGGACTCCTTCGCGGTCTATCCGCCGATCACATTGAGCTCTGAGGAAACGGAGCGCGTGGTCGAGGCGACCCGGCTCATCGCCCGCCTGGTCAAGGCGGTAGGCCTGATCAATATCCAGTTTGTCATCCAGGAAGGCATTCCCTATGTCCTCGAGGTGAATCCGCGTGCCAGCCGCACCGTGCCATTCCTCAGCAAGGTGACCGGCGTGCCGATGGTGACGCTGGCGACCAACGCAGCGCTCGGCCAGTCGCTGGCTCAGCAGGGGTTCAACGGCGGCCTTCTGCCCAACCGATCCCTGTTCGCGGTCAAAGCCCCTGTCTTCTCGATGGCGAAGCTGCCCGCGGTCGATACCGTTCTCGGTCCGGAGATGAAATCCACCGGCGAGGCGATGGGCATCGCCAAAGACCTGGCAACCGCGCAGTACAAGGCGTTCCTTTCGACCATGCAGGAGCTGCCGCCCGATGGGGCCGCCCTCTGCTCGATTGCAGACGCCGACAAGGCGGAAGCGCTGCCCATCATGCGGGCGCTGCACGGGCTCGGTCTCACGCTCTACGCGACCGATGGCACCGCGCGCCTGCTGCGCGAGTCCGGCATTCCGGCCACCATCGTGCAGAAACTGCGGGATGGACATCCGAATGTGGTCGACGTGATCCACGCGGGCGACGTTCAACTGGTTGTCAACACGGTGTCCGCCGGGGGCCCCATCAGTGACAACGGCCCCGGGGTGACGCTTCGCGACGGCTATGAAATTCGGCGGGCATCCGTTGAGCGGCGCATCCCCTGCCTGACATCACTGGACACCGCCCGGGCGCTGGTGCAGGCGCTGCGCGCCTGGCGACGCGAGCATCGCTCACAGGTCGCCGCGCTTGGCGAGTACGTTGGCTCCCCGGCCGCCGAGGGCGTCCACGCGTGAGCGTTGCCATAGGGTTGGCGGTCGTCGTCGAGCGTTCCACGCCGATGAGGGGCGCGGTTGAGCTCGTCGTCCACCATCCGCCGGCAGCCGCCGCGGTGAAGCCGGGCCAGTTCTTCCAGCTGGCGGTCGCTGCTCCCCAGACGATCCTGCGCCGCCCCTACAGCGCCGCATGGGCCGATCCCCAGAGTGGTCGGATCGGGTTCATCTTCAATGTCGTCGGGGCAGGCAGCGGCTGGCTGGCGGTGCGCCACGAAGGCCACGAGCTCGACCTGCTGGGCCCGCTTGGTCGGGGTTTCGACCTCGATCGCACCGGGCCCGCGATCATCGTCGCGGGCGGGCTCGGCGTCGCCGTTTTTCCGGGGGTGGTGCGGGCGCTGGTTGGGCGCGGCCGCCACGTCACCGTGCTGCTGGGCGCGCGGACGTCCGCGCAACTCTTGCCCGCCGACCGTTTCCCCGGCGCCGAGGTGATGACGGCCACTGACGACGGCAGTGCCGGCTATCACGGCTCGGTCGTCGACCTGTTGGCGTCGGCTCGGGGTGAGGGACCAGAGATCTTCAGCTGTGGCCCGACATCGATGTTGCAGGCCCTGGTCGAAAGGACCCGGCGTCTGGAGGTCCCCCTGCGATCAATCCAGGTTTCCCTCGAAAGCCCGATGGGATGCGGCGTCGGCACCTGCCTTGGCTGCGCTATCCCTCGCCCTGGGAGTGGCTACCTGCTCACCTGCCTCGATGGGCCCTGCCTGGCCGCTGATCGAATCAATTGGGATCGCATCACGGATACCTTCCATGGCTGAATTGCTGGACCTCAGCGTCGACCTCGGGCGTGGGCTCCGCCTGCGCAGTCCGGTGATGGTCGCCTCGGGCACCTTCGGCTACGGGTTCGACGCACCACTGGTGGATCGCACGGCCCTGGGGGCGATCGTGACCAAGGGGACAACCCCGACCGCCCGCGATGGGAATGCCCCGACGCGAATCGCCGAAACGGCATCCGGCCTGCTCAACGCGATCGGATTACAGAACCCCGGTGTCGACCAGGTGGCTCGTCTCTACGCGCCGGTGTGGGCGCAATGGGATGTTCCGGTGATCGTCAACGTCGCCGGTGACGCGGTTGAGGACTACATTGCCGTTGCCCGTCGCCTCGACTCCACCGCAGGGGTGGCTGGAATGGAGCTGAACATCTCCTGCCCGAACGTCGCCAATGGTTTGCAGTTCGGGCTCGACCCGCGGATGGCGGCTCACGTCACCGCCAGTGTGCGGGCGGTGACCCGTCTCCCGTTGCTGGTCAAGCTGACGCCGAACGTGACCGACATCGTCGCGGTAGGTCGCGCGGTCGAGGACGCCGGCGCTGATGGCGTATCGGCAATCAATACCTATGTTGGGATGGCGATTGACGTTCACCGCCGCCGGCCGGTGTTGTCCGGTGAAAGCGGCGGACTCAGCGGGCCCGCCATCAAGCCGCTCGCGCTGCATGCGGTGTGGCAGCTAGCTGCTGCACTCAGCATTCCGGTTGTCGGCATTGGGGGAATTATGACGGCGGCCGACGCCCTGGAGTTCTTGCTGGCCGGTGCGGCGGCGGTCCAGCTTGGGACGGTGAACTATGTGCGGCCGCAGGCCGTTCGAGAGATCCGCGATGGTATCGCTGCATACCTCGAGGAGCACGATCTTCGCGCCCTTGGCGCATTGCCGATCCGGCCAGTCCGGGTGGAGGCGCATGTCTGACCGAGACCAGCAGCAAGCCGCGGCTCGGCGGGCATTCGAGTCGGCTGGCGCCTTCCTCCGCGGTCATTTCGTGTACACCAGCGGCCGGCATGGTGCCGACTACCTCGAGAAATTTCGCATCCTCGAAGAGCCCAGGGCAACCATGGAGTTGGCGGCGATGATCGCCGAAAATTTCCGGGCGCTCGCCCCACAACTCGTTGCCGGTCCCACCACCGGCGGCATCATCCTTGCCTACGAGGTTGCCCGTCAGCTCGGCAGTGACGCGGTATACGCCGAGCGGGCGGAGCGGGGAGGTCGTGTCTTACGCCGTGGTTTTACGATCTCGCCAGGCGCGCGCGTCCTGGTGGTGGACGACGTGGTGACAACCGGCGCATCCGTCGCGGAGACACGAGACTGCATCGCGGCCTCGGGCGGCCTCGTGGTCGGGATCGGGGTCCTGGCCGACCGCACCGCAGGGCGGACGGAAACAGATGTTCCCTTTTTCGCCTGCTTCAGTCTGGACTTTCCCTCGTATGCGCCTGACGAATGTCCGCTCTGCGAAGCCGGCGTGCCAATCGCACCAGCGCGCGGCAGCGGAAAGAGGTTCGCGCCAGTCTAAATCACTGCAACCAGGACGGCCCGGCGGCCGGCTGCCGGTGTAGTTGCTCGCGCATCTCGCGCCGGAGGTTTTTCCGAGCCGCGGCAGCATCGATCGGTCGGGACTGCTGTGTCGCCGTGACCGGTGCCCGGACCGGCGCGGAGGTTGGCTGCTCGTCGGTCGCCGTCGCCCGTGCAGCACGCAAAACATGACGCAAGCGGACGGTCCACGCGACTTTACCGAAGTCCCACGGTCCGAGCGCCGGCTCGTGTTCCGGCGCGCGCTCGATTCGCACGGTGAGACTCTGCTCGTGGTCGAGGTCGGCAAGCTGAAGAGCGGCCGCCGAAGCGTTGACCGGCGCCATAACGGCGACAGCGGACGCGGCGGTCTCGCGCAGGATCCGCATGATGGCGTGAGTCGGCACCAGATTGTCGAGCGCCAACTCCGGATCGAGAAGCAACTGCACGGCCGATCCGGATGAGGAGCCCGCGACCGCCAGATGATCGAGGTCCCATATCGATTCCTTGCCCCCGGAGTCAACCACGAAGACTGTGGTTGGCAACAGCTCGGTTGGTGCGAGGGCCTTGATGCGCTGCCGAGCGGTTCCATCGGCGAGCTCTCGGAGTCGGTCGAGTTGCGAGCGCTGCGTAAGGCAGCCGTGTTCATCAATGTATTGCATGTTGTGCCTGCCCTTCTGAACCTGGGACGTTGCGCCACGCAACGTTGTCAATAATTCTATCAGCGTCTGGTCGCGATGCAACAGATTTATTGCGCTACGTGAAGCGCAGCGCGCTTCCCTGAGCGAGTTCTCATAAACGGCTTGCGACCGGCATAAGTTACGCCCTTTTTCAACAGGTCGGCGTTTCGTACCAATCTCATCAGTCGCCGCGTTGTGAGGGCGACGATGAAGATCACCAGACTCGGAGCGATCATCGGCGGAATCGCCCTCGGCACCGCGGCCGGGGCGGCGCTGCAGCTCAACGCGGTCAGCGCGTCAGGACCGAGCCACGACCAGCCGCTGGCGGCCCCGACGGCGATCGCAAGTCCCGTCCTCAGCCCGTCTCCCAGGCTCGGATGCCCGGCGATCAAGCTCGCCCTTGCGTTCACGAGCAACGTGTCCGATACCTCGGCGCTCCACCTGCATCTGCCGTGGGGACAGGCCGGCGACCCGGAGGGACGAATGATCGAGGACTATGGCGCGTACAACGGGACGACGATTCGCGAACAGCTGCCGGTTCACGACGTGACGTCGGGAACCCTGGTGGAACTTTCGGGTCACAACGCCATCGACATCGTTCTCGACAGCGGCACACCCCTGTACGCCGTGACCTCCGGCACTGCCTACCGGATCACCAATTGGACGATCCCGGGTGGGCCGCAGGGATGGGCGGTCGTCGTCGTGTCGGATGTCCTGACGGAGGACCAGGGCGATCCCATTGCCTTCCTCTATGGCCATGTACGCGAGTTCGATGTCTCGAACGGCCAGCGGGTGCGAGCCGGCGAACTGATTGCCAGGAGCGGAGGGGACCCCGATGATCCCGGTGCCGGTTTCAGCGACATGGCGAACGTCCACTTTGAGGTTATCGAGTCGCCGAATCCGCTGACGGCGCATGCCGGCACGGTCAATCCGCATCAATTCCTCGAAAATCTCTACGATTCTGCCGCACACGCACCCGGGGGTTGTTCGCCCTCCCGTTAGTCGCCTGTCGTTGATTGAGCAGGCGCGCCAGAACGGCTGACGTCGCAAAAGGTTACGGATAACTTCCGCTAAGCCGTGATCGTTCCTCCTATGTAGTCGACCAACCGCACGTAGGAAGGGAACGCCATGACGAAGCGAGCAATGATCCGGGTTGGATCAACGATCAGTGTTTTGATTCTTTTCGGCCTAATCGGGGGAATCCTCCTCAACACCCTGCTGACCAGCGCAGCCGGCGCGCCCACTGCCGCTGCTCCGCTGTCGAGTGCAGGTCCAGTCGCGAGCGATGAGGCGACGGCAGATCCAACCGCGGCTCCGGCCGCATCAGAGCCCGCCCCTGCGGCGCCCACTGCGACCGCGCAACCCGTCCTCCCACAGCCAACCGCAACCGCGCGGCCGGTCGTCCCGCCGCCCACGCCGGCGCCGACACCTGCCGCCCAGGGCAAGCTCATCGTGGTCTCCCTGGCGACGCAAAGCCTCACGGCCTACCAGAACGGAAGAGTCGTCGCCAGCACCGTTGTGGCCACCGGTCGGCCTGCGCTGCCGACCCTGACGGGCACCTTCCGCATCAAAGCCAAATACACGCCCTACCAGTTCGTCTCGCCCTGGCCAAAGAGCAGCCCGTACTGGTACGCCAGCGCCTGGGTGAAGTACGCGATGCTCTACGACGACGGCGGATACTTCATCCATGATGCGCCCTGGCGCACGGTATACGGCCCCGGGGCCGACCAGACCAATGGGACGCACGGATGCATTAACGTCCCCTTGAAGACGATGGCGTTCCTTTACAAGTGGGCGCCGGTTGGGACGACCGTGGTCGTCGAGTAGATGCAAATCGCCGGCCAGGCTTCGAGGATCGCGGTCTTGCTTGCCTTCATCCTCACCCTTGGCGCCTGTCAGACTTCAGCCCCGCATCATCAGGGTCAGGACCTGGCTGGCACGACGTCCCCTTCGTCGAGCGCAACCCACGTGCCTGGTGGCGTTTTGATTGTGGTCGCCGCCGTAACGGCCCCGGATCAGCCCGGGTCGGTCGATCTTTACCGACTGGACGGCTCGCGGGCTGCCCACTACTCGCTCGAGGCGGGGTCTGGCGTCTTCGCGGCGGCCGGATCCAGGATCTTCTTTGGACGAGGCGACCAGCTGAATGCCCTACATCCCGATGGCACCGTCGAATCGTTGGGGCCGCTCGGAGCGAGTGACATCCGATGGTTCGCCAGCAACCCGACCGGGACCAGCTGGCTATGGAGCACGCATCAGGAGGGCGACACGACGACAAAAAGCGCCGTCCATCTTGGAGCGCCCGGGATACAGGGACGGGTGGTTGAAGAGCTGACTGCGGCAGGCCAGACCCTAGCACCGTTGATGTGGACGAATCGAGGCGCGTTTATCGAGGCGGCACCCGTCGGTGGCCATGGCGGCTACTTTCCCTTTGGCCGATCTATCGGATGGTTGCTCGTCGAAGGATCCGTTCACCGGCTCGATCCCACCAGCGGTCGGGTCACGCCCGTTCCGGGGAGTCCACGCTGCGCGTTCGGGGACGAGGCTTCGGACAACAGCGTCATCTGTTTTCCTGGCGGGAGTAGCGTACGGCTCTATGCCCAGAGCGGGAAAGTCATCGACGTCGCTCTGGCGAAGCCGCGCTTTACGATCGCTGCCGAGGCATTCTGCGCCCCCGCTGAAGCTATCTGTACGGTCGCCGGTGCTAGCGGGGTCGGAAACGGAATGGCGTATCCGAATGGCACTCCGCCCCCGGAGCAATACGGAACCGACTTGATCCGACCCGATGGTTCCATCTCTCGCTTTGGGCCGGATGGAACGGACCCCGCGATGGGCCCGCAATCGTGGCTGCCGGACGGCCAATTGGTGCTCTGGCGCCGGCCCGACGCGGCCGGCGGCGCGCCCGGCGTCTATGTGCTCGATCGATCGGGCCGCGGACCATTCATTCCCACCAAAGGCGAGCCAGTCGGCTATCTCGGCTAAGCGGCGAGATGGGCTCTTGTGTCGGCGTCATCGGCGCGACCGTTTTGTTCCTGGATAGCGGTCAGACTCATCAGCCAGCCGGCGACATAGATAAGCGCGAGGAGTGGCCAGGCAGGAGCGAGGTAGAGGGGCACGTACATAGCGAATGTCAGGGCCCGCTGCCAGCTGGGCGCCGGTGCGGAGAGCACGAACCATCCCGCGAGCAGCACAGCTGACAGGTCATAGAAATTGATGTATGGGCTCACCATCACGCTGACCACGATGCCGGCAGCCATCGGAATCGATGGTCCCTGACCGCGCGTTCGAATGATGATGACACTCGCCAATGCCAGCGTCAGGACAATACCGACAACCGCAATCGGCGGCGGAACCTGGCGTTCCAGGGAGATCTGCACCGGTCCGGCTACCCCATGCACCAGGGCCACGGATTCCGCGACCATCTGGAAAACGGAGGTGCCAACGGCGAGGAAGGCGACCACCGCCAGCAGCAAGGTGCCGGCCAACCAGCTCACGAGAACGCGCCAGTAACCGGCCAGAAGGAGGGCCAGCGGCACCATGAATGCCGCTTGTGGCTTGAGAAAAATCGCCGCCAGCGCAAGCCCGGCCAGCCATGGTTGCCCTCGTCGAATCAGCCACCACGTCAATGCCAGCGCGGCGGTCATGATCAGGCTCACCTGGCCGAACATGATGCTGATGAAGACCGGCAAGAGGAGTGCGGCCGCCAGGCCATGCCCAATCCGTGACCTCGGCGAGCCCGGTGCCGCGAGGTAGCCAGTAACGGCCAGCGCAGCAACAAGGATCGCTCTCCAGATCCATTCAGCCACGGCATAGGGCAGCCAGCTCAGTGGCATAACCAACCACGCCAGCTCCGGTGGATTCAGGTAAGGCAAGGGCCGCCCTACCAGGCGGGTAGTGGCCGGCACCGACAGGGAAGGGTCGTACATCGCGGTCCACCCGTGCGCCTGACCGATCTGCGACGCGAGGTAGTAGACGAAGAAGTCCGGTGAGGCAATCGAGTAGCGATAGGTATCGAGCCATTCGAAGTCGAGGAATCCGAGGACTGCTGCCGCAGCGAGGGCTGAAACCAGGAGATGCCGGCGCGTGAATCGCATTAGGCGGCCTCCCTTACCACTGGTCGGGCGCTCGCAGATCGGCCGCGGAGAAGCATTAGACCAACAACCGCAAGGCTCAGGTTGACGGTCGTATCGATAATGAATCCCGGAAGTGTCGGGGTGACCGGAGACGCGTGGCCGAAAGCCAGGATGAGCATGAAGTTGTAGGCGGCGTGAATCATGATGATTGGCCAGATCGCGTTCATTCGCAGCCGCGCCGCCGCAAACAGGATCCCGATGAGGGTGGCTTCAAAAATCTGGTAGAGAACGCCAATCTCATCCGCTCCCGGCAAAAAGAGGTTGTCGATGTGGCTTAGACCGAAAAGCAGCGATGCGATCAGCACCCGTGACGACGTCGGAAAGTGATGAATCGCCTCGAGGATGATGCCGCGATAGGTGGCCTCCTCCATGAAGACGTCGACCAGCATGAAGAGGATCTGGAGAGCAAAGACCAGGGCCAGCATCGAGGTGACCCCCCGCCCCCAGAGACCAAGTGCCGGTAGCGCGAGGGTGGCTAGTAGTGGAATGGCGAGGTGCGGCGCCCGCCAGTCACTTGGTGGGGTAAAGCCCGCCCGCCGCCAACGCCCTAGGCGACTCAAGATGAAGATGACATACAGAGCCGGCACCAGCACCAGCGCGAACGGCATCAGGTATTGCCACCGGCTCGACGCGCTGGCGGCAATCACGGCACGGATGGCCACCAGCGTGCCGGTTTCGACGGTGAAAAGCGCCAGCGCGAACAGCAGGCCACCCTTG
Source organism: Chloroflexota bacterium (assembly GCA_005889535.1). GTDB lineage: Bacteria > Chloroflexota > Dormibacteria > CF-121 > CF-121 > CF-13. The sequence goes on from VBHC01000147.1 coordinate 29,550, forward strand.
GTCGCCTGCCGGAAGAGGAGCACACCGGCGGCCGCCACGATCAATCCGATGGCCAGCTTGATCAGCCAGTCGAGGTCAGGAAGTAGATGCGCCGCGGCGCCAATCATCCTCTATATGACGGGAACGAACGCGTCGGCCTTCGGAGGAAGCGCCAAGCTGCCGACCCGCTCGCCCGTTGGATAGCCATCTTGATTGCCGAAGGCGCTGCTCAGTCACGCTCATTTCCCTCATGGGGGAAAGTGAGACACATCAGCCGAAGTAGCTGTGACGCATCACCCGAAGGCGTGCGACGCATCAGCCGAAGGCCCAATGGGACACCTCAGCCGAATTACTACAGAGGCTCAAATAGGGGCGGACGAACTCTCGACACCCTGCTTAAAAGCTAGGCGGGCTTCTGCGCTGTAGCCCCGAGTTTGGCTGGCCAAGCGAAACCGCCGCAGTTATGGTGTCCCTTCAACCGGTACTTTCAGCGATTTTCGTCGTCTCTGATGATTCCGCGTGTCTAAGTCGTTCGAAGCCGTCCAAGAGTAGATCCAGGGCGAACTCGAACTCGAACTGATCGTCGCAACCTGGACCGACGACCGACTCGCCTTCGTGGGAGGCCGCCCCGGCGATCTCCACTACGTAGGGATACTTCCCTGCCAACTCGCGGAGCATGATCGCCTGCATTTCCGGATCGACAGTTCGTGAGTCATTGAAGAGTTCCTGGGTGAACCCCAGCACACGGCTGCCGATGGTATGCATCACATGATGGGTGAGATTGACGGAGAAGCCGCCGGCCCGGAACATTCCGATCATCGCGTCCATGTACTCGAGCACGACCGGTGTGGGGTTCTTCTTCGACTCGATCACCCGAGACGCCCAAGGGTGATGTAAGAGCGCTCGTCGCGCCGAGAGGATCCTCTGCCGGACAGCGGTCTTCCAATCGGTTCCGGGGGCCGGAGGATCGATCTCGCCGACGACCACATCGATCATTCCGTCCAGGAGCTCTTCCTTGTTGGCCACATGCTTGTAGAGCGCCATCGGCACGACCCCCAGCTTCTCAGCGAGATTTCGCATGCTCAGTGCTTCGATCCCGACGTTATCGGCAAGGGCGACGGCGGCGCGGAGCACCCGGTCCCTACTCAACTGGATGCGGCGCCGAGCCTTGATTTGCTGAGCCATCCGTACTTCCTCTTGACAAGTGTACGCCGTACACCTACACTTCGCACTAAGGTGTACGGTGTACACCCCCAAGGATGACCAGGAGGGAAACACAATGAAGGCAATCGCATACGAGAAGTACGGCTCAGCTGATGTACTCGAGCTCAAAGAGGTTCGCAAACCCGAGATCGAGGGTGACAGAGTACTTGTTCGGATTCTCGCGGCTTCCGCGAATCCTTATGACTGGCACTTCATGCGCGGTGTACCCTACATCGCGCGTCCAGCGGCAATGGGCGTGCGCAGACCGAACCACACACTTCTCGGCAGCGACGTGGCGGGGGAGGTCGAGGCGGTCGGCAACGCGGTGACACGGTTCCGGCCGGGCGACGAGGTCTTCGGCTTTGTGGGAGAAGGCGGGTTCGCCGAGTATGTATCGGCTCCGGAACGACTCCTCGCGTTGAAACCCACCAACCTGAGCTTCGAGCAAGCGGCGACGGTCC
>VBHC01000029.1 GCA_005889535.1 Chloroflexota bacterium
AGCAGCCAGAGGCTCGACATCGTATAGAAGACCATGGCGGCGATCCAGGGCCACTCGGCGCGCCTTCCCTGGGTCTCGGTCCGAGCCACCCGGCCGAGATATCCATGGGCCAGCACCACGGCGGCGATGTGCACGGCGATGATCAGCAGGATCTCGAAGTACCAGATGAACGCCGTTGGAACCAGGTTCCGGTTCGGTTCGTACTCGACAGTCCCGAACAGGTTGATGGTCCCGCTCCCGAACGGGTCCGAGGCCTGGTGGATGAGCAGCTGTCCGTTGATAGCCAGGTAACCGAAGTTGTGCGCCAGCAGGTAACCGAACGCGATCGGCACCAGCGAAGGGATCAGCCCGGCAATGACATTGATGAGCGGCTCATCGAGGTGGCCGACGGCGCGGACGGCCGCGGCGAAGCCGGTGAACAGCGCCCAGATCAAGAGGACCAGGGCAACGAAGACGAACAGCAGGAGCATCGTGTACCCGGCGGCACCGGGTCTGAGGCTGCCGGGCAGACGGCTCACAACGTCCTTCCACGCCGGCGTGGCCAGCAGGCCGTCGAAGCTCACCGAGACGAGCAGCATCAAGACGAAGGTCAAGCGGCTGATCGAGGCCTCGAATGGTCGGCCCAGGCCGCCCAGGAACCCGCGACGGCCGGGCGCCCCGAATCGGAAGTAACCCAGCCGGCCCCAGGTGGCGAACAGGACGGAAAACACCTCCCCCCGGCGGAGCCACGTCTCGGCGCCAAACAGGGCCGCCATCACCGCGTTCAGGATTCCGTAGGCGAGAATGACCTGGGCCGCCCCCGCCGGCGTCGTGGTGACGCCGTTGAAGATCAGCTCGCCGGAGGCGAACAGGAAGAAGAGGATGGTCGCCGGCCAGTAACCCCAGGACCGTGGCCAGGCAAGGCGGGCCCGGGGGCCGACCTGGCGGGCGACGACATTCAAGGGACTGATATAGGGCCAGTAGTTCCCCACGATCGCGACGCTGATCGGCACCGCGATCCAGAAGACGAGCCAGACCGCGGTGACCACGACGTTGTCCGGGGTGCTTTGCGATCCGAACAGCCCACCCGCGATCAGGACCAGCGCGAGCAGGACCATCAACCATCCCGGCCAGCTCGGCGTCCGCGGCACGGGCAGAAGGTCATCACCGGTCGGCTGCACCCGCGCCACCGGGCGGCGAAGAACCAGGAGGAACGAGATGAACACCACCGCGCCGGCCCCGATAAGAAATAGGTAAAGCGGCGCCGGCAGGTCGTAACGAGTGCCGAAGGCATGAAGTGGTGCGAGGATCATGGCGAACACCATACCGAATGCGTCAATCAGGTTTTCTTTCTCGGCATGGGTTGACGGTGCCGGCGGCGGCGGACCTCCTGGATGATGGCGATCACACCAAAGATGATGACGAAGGCCAGGATGCCGTAAAACTCGACATACCGTCCGAGGATCGTCAGGATGCTGTCCCCGGGCGCGCCGGTCGGTGCCGTGGCCGCGTAGTCGCCCAATCCCGGGGCATTGACGCCGGCGTACGGATCGCCGCCGGAGGAGCGCAGCGTGGTCAGCGCCCGCCAGCCGCTCCCGTCGTTGTACTGGATTTCTTTGAAGGCACCCGGCGGAAAGCGCATCGAGAGGTGATAAATCGCCGCGACGGTGACCGGGCCATCGCCTGGCTGCGCCACGCAGTTGATGCGATAGACGTTGCCACGAATATCGATGCCTGGCGGAGCGGCAGGCGGGTTGGTCAGCGGCACAATCGTGCACTTGACGCTCTGCGTCCCGGGCGGCGCTTTGAAGGTGCCCGGCGCGAAATACATCACGACCTGGCTGTCGCCGGTTTGCGGGCCGCCGCCGGCCACCTGGCCGTTCTGCACCGGAAGCGTCACCTCGCCGGGCAGCGGTGGCTTGTTGCCGGCCGCGACGCTCGGCGGCGGCGACACCCAGCGGTACGGCTCGGGCGGCACGACGATGCCATCGAATACGGGCGGCGCCACGCGACTGTGCAGCAACGCCGCGGCGAGGAGGCCGAGCGCCAGCGCCGCCAGTCCGACTCGGCGCGGCGCCATCACGCCCAGAACCAGGCCCCCCAGTCGGCGACCGTGTGTGCCACCGCGCATGGCAGCACCCGCCCGGTCAATGCGCGTAGCCCGCCGAGCGCCAGGCCGACCGCCGCGTCCAGCGGCATGGCACCAAGCCCGTAGCGCGGCAGGTGGATGAGCGCGAATACAACGGCGCCGGCAACGGTGGCGATGACCGGACCGGCCTCCTCGCTCCAACGCCGGTAGAGCGCGCCGCGGATCGCGCTTTCCTCGAGGGTGGCGATCACGGCGGCGATCGCCGCCCATTCCCAGAACGCTGCAAGCGGTCGCCCGCTGAGCGGAGTGGCCACCACCGGCACCAGCAGGACGGCGCCGGTTGCCAGGCCGGCTGCCAGCGCCCGGCCGCGTCCCCAACGCAGCTCCGACGATGACGGCGCTCGCTCGATCCAGATGATGGCCAGCAAGCCCGCGCCAAAGGCGGCACTACTGAGGACGTCGCCGGCCGGCAGCAACAGCGCCCGGAGGACGGCTGCGCCCAGGACCAGGACGGTGACCCGCGCGGCCGGCCGCGGCGCGGCCAGTCGAACCTGGATCACCGAGGCAGCGGGATGAAGCCTACGGTCCCGGTTGCGTAGACCGGCGGATAGACGGTGACGCTGTGCCGGATGCCCTGCCACTGCCAGATGACAGCAGCGGCGCGCGTGTTCTGGCCCATCGCATCAGAGCTGGTGGCGAACTTGAGGCCGGCGCCGTTGGCCAGTGTCCCGTCCGCAAGGTCGAGGCCGCGGGCGGCGGCGGCCATGCTCGCGGCGCCGAGATCGTGCGACTTCGGCATGACGTAGTGGAAGAGGGACCAGGCCGCGCTGAATCCAGCTAGCGACTCCTCGGTCGGGTCGGTCCCGAATTCGCCGCGGTAGGCGGCAGCGAAGCGGGCGTAGATGGCCTTCCCGGTGTCGTTCAAGGCCTCCGGGTTGAACCCGTGCGGGGGACGGTCCGAGGCAAAGACGCCGATCGCGTCGGCGCCCAGCATGGCGCCGAAATCGGGGACGCACTGGGCCATCGTCGAACCGATGAAGGCGTCGACGTGCAGGCCGCTCTTCAGCATCGCGCGCCGAAAGTCGACGCCATCGGCGATGTAAGAGGCGAGCACGAGGATATTCGGCTGGGCGGTGCGGAC
>VBHC01000030.1 GCA_005889535.1 Chloroflexota bacterium
GCCTGCCCCTGCTGCAACTGCTTGAGCAGACGCACGTGGTTGACCAGCCCCTGCGGTCCCGACCGCAGGACGTACAGGATGCCGTCGGTGACCTGGGTCAACTCCTGCGCATCCGCGTAGAGCGAGCAGGGGGGACTGTCGAGGAGCACGACGTCCGCGTGCCCGCAGAGGTCGACGATGACGCCCCGCATCCGGGGAGAGGCCAGCAGTTCCGCCGGGTGGGAAGGGATGACGCCCGTCCCGACCATGGCGAGGTTCTCGGTGCCCTCTACCGGCGTGGCGACGTCGACGAAGTTGGCCGTCCCGGCGATCAGTTCAGCGAGACCCCCGCGGACCGCCGCGTCGCCGTCGCGCTGCCAGAAGCCATCGACGCCCACGACCCGATGTCCGTTGCGACTCGTCGGGAGCAGGCGATGCAGGCCGGGTTGGCGGAAGTCCGCGTCCACGAGGATGACGCGCTGTCCAGCCTGGGCCATCAGGATGCCAAGGTTCGCGACCGTCGTACTCTTGCCTTCTCCGGGCACGCCGCTCGTCACCAGGAGCGCCCGGGCGCCATGCATCACCCCGTCGACAGCGAGGTTCGCCCGCAATGCGCGGTAGGCCTCGGCGAAGGCCGTCTGGAGCGTCGAAGAGGTCAGCACCATCGACGTCTCGCGCGCCATCACTTGCCTCTCGCCGCGCGCCGCATGGCACCCGGGCTCGCCCGCGGGATCACGCCGACCACCGGGGCGCCGAGGTAGGCTTCGGCATCCTCCGGCTTATTGATCGAGCGACCGAAGTACTCGAGGAGGAAGACCGCCACGATGCCGAGTCCCAGCCCCAGCCCCCCGACGTAGATCAGCAGCGTCACGTTCCTTCCGCCGCGGGGCAGCGCCGCCGCCTGGTCCAGGACATGGGATTCGAAATTGCGGATGGTCGTGATCTGGGCCAGCTTGCCCTGGGTGATCCCCGCCTCGAAGTTCAAGACCGCATTGGCGGCCGCCTGCTGCGCCAGCTGAAGCGCGAGCCGCTGGGCTCCAAGGCTCGGATCGGAACGAGCGCCGGCGCCCTGGGTATGGTTCTGGTCGAAGGTCAGCAGGGCCTGCGAGGCGTCGAGATATCGCTTGTTGAGGTCGGCCCGATCCTTGTCGACGGTGGCCTGGATGGAGACCGTGTCGCCGCCGGCCAGGTCCTGGTAGTAGGCGGTCGACTCGCCGGCGACCGCGTTCGCCAATGCCGTGGCCCGGGCTGGGTCCGTGTCACGAATCGCGATCTGATAGATGTCGCTCTTCCCCGATACCACGCTCAATGCCGCCTCCAGCTCGTCGACGGTTTCCGCCACGTGGGCGGTTTTGATGGCTCGCAGCGCGACCGTGTTCGAGGTCACCACCTCAGGGAAGCTCAGCGGGCGATCGGTGGCGTTCTCCGGGTTCTTCGCGATGACGGTGGCGGTCGCGACATAGGTCGGCCTTGCCGTTAAGGTCATGGCCGCCAAGGCCCCGGTCGCCAGCGCGGCGGAGAGCAGCGGGATCCAGGCACGCCTCCACAGGACGAGCCGTAGCGCGCTCAGCACCCTGGCGCTCCGATGCGGACGGCTGCCGGGTTAGTGCGCGGCATAGGCATAGAGGTTGCCGTGGGTATCGCCCTGATAGATGACGCCCTGGACGATGGTGGCGGCGCCATAGAAGATGGCTGGATTGGCGGCGCCCGCGGTCGCCGCGGGCGCCTTGAAGAGGAGCGTGCCGTGGCCGGCGTCGAGAACGACCATCATCGAGCCGGCGCCCACCACGACGATGCCGGGCGCAGCGCTGACCGCGCCTAGAACCGAACCGCTGCTGATGCCGGTGCGCCAGATCGGCGCGGCCAGGTCATTCGGGTCATACGCGGAAACGGTTCCCGCAACGACCTGGCCGCCGATGGCAATATGGCCGCCGCCGACGTACAGCCGGGCCCCATCGAAGGCGCTCGGCGAGATGCTGCCGTTTCCGCTGGTGGGCGGGTTGCCGCCGGTCGCGATCCGCAGGCGGGCGACCGGCCCGCGATCCAGGCTGGCGCGGCTAAAGACATAGTAGATGCCGTTTTTGTTCGCCACACCGACCAGTGCTCGCTGGGCGCCGCCGGGCGTGACGCTGCCGGTAAAGAGCGTCGGCGTCGAGCCGAAGTCGCTGTCGAAGACCGATTCGGCTTGGGGGATCTGCCAGTGACCCATCACGCGCAGGTCGGCCGCGTCCAGCTTGACGACGGACTGGGCGTATGGCTCGGGTCGGGCGATGTGGGGACCGACGACCAGCAGGCTGGTGCCGGCCAGCCCGAGCACCCCGATACCAACGCCGGCCCAGAAGATGGCGCGGATGGATGGCCGCGGCCAGGCAAAGCCCGCCAGCAGCAGACCGAGCAGGGCCAGCCCGGCCGCGGCCGCCGCCCGCTTCGGGCGCAGCGTGGTGCCGACCTGGGGGCCGAACCGCGAGCATGGATCCGGGTTGCCGGTGGCGACATAGAGCGCACCCTCTGCCTCGTCGACGGTCGGCGAGCCCCAGATGCTGCCGCCCGTGCACCCGTCGGGCACCATGTCGGCGGTGTGCTGCACCCGGCCGGTCGAGGCGTCGAGCTGAACCAGCCGGCCCTGGATCAACGGGCAGTCGGCGAACGCGGATACGCCGACGTAGACGCTGCCTCGATAGAAGGCCGGCGAGCTCCAGATGAAATGGTCTGGTGAAGAGCCAAGCGAGGTGTGCCAGAGGATTTCGCCGGTCAGGGCGTCGAGCGCGAAGAGCTGCGCCGTGCCGCCGCTGATCGGGTGGCCTTGCGCGTCGGCATTGCCGCCGCCGCCGACATACAGGACGGAGCGGGCCGCCGCGCCAACCGTCGCGGTCGCGACGACGGGTGTCCCGGCAATCCCGATCGGATACTGACAGGCTTTGCCCTTGGTCGTGATACCGAGGAAGCGCTTCCACTGGACGGCGCCGGACGGCGTGATGGCGTACTCGTTGCCGTCCCAGGCGCCCACATAGATGAGGCCGTTGGCGAGCACCGGCTGGGTCGAGATCGTGGCCGGCAGCTTGACCGGCCAACCGGCGAGCGGCTTGAGATTCTTTGCGGCGGCTGTGGTTATGCCGGCGTCCGTCGCATAGCCGCTGCCACCGTTGTCATGCAGATACCTGGGCCAGGCGCCGTCCGCTGCTGAGCTCGGTACAGCGCTCAACAGCAAGGCGGCAGCGGCAACAGCGGCGAGCAGGCCGCCCGCCCAGACCTTAGCGCCCATCGATGCCATAGGCGTAGAGGTATCCGGCGGTGTCACCCTGGTAGATGCGGCCGTTGGCGATGGTGGCGGCGCCGAAGATCATGGCCGCCTTCGGATTGGCGACGGAGCCTTTGAAGAGA
>VBHC01000148.1 GCA_005889535.1 Chloroflexota bacterium
TGCGTTGCATCGAGCGGGCGAATAGGTCGAAGAAGTGGTCCAGGACGGCGCGTTCGTCGGCGCTGAGCTCGCCGTCGACGCCGGCGATCATCTCGGCGGCGGTGACCCGCGGGGCGTGAGGCGGTGCACCTGCGCCTTCGGCACCGCGACGAAGTCGCCGGATCAGCTCCCGAAGCCGCTCGGCGGCAGCCGCCCGCTGCTCGTTACTCGGTTCGCGTCCACGGGCGTGCGCCAGCTGCTCCGCGATTTCCGGGAAATTGACCTCGAGGTAGTGGACAAGAACGTCATGCATGTGAAATCAGAACCAGACTTCGATTATTGAAGGCGTGAAACAAATCCTGTCAAGGGCAGTTCGGCGGATGTCAAGCGTGCGCTTCTACGTGTACAAAGATGTTACGGGAGCCCTAGTTATAATGACCGAATCGCGGCTTCCCCAGGACCTGTGATCTTTATTGACTGCTGAAACGGCCACCGTCCGGCTCTCCTACATCATCAATCACGATGTAACGAGGGCCGCGATGCAGAATTTCTCGGCCCGAACGGGTATCTCACTGGCCGCCGATTCGGCGGACGGCTACCAGATTCCGCCGGGCTTGTCCCAGAACGATTTCTGCCTGCTGATGCAGAACTTCGGACGGTGCGAGATGGTCCCCAACTCTACCGCGCCGCCGACGCTCGACGGGCCCCAGCTCCGCTACGACGGTGCCCAGATCGGTCACCTGATCATCCCCATCTGCGACGGGCGCCATCTACTGGGCCGCCTGGTCAGCGAACCCTTCGCGGTTTCCCGGCCCGACTTCGCGACCGTCTACGAGTTGGCGCGCGCCCTGCCGGTCCACCCCGACAACTTGATGCGCGCCACCCAATCCGTGCCGGTCGTCTCGCAAACCAGCATCATGGAGGCCGCTAACCTCGTTCACACGCTCGTGCAGCACGTGGTAGCCCAGAACTACAAGCACCAGGACGAGCTGACCGTGCTGCGCGCCTTCGACAGCATCATGACCAACCTCAGCTATGAGGTGCTGAGCGACATGATCCTCAACCTCGGGACCCGGCTGCTTCGGGGCCAGGCGTCGATGCTGTTCATCGCCAGCGACCAGGGCCAACGCGAGGAAGCCTATGCCGGACCCGAGCCCAACGGTACGGGCGACCTGCGGCGGCTGCTCGTTGAGATGAGCGACTTCGTCCTCCAGTCGAAGCGGCCGCTCTCGGTTCCGGACGCCTCGCAGAGCCCATGGACGCAGTACCTGCTCAACCGCCAGGAAGTGCAGGGCTCGATCACGATCACGCCTCTGCTCCAGCAAGAGCGCATCCGTGGGACGCTCGGCATCTACGCCGCCGAGGCAAGTCGTGACCCCGAGTCGGACCTCCACCTGCTGTCCATGCTCGCCGCCCAGGCCGTCAATAGCCTGGTGATGCTCGAGCGGTTGGTGGCCAGCGAGGAGCAGGCGCTGACGGACAGTCTTACCGGCCTCTACAACTATCGGTTCTTCCAGGAGAGCCTGCAGCGCGAGCTGAGCCGGGCGTCACGCAGCAAGGCACCGCTTTCGCTGATCGTGCTCGACCTCGACAATTTCAAGGTGATCAACGACAGCTTCGGCCATGGCGTCGGCGACCGCGTGCTCCGGCACCTCGCAGACCTGATCCAGCGCCACAGCCGCAAGGCCAACGTCGTGGTCCGTTACGGCGGCGACGAGTTCTGCATCATCGTGCCGGAAGGGGACCTGGACACCGCCCGGGCCGTGGCCGAGCGGGTGCTCACCGAGATCCGCAACAGCCCGTACGGCGACGAGGCGCACGGCGTGCCGCCGCAGCCGCTGACGGTCAGCGCGGGTGTCACCTCCTATCGACCCGAGGAAGACAACGCGTTCTCGTTCTTCAAACGAGCCGACGAAAACCTTCTCAACGCGAAGCGCACCGGGAAAGACCGCGTCGTCGGCGAGTAGCGCACGCCCCCAACCCACTCTCTAAGCTAGGGAGGGAGATTCCTCTCAGCGGCGCCGGTAGGGCCGGCGCATCGCGCGACGGAGCAACCAGGGAATGGTGACCGCCACCAACGGTTGCTCCAGGAACACCATGACCTGCTGAAGCTTGGGAAAGAGCACGGACGCCGAGTGTTCGAGGGCGAAGCCATGCTCGTTCAGTTGGGCCGCCAGGCGTTCCAGCACCACGGCCTCCTTACCGGCGTAATCGGAAAGTTCCCTGGCCCGTCGGGTGGCTCTGCGATAGGCACGCCAGGCAGCCTGAATCGCGACGAGCAGCAGGACCAGGCCGACACCGGCGCAGGCGATGCCGACGATCGGGAGCGTTACTCTTCGGCCTCCTCCGCGCCGCCGACGCCCGCAATCGTGGCCACCGTATCGCCTTCATCCAGTCGCATGATGATGACGCCCTGGGTCTGCCGACCGGCCACCCGAATGTTCTCGATAGGGGTGCGAATCACCTGGCCACCCTCCGAGATGACGATCAGCTGCTCCTCTTCGGGATTCACCACCACCCGCATCCCGACCAGCGGGCCAGTGCGCTCGGTAATGGCCATGGTGAAGACCCCCTGACCGCCCCGGGAGTGAGAGGGATAGTCCTCGAGCGGTGTGAGCTTGCCGTAGCCCTTTGCGGACACGACCAGCAGGTGAGCCCCCTTCCTCACGATGTCGAAGCCGGCCACCAGCGCGTCCTTGCGCAGCGTGATCCCGCGCACCCCCGTGGTATCGCGACCCATGGGGCGGACCTGCTTTTCATTGAACCGGACGGCCTTGCCGTCGGTGGTGGCGATGATCAGCTCATCCGAGCCGGAGCTCAGCTTGACCCAGTTGAGCTCGTCGCCCTCCGCCAGGTTGATGGCGATCAAGCCGTTGCGCCGGACCTGGCTGTAGAGGCGAGCGGGCGTTTTCTTGATCGTGCCCTGCTTGGTGACCATCACCAGGTATCGGTCTTCGGCCCAATCCGTGATGCCGACCACTGCCGTGATCTTGTCCTTGGGATCGATGTCGATCAGGTTGGCCACCGGCAAACCCTTGGCCTGGCGGTTGACGTCTGGGATCTCGTGCACCCGCAGCCGGAAGACGGAGCCGTGATTGGTAAAGAAGAGCATGTCAGAGTGCGTCGAGGAGATCGCGAGATGCTCGACGAAGTCTGACTCCACGCGAGCCGCACCGAGCACCCCCTTACCACCCCGGCGCTGCGGCCGGTAGGTCGTCGCGGGCACCCGCTTGACATAACCGCGGTGGGTCAGCGTGACCACGACGTCCTCCTTGGGGACGAGGTCTTCCTCATTGAGCTCGACGGAGCCCTGGAAGTCGAGTTGGGTACGGCGGGCATCGCCGTACTTCTTCTTCAGCTCGCCGAGGTCCTCCTTGATCAGCATCATGATTTTCGCTTCATGCTGCAGGAGATCTTCGAGGTAGGCGATCCGTTTGATGACCTCCTCGTACTCCTCCATAACTTTGTTGCGCTCGAGCCGGGTGAGGCGGCCCAGCCGCATGTCCACGATCGCTTTCGACTGCCGCTCGGAAAGCTTGAACCGTTCCTGGAGCCGCTCCTGGGCGGTCTTCTCGTCCTGGGATTCACGGATCGTCTTGATGACGGCATCGAGGTTGTCGAGCGCGATCTTCAGGCCTTCGAGCAGATGGGCACGATCGCGAGCCCGCTCGAGCTCGTAGCGGGTGCGCCGGGTCAGGACCTCGCGGCGGTGGTCGATGTGGTGCTGGAGGAGGGCCTTGAGGTTGAGGACGACCGGGCGGCCGTCGACCAGCGCCAGCGAAATCACGCCGAAGGTCGTCTGCAGGGCGGTGTGCTTGTACAGATTGTTGAGCACGGTCAGGGCTCGGGCGTCCTTCTTGAGCTCGATGACGACCCGCATGCCATGCCGGTCGGACTCATCGTTGAGGTCGGCGATGCCCTCGAGCTTTCGTTCGCCGACAAGCTCGGCGATGCGGGCGACTAGGGTGGCCTTGTTGACCATGTAGGGGATCTCGGTGATGATGATGCGTTCACGGCCGTTCTTGGCCTCTTCGAAGGTATGACGGGCGCGAACGATCAGCCGGCCGTGGCCAGTGCCATAAGCGGCCGCGATCCCCTCCCGGCCGATGATGATGCCGCCGGTCGGAAAGTCAGGGCCACGCACCAGCTTCATCAGGTCCTCGGTGGTGGCGTCCGGTTGGTCGATGAGGTAGATCTCCGCGTCGCAGACCTCACTGAGGTTATGAGGCGGAATGTTGGTCGTCATGCCGACCGCGATCCCCGATGAGCCGTTGATCATGAGGTTGGGCAGGCGGGCGGGCAGCACCAGCGGCTCCTGCCGCGTTGCGGAGTAGTTGTCGCCGAAGTCGACGGTGTTCTTCTCGAGGTCGACCAGCAGCTCGGCAGCGATCGGGGCCAGCCGCGCTTCGGTGTACCGGTAGGCCGCCGCCGAGTCGCCGTCGATCGACCCGAAGTTGCCCTGGCCATCGACCAGGGGGTATCGCAGTGAGAAGTCCTGCGCCAACCGCACCAGGGAGTCGTAGACGGACGTGTCGCCGTGGGGGTGGTAGTGCTTCAGCACCTCGCCGATGATGGCCGCGCACTTCTGGTAGCGCGCACCGGGCGTCATCCCCTGTTCCTGCATTGCGTACAAAATGCGGCGATGTACCGGCTTGAGGCCATCACGAGCGTCCGGCAGCGCCCGGCTGACGATGACGCTCATGGCGTAGTCCATGTAGCTCGAGCGCATCTCGCTCTCGAGCTGCAATGGCAAGACGGTGCCGATATTTAGTGGTTCCATGCTGACCTCGTAAAGGAAGACTGGATCTTAATTGTTGTCAAAGCGTTTGAGGACGATGCAGGCGTTCTGGCCACCGAAGCCGAAAGAGTTGGACATCGCGACCTCGATCTCGTGGCGACGTGGTTCATTCGGCACGTAGTCCAGATCGCACTCCGGGTCCGGGTGCTCCAGGTTGATGGTCGGGTGAACGATCCCGTGGTTGATGCAGAGGATAGAGGCAATCGCCTCGACCGCTCCGGCGGCACCGAGCAGATGGCCGATCATCGACTTGGTGCTCGAGATGGGGATCTGCTTCGCGTGATCGCCTATGACCCGTTTGATGGCCGCGGTTTCGGATTTGTCATTCAACTGCGTCGAGGTTCCGTGCGCGTTGATGTAGTCGACATCCCGGGGGGCGATGTGCGCGTCCTCGAGCGCCTTGGCCATCGCCCGGGCCGGCCCGTCGCCATCCTCTTCCGGCATCACGATATGGAAGGCGTCGTCGGTCACCGCAAAGCCGATGATCTCCGCGTAGACTTCCGCCCCGCGGTCGTGAGCGTGTTCGAGCGTCTCCAGCACGAGCATGCCGGCCCCCTCACCGGGGACGAAACCGTCACGCTGCGCATCGAACGGCCGGCTGGCCTTGGTGGGGTCCTCCGAGTAGGTGGAGAGCACCTTCATCGCGGCGAACGAGGCCAGCCCGAAACGACAGAGATTCGCTTCGGCGCCGCCGGCGAGCATCACGTCGGCATCTCCCCGCTGCAGGACCCGGTAGGCATTTCCCAGCGCCTGGGTGGAGGCCGCGCAGGCCGTGGTGTCGGTGTTGTTGGGGCCCTCGAGCCCAAACTGGATCGCGATCTGGCAGGAGGCCATGTTGGGAATCACCCGGGGGACGAAGAAAGGCGAGATCCGCTCCGGCCCCCGCTCGCCGCGAAGCGCGAAGGCCTCGATCTCCTCTGAGATTTCCTTGAAACCGCCAATCCCGGTGCCGAGCTCGCAGCCGATCCTGGTCCGGTTCTCTTTGGCCAGCTCCAGCCCGGCTTGCTCGATCGCCATCTTCGCGGCCGCCACGCCCACCTGGCTGAAGCGGGCCATTCGCTTCGCTTCCTTGAAATCCATGTACTTCCGGGCGTCGAAATTCTTGAGTTCGGCCACGGTTTTGACCGGCAGGTCAGAGACGTCAAACGAGGTCGCGATCCCCAGCCCCGAGCGCCCTTCGATCAGGCTGTCCCAGAATTCCACCAGCGTATTGCCGTTCGGCGCCAGGACCCCCATTCCGGTGACCACGACGCGATGCTCCGGCCTAAGCCCATTCCCTTCCATTCCCGTCATGTTACGAAAGGCGCCGATGATGGCTCGGTTTTTTGCGGGGTTGCCTCGCTGGAGGGTGCCGCCGCAATCGTCGAGACGACCTGGCGCTCGACGGCATCACGGGCGACTCTGATCGCGTTGTAAATGGCGCGTGCGTCTGACCGGCCGTGGGCGATCACCGCGACGCCGTTCACCCCCAGGAGGAGTGCGCCGCCGAACTCCCGCCAGTCGGCCCGGCGCCGAACGGCCCGCAGCCTGGGACGGATGAGCAAGCCACCCAGGGTGGCGAGAGGGTCACCCTGCACCGCATCGCGCACACTCTGGAAGACAAACTCCGCCGCGCCCTCTGCAGTCTTGATCAGGACATTGCCGCTGAAGCCGTCGGTGACAACGACATCGGCCTTTCCTCCAAAGATGTCCTTACCTTCGATATTGCCGATGAAGCTGATGCCCGGGTGCTTCCGAAGGCGGGGCTCCGTCGCCTGGACCAGCTGGTTACCCTTGCCGGCTTCCTCGCCGTTGCTGAGCAGGGCCACTCGCGGCTGCGCGATGCCCATCAGCTTTTCGGCATAGATAGTGCCCATCACCGCGTACTGCACGAGGTGCTCGGGCTTCGCATCGGCGTTGGCGCCGACGTCGAGGAGAAAGCAGTTCCGCCCACCCGCCATCGGGATGATGGAACCGATCGCCGGCCGGTCGATGCCGGGTATGCGGCGGAGGCCGAAGAGCGCGGCAGCCATCACGGCCCCGCTGTTGCCGGCGCTGACGAATCCGCTGACCCGCCCGTCCTCGACCATCTGGATGCCGCGAACGATCGATGACGCCTTTTTGGTGCGTACGGCCTGGGCCGGATGCTCGTCCATCGCGATCACCTCCGGCGCTTCCTCGATCTGGGCCCATTTGCCCGCGCCGGAGGTGGCCAGCGCTGCATCGACCCGGTCCTTGACACCCACGAAGATGACGTCCAAGCCCAGCTCGCGATGCGCCTGCACGCCGCCGGCGACGATCTGCTCGGGGGCGAAATCGCCGCCCATCGCATCAAGCGCGATTTTCATGACCGGAGTGACCAGGCGAAGGAGGCGGGGTTAGATATCCAGGTTACGCACGGTCTTCGCGTGCGTCTGGATGAAGCGCTTGCGGGGATCGACCTCGTTGCCCATCAGGACATCGAAGATCTTGTCGGCTTCGACCGCATCGTCGATCTCGACCCGCAGGAGCATCCGGTTCTGCGGGTTCATGGTGGTTTCCCAGAGTTGGTCGGGGTTCATCTCACCAAGACCCTTGTAGCGAGCCACCTCGGGTTTGCCGGTCATCTGGGCAAGCTTGCGATTCTTTTGTTCCTCGGTGTAGGCATAGCTGATCTCTTTGCCTCGCGTGATCTTGTAAAGGGGCGGCTGCGCGATGTAGAGATATTTTTCGGTGATCACCTGCGGCATGTAGCGGAAGAAGAACGTCAATAACAAGGTACGGATGTGAGAGCCATCAACGTCAGCATCGGTCATCACGATCACGTGGTGATAGCGCAGCTTTCCGATATCGAACTTCTCGCCCACACCGGTACCGAGCGCGGTGATCAGATTACGAATCTGTTCGGAGGTCAGGATCTTGTCCTCGCGAGCCTTTTCGACATTCAGGATCTTCCCGCGAAGCGGCAGGATCGCCTGGAAGCGACGGTCACGCGCGCCCTTCGCTGATCCGCCCGCCGAATCGCCCTCGACGAGGTAGATCTCGCTCAGACTCGGGTCGCGTTCCGAACAATCGGCCAGTTTGCCCGGAAGGGTCGAGGACTCGAGGAGCGACTTCCGCTGCACCAGCTCTCGGGCGCGCTTGGCCGCATCGCGGGCGCGCGCCGCGACCAGACATTTCTCGATAATGCGCCGCGCATCCGGCGGGTTCTCGTCCAGGTACTGGGTAAAGGCATCCGAGAAGACAGTCTCGACCTGGCCCCGCACCTCGGAGTTCCCGAGCTTGGTTTTGGTCTGGCCTTCGAACTGAGGCTCACGCACCTTGACGCTGATCACAGCGGTGAGTCCCTCGCGCACGTCATCGCCCGTCAGGTTGGGATCCTGCTCACGCATCAGGTTGGCTTTGCGCGCGTACTTGTTCAGGACCGACGTCAACGCCGAGCGGAAGCCGGTGACATGGCTGCCACCCTCCACCGTGTTGATATCGTTGGCGAAGGCCAGCACGCTCTCGGTGAAACCCTGGTTGTACTGGAGCGCAATCTCGACCGTGTTGCCGTCGGTCTCGCGCTCGACGTGCAACGGCCGAAGATTCACCCAGCCTTTGTCGCGATTCAGGTATTTGACGAATGCGCTGATGCCACCCTCGAAATAGAAGGTGTATTCGAGGTCGACCCGCTCGTCGCGCAGCACGATCGTCAGTGCCTTGTTGAGAAAAGCGAGCTCGCGCAGGCGATGCGACACGATGTCCCAGTGAAAGCCAAGCTCTTCGAAGACCTCCGGATCCGGCCAGAACCGAATGTAGGTCCCCGTGGTATCGGCCTTGGCGGTGGCTTTGAGGGGCGCAACCGGCGTACCGCGGCGGTATTCCTGGTCGTGCTGCTTGCCGTGGCGCATCACCGTCACCAGTAGCCGCTCGGACAGGGCGTTGACGACGGACAACCCCACGCCGTGCAGACCACCGGAGACCTTGTAGCCGCCTCCGCCGAACTTGCCGCCGGCGTGAAGCTTGGTCATCACGACCTCCAGGGCTGGCTTGCCCTGGTCCTTCATGATGTCGACCGGGATACCACGGCCGTTGTCGGCGACCGAGGCGGAACCGTCCTGGTGGAGCGTTACCTCGATCCGAGTACAGAACCCGGCGAGCGCCTCATCGACCGAGTTGTCAACGAGCTCATAGATGAGGTGATGGAGACCCCGGTTATCGGTGGACCCGATGTACATTCCGGGACGGCGTCTGACTGGCTCCAAACCCTCCAAAACTTGGATGGCCTTGGCGTCATAGGCAGGCGTCGTTTTTTCCTTAGGATTCAGCAAATCGCGTATTCAAATTATATCGAATTTCGCGCCAAAAATCGGCTATTGCCGACGCCTAACCTGGGGCAGTTTTCGGCGTGGGTCCGGAAGCGGCAACGGCTGCTGGTTCGGTGGCCGTGGGACGCCAGCGCAGGTCCAGCTGGCGCGCCGCCCGGACCTCATCAAGCCGTCCCACAGGGGCATCATGCGGCGCCGTCTTGACGACCTCGGGATCGCGGGCGATCTCCTCGACGATCTGCTCCATCGCCTTGATAAAGGCGTCGAGCGCGGCCTTCGATTCGGTTTCAGTGGGTTCGATCATGAGCGCCTCGGGAACGATCAACGGGAAGTAGACGGTCGGCGGGTGAAAGCCGAGGTCGATCAGCCGCTTGGCGATATCCTTCGCCGACACCCCCTGGGCTTTGGCCTTCTTCGCCGTCAACACGAATTCATGCAACGACGGGCCGCCGAAGGCGTCCCCGAAGGAACGGCGCAGGTGGTGCCGCAGATAGCTGGCGTTGAGCACGGCGTTCGCTGCGACCTCGGCGATCGTGTTGCCGTAGGTGCGAATGTAGGCGTAGGCGCGAACCAGCATCCCGAAGTTGCCGTAGAAGGAGCGTACTTTTCCGATCGACTGCGGACGGTCATACTCAAAACGGAATCCTTCATCGGTGCGCTCCACCGTGGGGATGGGGAGGAAGGGAACCAAATGGGACTTCACGCCAACCGGTCCGGCTCCCGGGCCTCCGCCGCCGTGCGGGGTGGAGAAGGTCTTGTGCAGGTTGAGGTGGACGACGTCGAAGCCCATGTCGCCGGGCCGCGCTATACCCACCAGCGCGTTGAGGTTGGCGCCGTCGTAGTAGACCTGCACCCCTTGCTCATGCGATAGCCGCGCGATCTCCAGGATGTCCTTCTCGAACAGCCCGACGGTGTTGGGATTGGTCAGCATCACCGCGGCCACCCGGGGCGACAACTTGCTCCTAAAGTCGTCGAGCTGGACGAGACCGTCCGGCCCCGACTTGATCGTCACGGTTTTGAGCCGCGACAGGGTGGCGCTGGCCGGGTTCGTCCCGTGTGCGCTGTCCGGGACCAGCACTTCGTCACGGCTCTCGCCCCGGCTGCGGTGGTAGGCCTGGATCATGCGCAGGCCGGTCCACTCGCCATGCGCACCGGCGGCCGGCTGGAGGCTCATACGATCCATCGCGGTCAGCGCGAGCAGCGCCCGCTCCAGCTCCCACATCAGGCGCAACGCGCCCTGAGCGCGCGCCGGCGGATGGTACGGATGCAGGTCGGCGAAGTCATCGAGGCGGGCCAGTGCTTCATTGACCGCCGGGTTGTATTTCATGGTGCAGGATCCCAGCGGATACAGACCCTGGTGCAGGTTGAAGTTGAGCCGTCCCAAGCGGCCGAAGTGGCGCGCGACCTCCGGCTCGCTCAAGGACGCAATCGGCAGTGATGACCGCCGCATCAGGCCAGCCGGAACCAGTTCATCGATCGGCCTGACGTTGACCCCGGGCGCCGGCAGCCGGGGGCTCGGTCGGTCCAGGTGTCCGAGCTCGAAGAGCAGGGGCTCGCTCATGCCAGCGCCTCGAGGTAGCGCTCGATGGCGCGAGGATGGTTGAGCTCGGTGACCGAAACCAGCAGTGCGTCCGACAGCTCAGGGAAGAACCGGCCCAGCGGAAGGCCCGCCAGCACACCCCGCTCGAGCATGAAGCTCTGCGCCTGCTCGGCTGGATAGGGGGTGCGCAGCACGAATTCCCACAGAAACGGGGCGTCGAATGCCAGCCGATATCCCTTGCGCTCCACCAGCTGAGCCGCCAGGTAATGAGCCCGCTGGGCGCTGAGCTCTGTGAGTTGCTTCAAGCCCGCACCACCCATGTGCGCCAGGTAGACGGTGGCGGCCAGCGCCATCAAGGCGTGGTTGGTGGTGATGTTCGACGTGGCATGCTCCCGCCGGATGTGCTGTTCCCGCGCCTGGAGGGTCAGGACGTACCCGCGTTGGCCCTGCGCATCGACGGTGGCGCCGACCAGCCGACCGGGCATTCGGCGGAGCAGCGGTTCCTTACAGGCGATGAACCCCAGGTACGGACCGCCAAATGACAGCGGTATTCCCAGCGGCTGTCCATCGCCGACCGCCAGGTCGGCGCCGTAGTCCACCGGGGCCGCCAGCAGGCCAAGCGAAATCGGATCGACGCAAGCGATCAGGAGGGCACCGGACCGATGGGCCAGGTCGCTGATCGGCTGGGGATCTTCGAGCACGCCATAGAAATTTGGCTGCTGCAGGATGACGGCCGCGGTAGTCGCCGTGACCGCTGGTTCAAGCTTTGCCGGATCGACGCGGCCGTCCGCGCCGGCCGGAACCCGGAGGATCTCATAGTGCTGCGCTTCGGAATAAGTCTGCAGGACCTGCGCGTACTCCGGGTGGAGCGCGCCGGCAACGACGACGTTCTGCCGGTTGGTGTGTGCCACCGCCATGGCGGTTGCCTCCGCCAGCGAGGTGGCTCCGTCGTACAGCGAGGCGTTTGCCACGTCGAGTCCGGTCAGCAGGCTGATCATGGTCTGAAATTCATACGTTGCCTGCAGCGTTCCCTGACTGGCCTCCGCCTGGTAGGGCGTATAGGTGGTGTAGAAGTCAGGCCGGGAGATCACCTGGTTCACGATCGCGGGGCTGAACCGGCGCGATGCGCCCGCGCCGAGGAAACTGTGCGACGGCGGGATGCGGTGATTCAGCCGGCCCAGCTCACGGAAGTACTGAACCAGCTCGACCTCCGACAGCGGCTCCGGCAAATCGACGCGCTCGAGCCGCAGCCGCTCGGGGAGGTGGGTGAAGAGGCCATCGACGCTCTCGAGCTCGAGCGCCTTGAGCATTTCGGCGCGATCCTTTTCGGCGTTCGGTAGGTAGGTCAACCGGTCACGAGGGGGACTTACCCTTCACGAAATCGTCGTAGGTTTTCTGGTCCAGCAGTTTCGGGTTGTCCTTGATCGCGCGGAGCTTGATGATCCAGCCCTTGCCGTACGGATCCTGGTTGACGTACTCGGGATGGTCCTTTAATTCCTGGTTGACGTCGGCGACTTCACCGCCGATCGGGCTGAAGAGATCGGACGCGGCCTTGACGGATTCGATAACGCCCAGCCGGCCACCGGCATCCAGCTGCTGGCCGACCGTCGGCAGCTCGAGGTAGATGACGTCGCCCAACTGGGACTGGGCATATTCCGTGATTCCAACCGTCGCCGTATCACCGTCCTGTTTGACCCACTCATGGCTCTCGCTGAATCGCATCTGGCTCAGCTCTGGCATCGCTTCCCCCTTCTTGTCATTTGGGACGTGGTCGCTTGTAGAACGGGAGGGAAACCACCTCGGCCGGCGCCGCGCTCCCGCGGACCTCGATTCCGAGCCGGGTTCCAGGCTCGGCCAGCGCGGATGGGACGTAGGCCATCCCGATGTTGTACCCGAGCGTGAAGGAGACGTTGCCCGAGGTCACAACTCCCACCGGTTGACCGTCGCTCAGCACGGGATAGCCATGACGCGGAATATTGCGATCGAGCATCTTCAGTC
>VBHC01000034.1:0-3631 GCA_005889535.1 Chloroflexota bacterium
TAGTTCAGCTTGTCCTTGAGGACGCCGTCCTGATGGATGCCCGAGGCGTGGGCGAAGGCGTTGGCCCCGATTACCGCCTTATTGGGCTGGACCGGAATGCCGCTTTCGCGAGCCACCAGGGCGCTGACCTCGGCCAGCCGCGTGGTGTCGATGCCGGTGGGCAGGCCGAGCGACTTCTCCCTGGTGCGCAAGATCATCACGACCTCTTCCAGCGACGCGTTGCCGGCTCGCTCGCCGATGCCGTTGATGGTGCACTCCACTCGCCGGGCGCCGTTCAATACCGCGGCGAGACTGTTGGCCGTCGACAGACCAAGGTCGTTGTGGCAATGCACGCTGATAAGGGCGTGCTCGATGTTGGGCACATTGGCTCGGATGGAGGCAATCAGGGCTCCGAACTCGTTGGGCAGCGTATAGCCGGTAGTGTCCGGGATATTGACGACGGTCGCCCCGGCGTCGATCACGGCTTCAAGGGTTTCATAGAGGTAATCGGGATCGGCTCGCCCGGCATCCTCGGGCGAGTATTCGACCTGGTCGCAGAGCGACCGCGCGTAGGCAACCGCCTCCACGCCGCGGCGGAGGACGTCGCGCCGATTGGAGCGCAGCTTTCGTTCGATGTGGATGTCCGACACCGAGAGCACCATGTGGATCTGCTTTCGCTCGGCATCACGAACCGCCTGCCAGACCGCATCGATATCCGGTCGGGCGGCGCGGGCCAGGGCCGTGATCACGGGGCCTTCCACGTGGCGGGCGATCCGCTGTACCGCCTCGAAGTCGCCGGGCGACGACAGCGGGAAGCCGGCCTCGATCACATCGACGCCGAGTCGCGCCAGCTGCCAGGCGATCGCCAACTTCTGATCGGAATTCAACGAGGCCCCCGGCGATTGCTCGCCGTCGCGCAGGGTGGTGTCGAAGATATAGACCCGTTGCTCCATCAGTTCTTCGCCTTCCCGTTTGGTTTGAGCCACGGCATCATTGCTCGCAGATTGGCGCCGACTTTTTCGACCAGCTCGCCTTTGGCTTGCTGCCGGTAGTTGTTGAAGGCGGGGCGGCCCGCCTGGTTTTCCAGGATCCAGGTCCGGGCGAAGGTGCCGTCCTGGATCTCGCGCAGAATCTGCCGCATCTCCTCGCGAACCGCCGTGCTGATGACGCGGGGCCCGCTGGCATAGTCGCCGAACTCCGCAGTATCGCTGACGCTGTAGCGCATGTAGCTCAGGCCACCCTGATAGATGAGGTCGACGATCAGTTTCATCTCGTGGATGCACTCGAAGTACGCCAGCTCTGGCTGGTAGCCCGCCTCAACCAGCGTGTCGAAGCCGGCTTTCATCAGGTGGCTAATGCCGCCGCACAGCACGGTCTGCTCGCCGAAGAGGTCGGTCTCGGTTTCCTCTTTGAAGGTCGTCTCGAGCACGCCCGCCATCGTGGAGCCGATGCCGCGGGCGTAGGCCAGCGTGCGGGCGCGGGCCTTGCCGGTGGTGTCCTGCTGGACCGCGAACAGCGCGGGAACGCCGATGCCTTCCTTGAACATGCGCCGGACGATGTGGCCCGGCCCCTTGGGCGCCACCATGGCAACGTCGACATCGTCGGGCGGCAGGATCTGGCTGAAATGAATGTTGAAGCCGTGGGCAAACATCAGCGCACTACCCGGCTTCAGGTTCTGCTTGACGGCCTCGTCGTAAAGCCGCTTCTGCGTCTGGTCGGGCACCAGCATCATGACGAGGTTGGCCAGCTCGACCGCCTTCTCGACGGTCTCCACCCGGAGATCTTCTTCCTCGGCCGCGGCCCAGGACTTGCTGCCCTTGTAGAGGCCGACCACGACGTCGACGCCGCTGTCCTGCAAGTTGAGGGCGTGCGCATGGCCCTGGCTGCCGTAGCCGATCACGGCCACGCGCTGACCGGCGAGCGCCGACATGTCGGCGTCGTCGTCGTGATAGACCTTCGCCATTAGAGGTACGTCTTGGTGGTGAGGTTGTTGAGGCGAGGATTCAGGCCGATCACCTGGTCGGCGTCCACTGGCACATCGACCACTATCGACTGCCCCGTTTGTTCGTAGCAGGCGTCCATGATCTCGCCGAGGTTGCTCAAATCGGGGTTCACCCTGAAGCCGTCCCAGCCGTGCGCCCGCGCCGCGCCCACGAAGTCGATCGACGGCAGTGATGCGTGATAGCGGCGGCGCTCGACATCCGGGATCACCACTTCCAGTCCCTTGTCGACGATTCCGTAAACGCCGTTGTTGATGATGAACAGGCGAAGGTCGAGGTTGGCGGCATCGGCCAGGGCGCCACCGAAGAGACGCCAGCAGCCATCACCGGAGAACACGAAAGTATTGAGGCTCGGGTCGGCGAGCTTCGCACCCACGCCGAGGCCGAAGCCTCCGCCCATCGCCGACCCGTCGTGGGTCGTATGGAAGGGAATGTACGGGTGGGGTCGCTGGGTCACGTACTGCCGGTCTTTATAGGCGATGCAGACGTCGTCGAACCCGATGCTGTGCGGCCGCCAGGACCGGTGCAGCGCCTCGTAAAAGGCGATGAAATCGACCGAGCCGTCGCGGACGTCCCTGGAGATCTGTCGGGTGTTCAGGCGCTCGGGTAGCTCGACCGCCGGGCGCCGGCCGACGCCGCGGTGGGCCAGGCGCGGGAGAATCTCGCTCAAGGTCGCATCGATATCGCCGCGAACGACGTGATAATCGCCGCGCACCCGATGACGGAACTCACCGGCGATGTGGCCGTACTGCTCGGTCCATCCGGTGAAGTGCCAGAGCTGGCCAGCCGGAATGGTGGCCAGGTTGAGCGAGTACTCGCCGGGGTCGAAGCCGAGCGCAATCACGCAGTCCTCTGGACCGACGCTCCGCCAGAGCTTCATCGCCTCGTCGTTTCCGCCGAACGAAATGTACCCGAAGCCGTAGCGGTTCTCGGGCGAGACGGCGTTGGCCCCGTTGACCGACCAGACGGTCGGAGCCTGCAGCAGCTCCGATAGCCGGGTCGTGAGCGCGGGCATGCCCGGCCAGCGGGCGGCCTCGCTGCCGACATAGATCACGACGCGGCGCCCGTCCGCGATCCGGGGAAAATCCTCGACGAACCGCTCGATATCCTGGGTGCGAAAGCCGCGCTCCCGGGGCTGAGATGGGACGTCGATGGCCGCGGGCTTCGAGAGGATGTCGGGGTAGAAGGCGATGGCGATCGGCCTCGACTCCATCAGGATCGCCTGCGCCCGCTCCAACTGTTCCTCCATCGTGTCGATGTCGTCGATGATGATGCAGCCCTCACCCAGCTCCGCCTGGAGCTGCGGGACGATGTTCATGCCATGGATGGACACGTCCTGGAGCGGGGCCTGTCCGATAGACATCGTCGAGTTGAGCGCGACGAGATAGACCGCCGGGATGTTATGCAGCTTGGCGTCGGTAAGGCCACTTCCGCCCAGCTTGGTGGCGGCGCCCGTCGTCGTGATGCAGCCGCCGATGCGGCCGGAGGCGAGGTAGTAGCCGAGCGGCACGAAGCCGGCGACATACTCGCCCATCGTCAACAGGCGCGGCGCGCCGTCGGTTGCCTCCGACGGGTCGACCAGCGGCTCGAGGTGCTTGGTCACGTGGATCAGGCCGCCACCATTGACGCCCGCATAGGAGGTGATGCCCCAC
>VBHC01000034.1:3648-5548 GCA_005889535.1 Chloroflexota bacterium
GAGGTCGTGCTCAGCCAGGTCGATCATGCTGGTACTCACGGGTGCGACGCCCCTCAATCGCTGAACATGCGATTGATCGCCTCGGTAACCTCGTGCTCTCGCCCGAACTGATGGGCGGAGTTTGGCGGCTGGGCAACAGCAGCGGTCAGCGCCTGTGTACAGATGCCGGCCACGTCGATCTGGTGCCTGCGCTCCTGGATCTCGTGGTGCAGCGGGTCGGGAATTTCGATCGTATAGCTGGCCATCGGTACCTCCTTGCAGCTTGCTTGGTCGATCGGCATGCTCTGCTGCAAGGACGAGAGGAAACCCTCCCGCGGTACCACCTTGCTTGCGGCCCGTGACCGCCCCTCTTGTTCGAGCCCGCCAACTACGGGGGTGAGTAAGCCCCATCAACGCCGGTTGACTCAGCAACAGACGCTAGCAGCGTCTGCCGCGAACGTCTATTGTGTGAAAGATCCAAAAGTTCTTGTTTCCTTTGGTCCTTCACGCGAGCCGCCCGGTAAGGCATACTAGTCACTCCCATGGCGCTGACGGTCCGGGAAGCGATGGCGCTGGGGGGATTGAGGAGGGGAGAGGTGCTGGCCGGGGCCGGCGGCCTCGAGCGAACCATCACCTGGGTGAAGGTCCTCGAATCCCCCGAAACCATCAGCTGGCTCGCCGAGGGCGAGCTGTTGCTGACGGTGGCGTTCGCCATCAAGGACGACCAGGCGGCTCAGCGGGACCTGATGCGCAACCTGGCGGCCGTCAAATCGGCCGGCCTGGTGATCAAGCCGGAGCGTTACCTGCCCCAGATCCCGGCCGACATGCTCGGCCAGGCCGACGAGTTCGGCATCCCATTGATCCGGATCCCGCCCGACGTCTCCTACCTCGAGATCATGAACCCGATCCTGGAGCGGATCATCAACGCGCAGAATGCGGAGCTCCGGCGTTCCATCGAGATTCACCGCGAGTTCACCGACCTGGCGCTCGACGGCCAGGGATTGAATGCGATCGTCAAGACGCTGGGTGAGCTGGTGGAGAGCTCGATCGCCCTGGAAGACATCAATTTCCACCTGCTGGCCAGCCATGTCGTCCCCGGAGTGACGGACAAGCACCGGCAGCAGACGCTCGCTCATCACGGCACGCCGCCCAAGGTGCAGCAGGCCGCCGCCATCAGGGCCATGCTGCATGAGGTGGTCCAGGGGCGGGTCCCACACAAGGTGCCGCCGTTCCCAGAGCTCGGCCTGACGGCCCAACGGATCATCGCGCCCGTGCTGGCGGGCCGCGAATGCCTTGGCTACCTCTCGATCATCGACCTCCCGCAGCACCACGAAGAGCTCGCCATGATGGCGATCGAGCACGCGGCGACGGTAATCGCGCTCGAGATGATCAAACAGCGCGAAGTCGCCGAAGCCGAGGACCGGGTCCGCGGCGAACTGGTCGACGACCTGCTGAATGGCACTTTCGGCGACGAGGCCAACGTCCAGCGTCGCGCGCGCCACCTACGTTACGACCTCTCGGTGCCGCACCGACTGCTGGTGGTGGACGTCGACCACTTCGGGCGGTTCATCAGGGAGCGGCACTACGAGGAAGGGCGGGTCATCGCGCTCAAGCATCAGCTTTTCCAGGTCGTGACCGGTGCGGTCCGCCGGCATCATCCGCGCCACCTGGTCAGTGCGCACAGCGACAGCGTCATCGTGCTCGTGCCCCAGCCTGCCGACGGCAAGGATCCGGAGGCCGAGGCTCTGGCCGCGCGGATCCGCGAGGCGGTCGCCGAGTCGGAGCTCGGCATCACAGTGTCGGTTTCGATTGGCCGACTGTGCGTCAAGCCCGACGACTTCAAGCCAGCGTTCACCGAAGCCCAGCGCGCGCTGGACCTGATGGTGCGCTTTGGCAAGCGCGAGCAGGTGATCAACTACGA
>VBHC01000035.1 GCA_005889535.1 Chloroflexota bacterium
CGCCTATGCCGATGAGGAAGTCCTGTCGCGGCTGGCGCGCGTGCTGGTGGAAGGCACCAGTGCCACGATGGCGACGGTCTGGATCTATCGAGCCGAAGATCCGATTGCGGCTGCCAGCTGGCCGGAAGGCGAGCCGCCATTAGGGGCTGAGGTAGCTGACCGCGTCGTCCAGGTCCGACACGAGGGCGAGGTGCTTGGTGTCTTGACGCTGAAGAAGGGGGCGGGTGAGCCGTTTACCCCGGTGGAGGAGAGCCTACTGACGGATCTCGCCGCCCAGGCCGGGCAAGTGCTCCGCAACATTCGGCTGACGGCAGAGCTGCAGGCCCGCCTCCAGGAAATCTCGAGTCAGGCCGGCGCGCTCCGCGAATCCCGACAACGCATCGTCGCCGCGCAGGATGCCGAGCGGCGGCGCCTGGAACGCAACATCCATGACGGCGCGCAGCAGCACCTGGTGGCACTCGCGGTAAAGCTCAGGCTGGCCGCGACCCTGGCCAAACGCGATCCGGAAAAAGCCCGACGGTCGATCATCGAACTCAAGGCGCAGACCGCAGAGGCGTTGCAAACCCTGCGTGACCTTGCCCAGGGCATCTATCCACCGGGACTCCACGAGCGTGGCCTGCTGGACGCCCTGAGCGCGCATGCCGAGGTCACGGCCGACGGCGTCGCCCGCTACGATCCCGACGTCGAGGCGGCCGTCTATTTCTGCTGCCTCGAGGCACTCCAGAATGCGGCCAAGCATGCACGCGCCTCCCGGACCGCCATTCACCTCGAGCAGCGCGATAGCCATCTCCGCTTCGCGGTTACCGACAACGGGATTGGCTTCGATCCCGAACGTGCCGTGACCGGAGCCGGAGTCCAGAACATGAAGGACCGGCTGGCATCGCTCGGCGGCACCCTGACTGTCGAATCACGCCCCGGTGCGGGCACGGTCGTGACCGGGATCTTGCCAGTACATGCCCAGTCCGCCGTGGGAGCGGCGCGATGATCCGACGACCTGCCGTTCCCGCAACCGCCCTCGGCCTGGCGGTGCTTACCATCGCGCTGGCGGTCGCCACGGTCCTGGTCGGTATCGCAAACCAGACCCCCGTGGACTTGACCGCCCTGTCGCTGATCACCTTCCTTGCCTTTCCGGCGATGGGCGTCCTGATCCTGCGGCATCGGCCCAACCACCTCATCGGTTGGCTGCTGCTCGCGATCGGCGTTGACATCTATCTGACGTTTGTCGCCGGTGACTACTCCAACCTCGCGCTGGTGCGTCAGCCCGGCTCATTGCCCTTTGGCCACGTCGTCGCCTGGATCAGCGGCTGGCTGTGGATCCCATTCGCCCTGATGGTCCTGCTCTTCGTGCCCATGCTGTTTCCTGACGGCCGGTTGCTGTCGCGGCGCTGGCGGATCGTGGTGGCGAGTGGGTTGGTGTTCGCCGCCCTCGCATTTGCCGGGAATGCCTTCGCGCCGGGTCCAATCAACTCCGACTACCCGGGCGTCCTGAACCCGTTAGCGCTGCCGCAATTCGATGCGGTGTTCAAGGTCCTGGTCAACATTGCGCTGCTGTTTGGCCTGGCGGCGATGATCGGATCGATTGCCTCGGTCGTGGTTCGCTATCGCCGAGGCGATGGCCGCCAGCGGCAACAGCTCCGTTGGTTCCTGGTGGCGGTGATCGTTGCCGTCGTCCCGTTCGTCCTGCAAGGCAACGTGCCGAACATCGTGGCCCAGACCGCGACCGGATTGACGGTCCCGTTGTTGCCGATCAGCATCGCGATTGCGGTGCTTCGTTACCGCCTTTATGACATCGACGTGGTGATCAACCGTGCCCTCGTTTACGGCGCGCTCGCCGCCTTCATCACCGTCGTCTACGTTGGAATCGTCGTTGGCATCGGCGCCGCGCTGGGCGGCGGCACCCGGCCGAACCTCTTGCTGTCGATTGTGGCCACCGCCGTGGTCGCGGTCGCCTTTCAGCCCGTGCGCGAGCGGACCCGGCGGATGGCAAACCGGCTCGTCTACGGCCGCCGCGCCACGCCCTATGAGGTGATGGCCGGTTTTGCCGACCGGATGGCGGATACGCTGTCGGTCGACGAGGCGCTGCCCAGGACCGCCGAAGCCGCGGCGCGCGGCGTCGCCGCCACCGCGGCCCGCGTCACGCTGCTCCTACCCGACGGTTCGCGTCGGGTGACGAGCTGGCCAGACCAGGCAGGCGAGACGACCTTTCCACACGCGTTTCCCGTGCGCTATCAGGGCGAGACGATCGGAGAGATCGCTATCCGCAAAGGCGCCGGCGAGATCCTCACGCCAGGGGAGCGGCGATTGCTCGCCGACCTCGCCGCACAGGCGGGACTCGTCTTGCACAACGTCCGGCTGACAGCTGCGTTGCAGGCACAACTCGAGCAACTCTCGGTACAGGCCGCCGACCTGCGCGCGTCGCGGCAGCGAATCGTCACCGCCCAGGAAACCGAGCGCCGGCGGCTCGAAGCCGAAATCCGGGCGGGCGTCCAGCCGGAGCTGGAAGCGATGGCAGGTCAGCTGGCCGATGTTGATCGGTTGCTCGGCCAGGATCCCCATCAAGCCATCAGCCGCCTCGAAGACCTGACCGCGGTGACGCAGCAAACGCTCGACGAACTCCGGGAGCTGGCCCGGGGCATCTTTCCGCCCCTGCTTGCGGACAAGGGCCTGATCCCGGCGCTCCAGGCTCAGGTCCGCAAGATTGAAACGGGTGTTGCCATCCAGGCCGCGGATGACGTGGCGAGCCGACGCTTCGAGCCGGGGATCGAGGCGGCCGTCTATTTCAGCTGCCTCGAGGCGCTCCGCCGGGCGACCACATCGACGGTCATCCGGCTCGTCGACGACCGCGACCAGCTGCGATTCTCGGTTGACGGGCTGGCAGGGGTTGTCGACGGCGAGATGCAGGCGAGTCAGGATCGCATCGCTGCAGTCGGCGGCACGCTCGAGATTGGGGAGGCTGCGGTCAGCGGCCGCATCCCGCTGACCAGCGTGATCGTTCGCGCTTAACCAGCGCCACCAACGAGCGAGTCGTGGACCATCCACCCCTGACCCTCAAGCAGCCACCAGAGCTTGCCATCCGAAAATGCCGGACCACCCACGACGTGGACCGTGGTGCCATTCGGCAGGCAGCGGACGACCTGCGCCTGAAGCCCTGGTTGTGCGCGGACATTGGCGCAACCGGAAACCTTGACGACGTCGTCCATGCCAATTCGGGGGAGTGAGCCCGGCGCCTGAGCGCAGCGGACATCGACGTAGTGCCAGCCGCCGCCGTCCCGATCCAGGTAAACCCAGCACCCCGATCCAAATCGGCTCCCATGGAAGTAGCCCGCGTTGCTCCCGATGATCGCCTCCGACGCACCCAGGTCCATGAAGCAATCGTGGCCCGGTCCGGGTGAGGTGGACCCGCAGTCGGCGATGCCAAGCTGGCGCTCCGCAGCCGGCTTCCCGACGGCCACCATGCCGGCGTACTCGGTCGCCGT
>VBHC01000036.1 GCA_005889535.1 Chloroflexota bacterium
CTCAAGGATCCGGTCGAACAGCACCCGCTCGTGCGCGGCGTGCTGGTCGATCAAGACCAGGGCGTTGGGTGCCTCGGCCACCAGATAACCGTTAAGCAGCTGCCCCACGTACGCCAGCGGCGGCAGCCACGAACTCTGGGTGTCCATCTCCCTCCCCCCTTGCGGGGCGGGCCCGTCGGCCCACGCGAGCGGCGCGTCAGTGCCAGGCGAGCGTTTGAGACGTTCGGGGGTGAGGGCTGTCTCCCGCAGCTCGAGCAGCCGCCCGCTTACACCCGCCTGGAGCTCGTACAGCGGGCTCTGTCGCAGCGCGTGATAGCAGGCCCGTTCGAGCGCCGCAAAGATGGCCCTCTCGTTTCGGAATCGAACCTCGCGCTTGGTCGGATGCACGTTGACATCGACCTCGGCCGGGTCGACGAGCACGCTCAGCACGGCAAGCGGAAACCGATCCGGCTCGCGCAGACCCCGATACGCCTGCTCGATGGCGAACACCAGGTTGCGATGTTGAATGCGCCGGCCGTTGACCAGGATGACGACGTGATCCCGGGTGCCGCGATGCAGGGCGGGCGGGCTGATCAACCCACGCACGCTTGACTCCTCGATTGGCAGCATCGCCGAAGCCGTCTCAGCGTCATAGACCGCCGCGAATGTGGCTCGGAGATCACCGGTCCCGGGTGTCTCGATCACGCGACGCCGGTCGACCTCGAGGCTGAAGGCGATGGTCGGATTGCCGAGGGCGAGCTCGCCGACCAGCCGGCTGATCACGGCGTTTTCGGTCGCGGGCTGTTTGAGGAACTTCAACCGGGCCGGGGTGTTGAAAAACAATTGCTCGACGCTGACCCGCGTGCCGACCGGACAGCCGGCGGACCCAGCGGTCAGCAATTCCCCGGCCTGGATGCGGACGCGATATCCCTCTCCCCTATCGCGGTTCCGGCTCACCGCCTCCACCTCGGCGACGGCGGCGATGCTGGCCAGGGCCTCGCCACGAAAGCCAAGGGTGTGGATCGTCGGAAGGTCTTCGAGGGAGCGCAGCTTGCTGGTCGCATGGCGATGGAACGCCACTGGCAGGTCGGCAGGTGACATGCCCTGCCCGTCATCGACGACCTCGATCAGCTCCTGGCCGGCCGCCGCGATCCGGACCTGGATCCTGGCCGCGCCCGCGTCAATCGAGTTTTCGACCAGCTCCTTGACGACGGCGGCGGGGCGGTCGACCACTTCGCCGGCGGCGATCCCGTTGGCAACCGCCGCAGGAAGAATCCCGATAGTCTGGCCAGGCTCGAGTCCGACCTCAGGGCGCGACATGTTTCCCCTGCCAGGCATAGAGCTTTTCCAGCGCCTCTCGCGGCGAGAGGCGTTCGAGGTCGAGCTGCTTCAACTCGGCGACCACGGGGTGATCCAGCGGCAGGCTCAGTTGAGCGCTGGCTTCAGGACGCTCGAGCGGTCGCTGGCCCTCGAGCTCCGACAGCACCTGCCGGGCGCGCACCACGACCTGGCGCGGCAGGCCGGCGAGCTCGGCGACATGAATGCCGTAGCTGCGGTCCGCGCCACCCTCCACGACCTGGTGCAGGAAGATGACCCGCTCCCCTTCTTCCCGAACCTCCATTCGAAAATTCCTGAGTGATTGCAGCTGGGGCGCGTCATGGAGATATTCGAGGATGGCCTGGGCGATGCTGACTCCGTCGTAGGTGCTGGTGCCGCGGCCGACCTCGTCGAAAATCAGGAGGCTGCGCGGGGTGGCATGCGCCAGGATGTGGGCGGTCTCCACCATCTCCACCATGAAGGTGGACAGCCCACGTGCCAGCTCGTCGTGGGCTCCCACCCGGGTAAAGATGCGGTCACACAGGCCGATGACGGCGCGCTCGGCGGGGACGAAGCTGCCGACCTGGGCCAGCAGGACGATGATTCCCGCCTGCCGGAGATAGGTGGACTTGCCGGCCATGTTCGGTCCGCTCAGGAGCACAACCTGATCGGCCTCAGGCTGAAGGCGCAGGTTATTCGGCACGAACCGTCCCGGTCCGAGGGCTTCCTCGACCAGCGGGTGGCGCCCACCGATGATCTCGATGCCCGGCTGGTCGCGGAGGACAGGCCGCGCCCAACGCTGTCGTCCCGCGACGCTGGCCAGCGCGGCGACCGCGTCGAGCTGGCTGAGCCAGGCCGCCGAATCGAGCACATCGCTCCCCGCCGTTGTGATCCGCCGGCAGAGCTGCGTGAAGAGGTCATGCTCGCGCGCGACCATCGCGCTCTTCGCGTTGAGGACCAGTGTTTCTTTTTCCTTGAGCTCTGGCGTGATGTACCGCTCGCCATTGACCAGCGTCTGCTTGCGCACATACTCCGGCGGGATCGGCTCCCGGTTCGCGTGGCTCACCTCGAGGTAATACCCGAACACCTGGTTGAAGCCAACTTTCAAGGACCGAATCCCGGTGCGCTGTCGTTCGGCTTGCTCGAGGCCGCCAATCCAGTCGCGGGCCGCACTCGAGCCGATCCGAATGCCGTCGAGCTCGGCATCGAAGCCGGCCCGAAATACCCCGCCCTCCTTGAGCGTGGCGGGCAGGTCGTCCAGCAAGGCGTCGGCCAGGACGCGCGCAACCTCGTCGAGCGACGGCGGGGGCAACGGCGCGGCGAGCTCCGGCCACTGTGCCGCGATGCGCCGGATGCCCGGCAACGCGCTCAGGGCTTTGCGCAGCGCCAGCAGGTCGCGCGGCGTGGCGAAGCCCTGGGTGATACGAGCCGTGATCCGCTCCAGGTCGGGCAGGCTGCGAAGCTCGACCTGCAGCCGGCCGCGCGCGAGCGGATCGTCGAGGAGCACGCCGACCCGGTTCAGTCGCTCCTCGAGTCGCTCGCGGTCACGGAGCGGCTGATCGAGCCAGCGTCGCAGCTCGCGCGCGCCCATGGCGGTGGTCGCCTCGCGAATGATCAAGCCTGCCAGGTCATCCGCGGTCGCCAGCCGGTCGGCGGAGAGTCCAAGGCTGCGGCGGGTCGGCGGATCAAGGTGCATGAAGGCCTGTGGATGCTCCGCATGCAATCGCAGGCTCCCCGGTTCGAGTCGTAAACGAGCTCGCTCGACGTGCCGTAGCAACGCGTTGGCGGCGGCGAGCGCCTCTGGCCACTCATCGCAGCCAAACGCCGCGAGCGTCTCCACGCCCAGCATCGTCAAGAGCCGGCCAACCGCGGCGCGGGCGTCAAAGTCCTGGGCGCCGACCCAGCTGACCGGCGTGCTACCCACGAGATTCGTCAGTCGGGACCGATCGTTTTCCGATGCGACCAGCTCCGCCGGTCGCAGCCGAGCGAGTTCATCACGCAGCGCTGGGTCGGTCGGCTCGATTCGCAATAGGGCGAGCTCTCCGGTTGAGCAATCCAGGGCCGCGATTCCGTGGTAGTGCGAGCGGAGGCAGATGGCGACTGCGTAGTTCGCGCCCCGGTCCAGGAAGGCGTCCTCGACGACGGTCCCTGGGGTCAGGACGCGAACCACCTCGCGCCGGACCAGCCCCGGCGACGCGCCGGCCTCTTCGACCTGGTCGCAGAGCGCAACCCGCAGTCCAGCCTTGAGGAGCTTGCCGACATAGCTTTCGAAGGCGTGATACGGCACGCCGGCCAGCGGCAAGCGCTGCCCCTTGCCCAGCTCCCGCGAGGTCAGCGTGATGCCGAGCAGCGGCGCGACCCGTTCGGCATCCTCACCGAAGGTCTCATAGAAATCGCCCAGTCGAAACAGCACGATGGCATCCGGGTGTTCGCGCTTCACCCTCAGGTACTGCTCGAGAACGGGGGCCGGCTTCAGCGCTGTGGCCTAGTTGAGGGCCTGGCCTTTCAACTGCCAGGCCGTCGCCTGCTCGATCCGCACCCGGCGCACCGTTCCCGGATCCGAGCCGAGCGGCGCGGCGGCGACGACCACCTTGTTCTGCCGAGTGCGCCCGCTGAGCTCGCCATCCCCCACCCGCTCCACCAGAACCTCCACGTTTCGTCCCAGCCAGCGCCGATTCGCCGACTCCGCAATCCGTCGCTGTGCGTCCAGCAGTACGTTGATCCGGCGCTTCTTTTCTGCCGGCGGGACGTCGTCCGGCTGCCGGGCGGCCGTGGTGCGCGGCCTCGGCGAAAAGCCCTGGATGTGCACGACGTCGAACTTGATCTCCTCGAGCAGTTCGAGCGTGCGCTGGAATTGATCCTCCGTCTCCCCCGGGTAGCCGACGATCACGTCCGTTGAGACCGAGAGGTCCGCGACCAACGATCGCGCGTGGGCGATGATGGCGCGATATTCCTCGATCGTGTAGCGGCGGCGCATTTGCTTGAGGATCGCGTCGTCGCCGGATTGGAACGGCAGATGCAGGTGCTCGCAGACGCGTGGTAGGTCGCGAATCGCGAACAGCAGATCGTCGTGGACGTGGCGGGGGTGCGAGGTCAGGAAGCGGACCCGCCAGATCCCGGGCACCCGCTCGACGGCTTCCAGCAGATCGGCCAGGCGCGCCCCGCCCGCCGGGTCGCGGTACGAGTTGATGGTCTGGCCCAGCAAGGTCACCTCGCGCACCCCCTGTCGGGCGAATCGGCGAACGTCTTCCACCACATCCTCGAGTGGCCGGCTCCGTTCGATCCCGCGGACGAACGGGACGATGCAGAAGCTACAGACCTCGTTGCAGCCGAAGATCGCCGGGACGTATGCGGTCAGCCCGTGCTGCAGAATAGCCCCGCCGGTCTGGGCGGGATCGGTCTCGTATTCACCCTGCAGATCCCGGATGAACGCCTCGTACTGCCGCATGTCGAACCGGTAATCGAGATCGGGCAGCCGCTCGTACAGGCGGTCCTTTTCCTTGTTGGCCATACAGCCCGTCATCGCGATCGCACGACCGGGGCGGGCGCGCTTCCAGGCTT
>VBHC01000149.1 GCA_005889535.1 Chloroflexota bacterium
ATTTCGTGGCCGGCCAGACCGGCATGCTGCTGGCCTACATCGTCGCCACGGCCGTCCCCGCGCCCGCGTCCAGCATTCCCATAAGGGTTGGCGCCTTCGCCCTGGCCGGCGTGATCTCGACCCTCGCTGGCGTGTTCATGTGGCCGCGCTTCGAGCGCGTGACGTTATGCAAGCAGGCCGCGAAGGCATGTCGGCGCGTGGCCGACCTCGTTGAAGCGCTCAATGCCGGCGGCGATCCCGCCGAGCTGCAGCGTCGGATCGATGCCGCTCGCGCCGCTGAACAGGCCGCGCGCCGCGAATACGTCGCGACGGCGAAGCGTCCGGCCGGACCGGCGCGACGCGACCGCGCCCTCGCGCAGCTGCTGATCGAGCTGCAGCGGGTGGTCGACATCGTGGAGCGTCCCTTTTATCAACACCGCGCCACGGTGGTGCCGCGCATCGCCGAGCGTGACCGCCTGGCCGAGTCGACAGTTGCCGCCCTGCGCTCGAGCGCCGATGTGCTCACCGGAGGTACGCCCCCGGACATTCGCGCCGTCGAGGATAGTCGCCTCGCCCACCGCACGGCGCTCGATCGCTGGGCGGGCGAGGAGCTCAAGGCCGGGCGCCCGGCCGATCAGGTGCTTGATGGGCTCGACGTTGACCACACCCTGCGGGTCATTGCCTATTTGACGATCGCGCTCGGCAGCAACGCCATCATCACGGCTGGCGGACGGCCCGAGTTAACCGTGGCAACCTCGGCGCCGACACGCGGAGGGCTTGGCGGGGTCATGCTTCGCGTTCTCGGGACGATCCGCGCGCACCTCGACCCTTCGTCCACGGTGGTGCAGTCGAGTCTGCGGATCGCCATCGGCCTGGCGATTGCCGTTGTTCTCGCGAATCGGTTGGGACTGCAGCACGGGTTCTGGGTCGTCCTCGGAACGCTCCAGGTGCTGCGATCGAACGCCCTGGGCACCGGACGCACGACGGTGCAGGCGATCGGCGGCAACCTGCTGGGCGTCGTCCTTGGTGGGCTCTTCGCCCTCGTCGCGGGCACGAACACCGTGCTGTTGTGGTCGGTGCTCCCATTCGCCATCTTCCTCGCCGCCTATGCGTCAACCGCCATCGGGTTCGCGGCCGGTCAGGCCGCGTTCAGCCTGCTGCTCATCATCATGTTCAACCTCATCGTTCCGACCGGCTGGCAGATTGGGGTCGTTCGCATCGAGGATCTGCTGGTCGGTGTCGCAATCAGCGTCGTGGTCGGCGTGCTCCTGTGGCCGCGCGGCGTGCGACGCGCGCTGGCCCACGCGATGGCTCGCTTCTACCGCGCGATCTCCGCCTATCTCGACCGGTCCTTCGATCACATCCTGGGTTTCGAGCGGCCGGCCGGCGTCGATCCGCTTCGCCGGATCGCGCTTCAGGCCGGTGACCTGGCCGGTGAGGCGTTCGACGACTTCGTCAACGAAAAGGCCGCGTCGCCCTTGAGCCCGGATCGGGCCGGCTTCCTGCTCTCAGCGGGAAACCACGCCATCCTGGCGGCCGACCTGCTCGAGTGGCTGGCCAGTATGGGTTACCGGGCATCGACCTGCGTGGAGGGTGCCCGCGCGGTGGAGACCCAGGTCCTGATCCTGCTCGCTGGCCTGGTCCAGCTCGCGGATCGGCTCGCCCTTGCCCGCCCGGCCGAGAGCCACGACCGCGTCTCGGTCGATCGGCTGCGGGCGGCCGCGGTCGATTGCCTCCGCCGATGGCGCAACGACGAGTCGGTCGGCCGCGGGGCCATGGCAGTCGTCATGGCCGGCGAATGGAGCCAGAATGTCGCCCGCCTGGAGATCGACCTCGAACAACCGGTGCGCGATGCCGTCGAAGCGGCGCGCTTGCCGTGGTGGCGCTAGCCGCTCCTCCTGTCCGCTCCCCCGGAAGAGGGCGGGGTGGGGCCTTCCGTTTTCCCTCCGCCGCTCGCGGGGAGGGCCGGGCCCGCCGGCCCACGCGAGCCGCGCTTCAGTGCGATGCGAGCGTTTGAGGCGTTAGGGTGGGGGCTCGATACCGCGATCGGATCGCTGGCGGGAAAGGTTTCCATCAGCGCCTCGTCCAGCGCGTCGTACTCATCGGTGTCGGTATCCGTCGAGTCCGCGGCCGCTAGCCCTCCATGGCGAGGTGGTCCAGCTCAGCGAGCTCAGCCGGAGCGAGCTCCAGCGCGACCGCACCGAGGTTTTCCTCCAGGTGCGCCACCTTCGAGGTCCCGGGGATGGGCAGCATCACGGGCGAATGCGACAGCAACCAGGCCAGGGCGACCTGGCTGGGCGTCGCCCCATTCCGGTGGGCGATCTCGGCCAGCGCGCCGCCGGCCTCGCTGAGCTCGCCACCCTCAACCGGGCGCCACGGAATGAACGCGATCTGTTCGAGCGAGCATGCCTCGAGCACTGGCTCCGACGAGCGGTCGAACAGGTTGTAGCGATTTTGGACCGACACGATCGGCGTCAGTTTCTGCGCCTCCTCCAACTGGTCGGTAGTCACGTTCGAAAGACCGATGTGGCGGATCTTGCCTTCGTTCTTCAATTGCACGAGCGTGCCGACCGATTCCTCGAACGGAACCTGCGGATCAGGCCGATGGAATTGATACACGTCGATCTGGTCGACGCGCAACCGCTTGAGGCTGCTCTCGCAGGCCGCGCGGAGATGCTCCGGACGGCCATTGGGGTTCCAGCGCCCGGGACCCGGACGGGTCATTCCACCTTTGGTCGCGATCACCAGGTCGTCGGGATACGGGTAGAGCGTCTCGGCGATCAGCCGTTCGCTGACCTCCGGACCATAAGAGTCCGCCGTGTCGATCAGGTTGATGCCGACCTCGAGCGTCCTGCGAAGCACCCGCTTGCACTCCTCGCGATCCGCCGGTTCTCCCCAGATGCCCGCGCCAGTGAGACGCATGGCACCAAAGCCAAAGCGATTGACAGTCAGATCGCCTCCAAGGTCGATCGTTCCCGCAAGCGCGGCGTTGATGGTCGTCGTCCGCTCTGCCATGGCATCCTCCTTGATGGTGGCCGGCTGTTCCCTGATTCTTATCCAAAAGGGTGCCGGCCCACCCCGTTGAGTTCAGCTTCGACCCGGGTCGCCTCGCGTAGGATGCCACCGTGAAGATCGGGCTCATCCTTCCCTACGAGGGCGGGCTGCCTTTCGCCGAGGGGCTCGAGATGACCCAACGCGCCGAGGCGCTGGGCTTCGACTCCGTCTGGGTACCGGAGGCATGGGGAACCGACGCGATCTCTATGCTGGGGGCGCTCGCCGCCAGGACGCAGCAGATCCGGCTGGGTACCGGAATCGTCAATGTCTTCAGTCGCACACCCACGCTACTTGCCCAGACGGCAGCCACGCTCGACCTGATTTCCAACGGGCGCTTCATCCTCGGGCTCGGCACGAGTGGCCACCAGGTCGTCAGCGGCTGGCACGGCATGCGATTCGACCGGCCGTTGCAGCGGATGCGCGAAACAGTCGAGATCGTGCGGCGCGTCCTGCGCCAGGAGCGTCTGGGGTTCGAGGGCGAGATCTTCACGCTCGACCAGGGGCTGAAACTGCTGGCTCGGCCGGTTCGACCAAGCGTGCCGATCTTTCTGGCCACGCTGACGCCGGCCGGCCTGCGCCTCACTGGCGAAGTCGCCGATGGCTGGATTCCGACCCTGTTCTCACCCGACCATCTCGATCTATTCCGTCCCGAGCTCGAGGCGGGAGCACGGGCCGCCGGGCGTTCGCTCGACTCGCTCGAGGTCGCCCCATACGTCCCGGTGCTCGTCGACGATGACCGGGCGCGAGCGCGAGACGCCATCCGGCCGTGGGTCGCCTTGTATGTCGGCGGCATGGGATCGCGGTCGAAGAACTTTTACAACGCGGTCGTTGCACGCTACGGCTTCGCGGATGAAGCCCGCGACATCCAGGACCTCTACCTGAGCGGGAAGAAACTCGAGGCGATCCGCCGAGTGCCCGACGCGCTGGTCGATGGCATCACCGTCGTCGGACCGCCCGGGTATGTGCGCGAACGGATGGAGGCCTGGTCGTCGGCGGGCGTCACTCTGCTGCTGGCATCGGTCCAGGGCAAGACGCAGGAGGATCGGCTCCGAACGCTGCAGATCCTGTCAGCGGCCGGCAGTGCGGTCCACTAGGATCAGGTCAAGGCAACTTCGTTCAATGGAGGTGGCACAGATATGCCCGTGCGCACAGCGGAAGCCCGGTGGCAGCGGTCGCTCCAGGACGGCTCGGGAACAATGCGGCTGGGAAGTGGTGCCTTTGAAGGCCGTTACACCTTCGCCAGCCGGATGGAGAACGGCACCGGCAGCAACCCCGAAGAACTGATCGGCGCGGCAGAGGCCGGCTGCTTTTCGATGGCGCTCGCCAATGCTCTGTCGGAGGCCGGCCATAAGCCGCAGGAAATCCGCACCTCGGCCAAGGTCCACTTCGACAAGATCGAGAAGGGCTGGACCATCACCCAGATCGAGCTAAACACAGAGGGCAATGTGCCCGGCATCGACGAGGCAACCTTCAAGCGCATCGCCGACGATGCCAAGAAGACCTGCCCCGTCTCGCGGGCTCTCGCCGCCACCCAGATCAACCTCACGGCCACCCTGAAGAGCGGAGTCACCGCCTAACGTCCGGGCCGAATTTCACTATCCCCCTGCGGGCGAGGCGGGACGATCTTCCTCCCCCGCCGGCGGGGGAGGGTCGGGGTGGGGACTCATGAAGGCGATGCAGCTTCGCGCGGTCAAAACGCCGCTGCAGCTCGTCGACCTTCCTGTTCCCACCCCGGGTGACCGCCAGATTCTGATCCGGGTTTCCGTCTGCGCCGTCTGCCGCACCGACCTTCACGTCATCAACGGCGAGCTGGCGAACCCGAAGCTGCCCCTCGTCATCGGGCACATGGTGGTTGGCCGGGTCGTCGGTCAGGGCAGCGGTGCGCGGCGTTTTGCGTCCGACGAGCGCGTCGGCGTACCCTGGCTCGGATTCGTCGACGAAACCTGCCGCTTCTGCCGGCGTGGTCTCGAGAACCTTTGCGTGGAGGCCAAGTTCACGGGCTACCACCTCGATGGCGGCTATGCGGAGGACCTCGTCGCCGATGAACGCTTCTGCTTTCCACTGCCGGAGACGTTTCCAGACCTGCAGGCCGCACCGCTGCTCTGCGCGGGATTGATTGGTTATCGCGCGCTGCGGCTGGCCGGCGACGCGCAGCGCCTTGGCCTGTATGGCTTTGGCGACTCGGCGCACATCATTGCCCAGGTGGCTCGCTACCAGGGCCGTCGCGTCTTCGCATTCACGTCGCCGGGTGATAAGGAAAAGCAGGACTTCGCCCGCAGCCTGGGGGCGGAATGGGCCGGCGACTCGCTGACCCTCCCTCCCGAGCCCCTCGACGCCGCGCTGATCTTCGCGCCGGTCGGGTCGCTGGTGCCGGCCGCGCTCAAAGCGCTCGACCGTGGCGGGGTCGTGGTCTGCGCCGGGATTCATATGAGCGACATCCCGAGCTTTCCGTACGAGCTGCTCTGGGAGGAACGGCAGGTCCGTTCCGTCGCCAACCTGACGCGTCGCGACCGTGAGGAATTCCTGGCGCTCGCCCCTCGGGTGCCCGTGAAGACGGAGGTCCATGCCTACCCCCTGGCTGAGGCGAACGCAGCGCTCGATGACCTCGCCCACGGCCGCTTCCGCGGCGCCGCAGTTCTTATGGTCGCCTCATGACCGGCGGCCGCCTGGTCGCCATGATTGTCATGCAACTGAAAGGTAACCGCCCTCAGCATCAAGGCATGTCAGCAAGGAGGCGGTGCCTATGCGGTGAGCTGGCGACCGCAACGTCGGATCTTCACGCAACGAAGGAGTAAACAATGGATCAGGATTTGGCTGCGCCGGTGGCTGAGCCGCATGGCGCAGCGCCGCCCGGTGATGCGCTGGGTGTGCTCCGACGCCCGGTGATCAGGGCCGTGCTGGCCTTGAGCCTGGCGACCGGGGCCGGCATCGGCGGCTTTGTGGTGGCCAACGCGGCCACGGCGTCCCCATCGCCGAGCGCCTCGCCAGCGACATCGCCCGCTCCGGCGCATACGAACTGTCCGAATATGTAGCGGACAGCGCGGGGAGGCGGCGGCTCGTCCTCGGGCGGCCGTCTCCCAGTCCAGAACCATGATGAACCTGATGAAGCATCGACGTAACGTGATTGCCGCGGGCGTGGCTGGGGCCATCGTCCTCGCCGCCCTCGGCATGGGCATCGTCTACTTCATGGTCTTTGCCGGCTCCTCTCCGCAGAAGCTGGCATTGAGCTCGCAAGAACCCTCGAGTTCCTCATCCGCGGCGAGTCCCGCGTCGACGGCGGGAGCGGGAACCTGGACCGTCGGCTCGGGCTCTCAGGCAGGCTATCGCGTGCGTGAGCAGCTGGCTTCCCTCGCCGCGCCGAGCGACGCCGTCGGACGGACATCCGCGATCACTGGCAGCGTAACCCTCACCCAATCGGCGAGCACGTACACGGTAAGCGCCGCCTCCTTCAGCGTCGATGTCAGCACGCTGACGAGCGATCGGTCGATGCGGGATCAACGCATCCATCGGCAGGGGCTCGAAAGTGACCGCTATCCAACCGCCACCTTCCAGTTGACATCGCCGATCGTGTTGCCGGCCGAGGCTGCCAGTGGCCAGGCGATTCACGTGGCGGCCACCGGCACGCTGACGATCCACGGCGTCTCAAAAACGGTGACGATCCCCATCGATGCCAGGCTGAGCGGCTCGCAGGTCGAGCTGGTCGGCTCGATCACGTTTCCCTTCAGCGACTTCGGGATGACCCCGCCCAGCATCGGCGGTTTCGTCAGCGTCCAGGACAATGCGACCATGGAGTTCCAGTTGAAACTCGGCCATAGTGGAGCCTAGCGATGCGGGTGCTGGTCGCGGAGGACGATCGTGGTCTGCGGGAAGTCCTGGTTCAGGGTCTCGAAGATGCCGGCTACTACGTCGACTCGGTCGACCGGGGGGACGATGCGATTGAGCAGCTGAAATTCTATGAATACGATGTCGCGATCCTCGACTGGAGGATGCCAGGCGTCCCCGGCGTGGAGGTCGCATCGTGGGCCCGGCGCAACGACCGCCCGACCGCCATTCTGATGCTGACCGCGCGCGATACGCCACCTGATCGAATCCAGGGCCTCGATGCGGGCGCTGATGACTATCTCGTGAAACCCTTCGACTTCGGCGAACTCGTGGCGCGGGTGCGCGCGCTCCAACGGCGGCCACGCGGCGTCGATGGACCCGTCATGACTCGGGGCTCTTTGTCCCTGGATCCGGCGCGCCGCCATGTAACGCTCAACGGAAAGCTGCTGAACCTGACGACTGCCGAATTTCACATCCTCGAGCTATTGATGCGGCGCTTCCCATCGGTGGTCGAGCGCAAGGCCATCGCCGAGCATGCCTGGAGGGACGAGACCGAGCCGCTTGGCTCGAACGTGATCGACGTGAAGATGAGCCGGCTTCGTGCCAAGCTCGTCAGCTCCGGCGTGCGGATCGTCACCGTGCGCGGTTCTGGCTTCCGCCTGGAAGAAGCGTAGGCAGCCTCTCGCTCCGCCGCTAACGGAGTTAGTTGGTGTCACCGTTTCGAAAGGTTGAACCGCGCATCATGCCTCTATCGGAACGCATTCGAAATTCGGGAGGTTATGACGATGACTAATGAAATCCGGCGCATGATTCGCGGCGCGATCGGCGGGGCATTCCTCGGGGGCTTCAGCGGCTCCGTGTTGGGGTTCATCGGAACGCTGATCATCGGGCTCGAGCCGGTGGTCTTCCTTGCCTGCGGCGTCTATGCGGGCTTTGTCTATGGCGGCATCGTGGGTGGCCTGATAGGCGCACGCGATGAGCAACTGGAAAGCGCGCCGCAGTCCGCGGCCTTACGGCGGCGCGGACTCGTCCTGGCGACGGCGATCGTTCGATCGCCTTCCCACTGAATCCAGCAGCGCTCCCTCCTTCCCCACCGTCCCGGCCGCCCAGGCCGGGACTTTTCTTTGACCGCCATCTACTATTGATGACGTGATTACGGCCGGTGCGGCCCGGCAGATTGCGGAGTGGCCGGAATTGCCATACGAGGCCTGGGCGCCGACTCTGGACACGCTGCATATGAATCTCCAGGTGATCGGGAAGGTGCGCCTCGCGTTGACCCACCGCGAACCGCAGTGGGCGAACGTGCCGCTCTACCTCACGGCGCGGGGGCTGACCACCACACCGATGTGGAGTGGCCGGTCAGGCTTCGCTATCGACGTCGACCTGATCGATCACGATGTGGTGGTCGCGTTGAACGACGGGCGGCTGGAGCGCATCGCCTTACGCGCCCGGCCGGTTGCGGAGTTCTATGCCGAGCTGATGGACCGGCTGCGCGCGCTCGAGATCAACGTCAGCATCACGGCCACGCCATCCGAGGTGGAGACCCCGATACCGTTTTCACAGGACACGGTCCACAGGGATTACGAGCCCGACTGGGCTCACCGCTTCTGGCGGTTGCTGGCGCGGATCGACCTCGTCCTCAGGGAACATCGGGGCCGGTTCCGTGGGCGGACGACACCGGTGTCGTTCTGGTGGGGCACCTTCGACCTGGCGGTCGCACGGTTCTCCGGTCGTCCGGCCGAACCTCCACCCGATGCCGGCATCATTCGGCGGGTAAGCGGCGATGCCGAGCAGGTCTGCGTCGGCTTCTGGCCGGGGAGTTCGAAATTCCAGCAGCCCGCGTTCCTTGCGTACGCGCATCCGATGCCCGATGGCCTGGCCGGCGCGGCCATCCGCCCGGACGCCGCCCGCTGGAATGCGACGATCGGTGAGTTCATCCTGCCCTATGACGCGGTGCGGCGAAGCCGTGATCCCCGGCAGGCTATCCTCGATTTCGCCGAATCGACCTTCCAGGCCGGCGCCAGCCTTCAACGTTGGGAGCCGGCTCTGTTGGCGCCCTACTAGGCCCTCAGCCGCAGCGTGGTGGGCAACACCGAGCGCCGCAACATCGGCGCGGTTTCGTCCGGCCAGCGCTCGCCGTATTTCTCCCGATAGGCGGCGCTGACCTCCCGGATGACCGCCGAATTCTTTTCAGGCTCCGCCCGGGCCGCAACCTTCCGCCGGCCAACGCGGATGGTGACCTGCGGGTTGGCGAGCGCCTCCTGGTACCAGCGCCCCTTCTTGCCTTTGAAGGACCGAACGTAGGGGCCGGCCTGCGTCGGCACGATCCAGATGGTGGTGCGATGGAGGGGCGACTTCTTATCGCGGCGAGTCTCGATGTCGACTTCGTCGCTCTCCGCCAGCTTCCAGAGAAGCTCCTCGTTCTTGCCTGCCATCTCCATTCCATCCTAGCGCGGTGGACGCGGTAGGCTGTCCTGATAACCGGGCACACGGTGCGATGAGCTGGAGAGCTTTCGGCGAAGCGTTCGTCACGCTCGTCGTCATCATGGACCCGCTCGGCAGTGCGCCGATCTTCATCGCCCTGACCGCGGGACGCCCGAGGGCGGCGCGACGCCGGGCAGCACTGGAGGCCGCCGCCGTCGCCGGCGGACTGGTGGTGCTGTTTGCCCTGTTCGGCCGGCTGGTCCTGGATTACCTCCACGTCTCGGTGGAAAGCCTGGCCATCGCCGGCGGCATGCTCTTGCTGCTCGTCGCGTTGCAGATGCTTCGCGGCGAAGAGATGGCCCAACCGGATACGGCGAATGTCGCGCTCGTCCCGCTGGCGACGCCGCTGCTCGCCGGGCCGGGCGCGATCGCCGCCGTGATGGTCCTGACGAGGCGCTATGAAGATGCCCCGGGGCGCATCGGCGTGATCCTGGGCATCGTCGCCGTCGTGATCGTGGTCGCGGCCGGCCTCCTGCTGGCGGACCAGATCGCCCGGCTGCTGCGGCCGTCCGTGATCCAGCTCCTGACGCGGGTGTTAGGACTCTTGCTTTCCGCGATCGCGGTGCAGTTCATCATCGACGCTGTCAAGATCATCGCCGTGCGTTAACGGATCAGGAAGCCGGTGCCGATCGGATCATCCGCTGCCAGCACGAACTGATGATGGCCGGTCAGGTGCGCCGAGCCCTCTACCTCGGTGATCACCGCCGGGTACTCGCCCACCCGATCCTCCCCGACGACACGCGAGGCGAAGCGGCCACCAATGACGCTCTCGTGCATCAGTGTGGTGCCGCGGGCCAGCTCGCCACGTCGATCGAGGAGCGCCAGTCTGGCGGAGGTCCCACTGCCGCACGGTGACCGGTCCACCTCGCCGTCGGCAAAGACCGTAACGTTGCGGTTGCCCATCGTGAACATGACCCCGTAAATGCCTTGAAGCTCCGCCTCCAATGGG
This sequence comes from Chloroflexota bacterium, assembly GCA_005889535.1. Classification (GTDB taxonomy): domain Bacteria; phylum Chloroflexota; class Dormibacteria; order CF-121; family CF-121; genus CF-13. The sequence goes on from VBHC01000149.1 coordinate 10,289, forward strand.
TGAGCAATGTCGCGGTCGGCCTCGATGGCCGCCTTGATATCCCGACCGATGTCGATGAAGCGCGGCACGAATGCCGGCTCGATCGGTAGCTCGAAGCGTTCCGCCGGGACGATGGCGTAAAACGCCCCGCCGTAGGCAATCGCCACCTCGACGCGGCGGCCCGCCACGGAGAGGGTCAGGCCGTCCTCCAGGACAAAACTCGGAACGTTCCTGAAGCGGACCGATTGCACCCGGTGGTCCTGAATCATCGCGACCGTCGTCAGCCGGCCCGATGGCACGTCCACCACCACCTCCGTCCTCGGACTCGACGCGGGGACTATCGCGGCGTCGATCGCCCAGGTAACGAGCGCGATGGTGCCGTGGCCGCAAGCCGTGCTGTAGCCCGCGTTGTGGAAGAACACCACGCCGAGTTGGGCGCCCTCATTCTCCGCCTCCGTGACAAAGCCGCCGTACATGTCGGCGTGCCCGCGGGGCTCGAACACGAGCAGCTGGCGGATGTGGTCCAGGTGCTCCAGCGCGAAGCGCCGCTTCTCCAGGATGGTGTTTCCTTGGAGGGGCGGCACTCCGCCGCTGACGATCCGAAACGGTTCGCCGGCGGTGTGATAGTCGACGGTGCTCACCATCAGCCCGCGGCCCACATTCGGTCTGTCCATCGGGTCATCCTGACACAGCGCCGTCGCGGTCTGGGCTACGCTTAGTCGGAGCGAATGCCGATGCGTGACCTGGGATTGTTGTTGCTCAGAATCGTGGCGGGGATGACCCTCGCCGCCCACGGCTATCCAAAGTTGTTCGGCGGTCCCGGCAAGCGGCCCCACCCGCTGCTGGCCCGCACGATGGGCCCGAACTACCCGGCAGCGGTGGAGCGCAGCGGGCCGGGATTCGCGGCCGGGCTTCAGAGGATGGGCGTGCCGTACCCCGAGCAGGCGGCGACGCTGTCCGCAGTGACCGAACTCGGTGGTGGACTGGCCCTGGCCGCCGGATTTCTCACGAGGCCCGTGGCCTTTGCCGCCGCCTTCAACATGGGAGTCGCGACCTGGAAGGCGCACTGGAAGAATGGCTTCTATGGTCAGGGCGGCTTCGAGTTCCCGCTGTTGCTCGGCACCGCCACCCTCGCGATCGGTCTGACCGGGCCGGGCACCATATCCCTCGACGCCCTGCTGTTTTCATGATTCGGCTCCGACTGGGACTGGTGATTGGCCTTGCGCTGCTGCTTTATGGGACGGTCATGGTATTTCTCGCGTTCGACCGGGAATCGCATTCCGCCAGCGATACACTTCGCCCGTTCGTGATCACCATGGCGCCGGTATGGATTGTCGCCATTGCGGCGGCGATGGCCCTGCTGCGATCCCGGGCGAAGTAGCCCGCCGTTAGCCCCCGCCCAGGAATTCGCGCACCAAGCGCGCCAGTTCCTCGGGTTGCTGACGCTGTAGGAAGTGCGTGCCGCCCGCGACGCTCACCAATCGACCGCTCGGCAGCTCGGCCAGGATCTCCTTCGCCTGCTCGGGGCGCAGCATGCTCCGCTCACCTCGCACGATCAGCGTCGGTGCGGTGATCGCCGCCAGCTCGCGGCGAAATTCCTGGCCACGGAGTTTCGCATCCTCGACCAGCGGCGGAAAGATGGCGGGATCGAATCCGGGTTCCCAGCGGCCGTCCGGCCGCTGCCGATAGTCGCGCCGAATCTCCTGCTCCGTCACTGTGGAGTCGAACGCCCGCATCGCCCCCAGGGCTTCATCCGCGCTGGCATAGGTATACGGATGTCGCGGTTCTGGCGTCGGACCGTGAATGAACCGGCTCTGGTGCGGGGCGGCCGGCTCGACCAGGATCAGCCGGGTCACCCGCCCCGGATATCGCGCGGCGATGAGCCAGGCGACGGCAGCCCCAACCGAGTGACCGAGGAGCGCGAACCGGTCAATTCCCGTCACCGCCTCTAAGACGTGCGCAACCAGCGACCCATAGTGGTAGTCGCTGGCCGGAGGCGCCTCGCCGTGCCCCGGCAAGTCGAGGGCCATGATCGAAACCTCGGGCTGCATCA
>VBHC01000008.1 GCA_005889535.1 Chloroflexota bacterium
TGCACCATATCGCCGAAGGCCTTGCCGATGAGCTGGCCCTCGCGATAGCCCAGGATCCGCTCGATCGACGCGCTCTGATATTGGATCCCCCCATTGCGGCCGATCAGCGTGATGACATCCGATGAGTTCTGGACCAGTGACCGAAAATGCTCCTGGCCCTTGGCGAGGGCCGCGGCATTCGCCTCGAGCTCCCGGTTCAGCGCCAGGTTGTCATTCAGGGTCAGGAACTGCCGGGTCAAGACCAGGACGATGACGACTAGAACGCTCCAGAAGATGACCGGATCCAGGTCTCCCGGCATCGCCTCCTGGACGGCCGCCACCACCGCAGCCAGGCCCACCGGCACGTACGGGAGGAGCAAGCCGACCCGTCCCGGCGGGCCCGACTGCGCCGCCAGCAACGCGGGTGTCGAAGCCGCCCGCAACGCAGCGATGGCAATCAGCAAATAGCCGGCCGCCCAACCGACATCGACCACGCTGCCCGCACCGTACTGGCTGCTGGTCGTCAGATAGGCAAAGCCGCTGTCCGCCAGCAGGTTGGCGAGCAGTCCGCCGGCGAGAAGGTACAGCGGCAGCCGCGTGCTCCGAGGGGCGCGGGCCGCCAGGATCACGAGCATCGTCGCGATCACCACATCGCCGGCTGGATAGGCGAGTCCGATCAGCTGCGCGACCAGGTCCCCCGAGCCCGAGCGGTAGACGGCGCCGAGCACCGTCGACCAGCTGATGATTAGGAGCGAGCCGGCGATCAGCAGACCGTCGAGGATGGTGCGGGCCAGCGAGGTGGCTCGGGTGGGCGCCGACGGGAAGTAGAGCACTCCGGCGATCGCCAACGGTACGGCGAGCAGATAGCCGAGGTCTGCAAATGAGGGGAATGGCCCCTGCTGGCCGACCAGCAATTCGTAGTAGGACCAGACGACCTCGCCGGCGCCCCAGCTCAAGGCCGAGGCAGCCATCAATGTCCATGCGATCCGGGTCCGGCCGTGGTGGCGGAGGGCGGCGAACAGGCAGGCGCCCGCCGCGATGAATGCCACCACGAATTCGCCGATATCGTCGAGCCATTGGGTGGTCGTGGAACCGCCCCAGGCAAAGGCCAGCCAGGCCCCAAAACCCACGGAAAAGACAGCCCATCCGATGAGCACGATCAAGAGGCGGCGGTTGCTTGCCATGGGTTGGTTCGGTCGCCTACCAGACTCAACCCAAATTCGCCCTCCCACTTGCTCTCATTCCCTCCCCCGCTCGCGGGGGAGGGCCCAGGGTGGGGGCCCGATTTTCCCTCCCCCGCTCGCGGGGGAGGGTCAGGGTGGGGGCGTTAGCGGCTGGCTTCCCCCACCGTCAGGGCGATCTCCTTGACCTCGCCCGCCCGCACGACCTTGACCGTCTGGGTCGCGCCGACCTTGATCTTGCGCAGCCCGGCGTAGAGGTCCTCCAGGTTGTTGGTGACGGTGCCGTTCAGGGCCACGAGCGTGTCGCCCTGCATCAAGCCGGCCTTATCGGCCGGGCTCTGAGGCTCGACTGCCACGATCAGCAGCCCGCTATCCTGCTTGACCCGAGCTTTGACCGCATCCGGGAGTGGGATAGGGTCGCTTGATCCGGCCGTCCGCTCGAAGGCTCTCCACCACCCGCTCGGCGACGTCCATCGCGATCGCCCGGCCGTCGCCACGACCAAAAACCCAGCTGTTCATGCCCACTGCCCTTCCGTCCGCATCGACCAGCGGGCCGCCGCTGAATCCGGGATACAGCGGGGCATTCGTCTGGATCAGGTGCTCGACCTCGCTGCCGCGCCACCCGCGCCAGGGCGATGAAACGGCGCTGATGGTGCCGAAGGTCGCCTTGAGGCTGCCTGGCCTGCCGATGGCGAGGACAATTTGCCCGGGTTTGAGATCCGAGACCTTCGCCCGAGGCATGGCCGGCGCGGACAATCCATCAACCTTGAGCAGCGCCAGGTCGGTGGCGGGATCGCGGCCCACCAGGCTGGCCTTGGCACTCTTTCCGTCGACGACGACTTCGATGTCCTCTTCCTGCTCGACCACGTGGTTGGCGGTCAGGACCAGGCCGCTGTCCCAGACGATGCCGGTGCCGGCCCGGCCGCGCCGCGCGTCGACCCGGACGACGCTTTGGCTCGCCTTCTCGACGAGCGCCTCGATTTCCTTCGAAAGATCTTTGAGAGAACCCATGTCGTTTCGTGCTCCTTTGGTTTGAACTCCCTCGGGGTGGGGGCGTTCTCCCACACTAGGTCTGGAGCGGTATGCGTGACTTCACCCGGATGGCCAGCCGGGCACCCGGACGTTCGCGCAGGCGTCTGCCTGCCTGTCTGGCTAGGTTCGACAGGTAGCTGCCGTCAGGGGTTCAGCCGCTCGGCCAGGTACTTGACAGCGATCGGGTATCGATACTCGATCGCGGTGTGGGTCGCATCGAAGAGCTCGAAAAAAATATCCGTGACCCCGATCGCCTGCAGCGCCCGGCGGAAGGCCTCGGCGCCAAGATCGAGGAAATACTGGTCACGCTTGCCGGCATCGACATAAATGGCCCGCATCTGCCGCAGCGCTGCGGCGTGGCCGGGAACCATCCGCACCGGATCCCAGCGCAGCCAGCGTTCCCAGACGTCGGCGATGGTCTGCCCGGTTGTCGTGTCATAGGGGAGCCGCACCGTGCCATCCTCGTCTGCCGAGTAGCAGGCGGCCATGCACCAGTCGTTGAGCAGCTCGTCATCGCCCTCTTTCGTGAACGCCGTGCGACTCCGGAAGTCTTTCCAGAACTCATCGAATGAGCCGTGGTAATGATCTCGGAGGGTGCGAACCGATTTGGGGAAGGCGTTCGCGTAACACAGCTCGAAGAGCGCGTCGCCGGCATGCGTCGCCAGCCCGCCGAACAGGTCGGGCCGCAGCATTGGGGTCACCATCGCGCCGTAACCACCGCTCGACTTGCCCACGATGCCGCGGTGGCGCGCTTGCGGCAGCGTGCGGTAGTTGCCATCGACCCAGGGCACGACCTCATCGCAGAGATACGTGTGGTACTTGCCGGTACCGGGCGAGTCGAGGTACTGGCTGCCGCCCAGCGAGGTCCAGCAGTCAACGTAGACGAGGATGCAGGGCGGCGCACCGCCGCTTGCGAACTGCGCATCGGCCAGCTCCGGAAAGTTCCGCCGGAATGGCATGCGGTTTCGCCACATGTCGATCTGCCCGGTCAGCCCCATGATCACGTAGATACTTGGGTAGCGACGTTGCGGGTCGGTGTCGTAGCCGGGCGGCAGGTAAACCCACAATGGGCGTCGAGGCGGGTCGTGAAGTGGGTTGCTTTTCAGGACCTCGCTCTCGAAGATGTGTTCGTCGTAGCGCCCTTTGGGCTCGAAGAACCAGGGCGGTAAATCCGGCACGATGCGACTATAGAACCCTCCCCCGCTCGCGGGGCAGGTTAGGGTGGGAGCATCCCCATGCAACGATGCAGCTGGGCCGAAGGCGATCCGCTCATGCTCGTTTACCACGATCGCGAATGGGGCGTGCCGGTCCACGATGACCGGTTGCTCTTCGAGTTCCTGGTGCTCGAGGGCGCCCAGGCCGGACTGAGCTGGATGACGATCCTGCGAAAGCGGGACGCCTATCGCAAGGCATTCAAGAGTTTCGATGCGGCCCGGGTCGCTCGCTTTGACGATGCCACGCTGACGCGTCTGATGGGCTCCCCCACCATCGTCCGCAATCGCCGCAAGCTCGAGAGCACTGTCAGAAATGCGCGCGTGATCCAGGCGATCGCGGGAGAACTTGGCAGTTTCGACAGCTACGTCTGGTCGTTTGTCGGCGGCCGGCCGCGACGCAATGCCTGGAAAACGATGTCGGAGATCCCGGCCGAAACGCCCGAGTCACGCGCGCTCAGCAAAGACCTCATCGCCCGCGGAGCAAACTTCGTCGGGCCCACCATCTGCTACGCCTTCATGCAGGCGACCGGCCTGGTCAACGACCACCTGGTCACCTGCTTCCGCTATCGCCAGCTCTCAGCTAGGACCAGGGCGTAACGGGCTTCGCCTGCAGCTCGCCGTCGACGTACACCGCGTCCACCTTCTCGTCGTAGAAGCAGAGAAGATTCTCGATCTTCGGACACTCAGGGATTGGCGCCGGATATCCCCAGACGATGTCTTTGAACTCCTTCCCGTTGATGTTCACCGACCAGTAGGCAGCCTTGCCCTTGTAGGGGCAGCGCGTCGAACTGCTCGTCGGCGTCAGCAGATCCAGTCGCACATCCAGCTTCGGAATGTAGTACCGCGTGGGTAGCCCTGTCTCGAAGAGAAAGCGGGGGCGGTCGCTCTCGGCCACAACCACGCCGCCAATGACGACTTTGACATGGCGCGAGCTGTTGAGCACGTCGACCCGGTGGTACGGGTCGCGGGGATGCACGAAGACCTCGTCATCCTCCTCGAACCAGGCGTCCATCTTGTCCCAGTAGAAGGCCACGTAATCCTTGAGATCGTCTCGCTCCGGTTTGAGGTATCGCCATGCGGCCTTCTCGGCGACGCGATCGCCAACCTTGACGGAGAAGAAGCTGGCGTCGCCTTTCCCCGGATGGTTGCTCGAGTAGTCGGTCGGGATAAAGAGGTCGCTCCGAACATCCTTGATCGGGAAGTAGTACACCGCCAGCCGGCGGTTCTCGAGCATCAGCAGGACCC
>VBHC01000150.1 GCA_005889535.1 Chloroflexota bacterium
CGGGCCCCGGCGAGGCGCAGCATCTCAGCGGCCAGCCTCAGCGAAAGCCCCTCCAGGTCCCCCGGTCCGCGGCCCGCCAGCGTATCGATGGCTTCTCTGACCTCGAGCGCGTTGCCAACGGCGCGACCCAGTGGCTGCTCCATGTCGGTCACGTAGGCCACCGTCTCGCGGCCGGCATCCGTCCCGAGCGTGACCAGGGCACGGGCCAGCGTCTCCGCTTCGGGCACGGTTGCAACGAAGGCGCCGCCCCCGGCCTTCACGTCCAGCAGGATGGCGTCGGCACCTGCCGCCAGCTTCTTGCTCATCACGCTGCTGGCGATCAACGGCACCGAGTCGACAGTTGCCGTGGCGTCGCGCAGCGCATAGAAGACCTTGTCGGCCGGAACCATATCGGCCGTCTGGCCGGCGATGGCGATCCCAATGGTTCGTACCTGCGCGATGAACTCGTCGATCCCGAGGTCGACGCGAAATCCCGTGATCGCTTCCAGCTTGTCGAGGGTCCCGCCGCTGTGGCCGAGTGCGCGTCCTGAAAGCTTGGCCACCGGCACGCCGGCTGCCGCCACGAGTGGCGCCACCACGAGGGTGGCTTTGTCGCCGACGCCGCCGGTCGAGTGCTTATCGACTTTGCGGCCGGGGATCGAAGAAAGATCGAGCTGCCGGCCGCTGGCCGCCATGGCCAGCGTCAGTGTTGTCGTCTCCGACTCGGTCATGCCGCGCAGCCGCACCGCCATCAGCCAGGCGGCCAGCTGGTAGTCGGGAATGCTGCCATCGGTCGCGCCGCGGACCAGGAATCGGATCGCCTCGTCTGACAGCGCCCGGCCGTCACGCTTGTCGCGGATCAGCTCGAGCGCCGTCATGCGATCGAGTTTAATTTGGCGCGATGTGGTTCACGCTGGTCGCGCTCGTGGTCCCGCTCGGCCTGGACACGTTTGCGGTCGCGGCCGCGCTGGGCATCAGCGGGCTTCCACGCCACGACCGGCTGCGAGTCACCCTGCTGCTCACCACCTTCGAAACCGGCATGCCGCTGATCGGCTTCCTCGGGGGCGCAGCGGTCGGACGTGCAGCCGGTGATGCCGCGGAACTCATCGCCATCGCCATCCTGATCGGGCTCGGCGCGTACATGCTCTGGCCGGGCGCCGAAGCGCGCGAGGACCAGCGACTGCGGCTGCTCGAGCGGACCCGCGGTCTGGCAGCGATCGTGCTCGGCATCAGCATCAGCCTGGACGAGCTCGCGATTGGCTTCACCATCGGACTCCTACGACTGCCCGTCCCCCTGGTCATTGTGCTCATCGGTGGACAGGCTTTCGTCGTGACGCAGTTGGGCCTGCGGCTCGGGGCGCGGATCGGCGAGCGGATCCGAGAAGGGGCCGCGCGGGTGGCCGGCGTCGCCCTGGCGGCCCTGGGATTGGTGTTGCTCGGCGAAAGGCTGGTGCGCTGACTTACTTGACGAGGAAGGAGTTCACGCCCGGCGCCGGCGCGAAGTTCTTGTTGTACTGAACGAGCAACGCCGGGTGCCCGCGGTTGCTCCAGTTGGGGCCGGGGCAGGTTGGCGTGGCGCCGGCGGAGTTGCCCTGGATATTGCCGTCGTCGAGGTCCAGCTTGAACCCGATGAACTCGCCGTTGATCGAATACTGTCCGTCCGATCCCGTCCCGCCGGGGTTGGCATCATCCACCGGGTTGTGGTCCTGCGGACCGAGCTGTGCGCCGGTGATGTACATCGATTGGGCCGAGGCATCGAAGACCGTGCCCCAGATCTGGTAGCGATTCGCCGACCCGGACACGGCGTTGTACCTCTCGCTCCAGGTCGTGCCAGCGGTGTTCGTCGAGGCGATGTAGAAGGCGATGTGCACGCTCCCGGTCGGAACGTAGTTGGGGGCGACGAAGAACGTGCTGTAGTTGTTCGGCACCGCGGTCGCGCTATTGTCGGCGGAATAGAAGCTGTCCCCGTCGAAGATGAATTCGACGCCATCTGTCCCGTCGATGGCGGGCGGCAGATTCGTTGCACCCATACCGTTGGCGTAATGCGGCAAGCCGCTCTGGGTATTCGCGACATAGCCGCCCGTCGAGGTCAGGGTGGCGCCGTTGGTGAAGTAGTAGATGCCATTGGCAAAGATGTACATGCTGTCCTTGGCATCGAGGCCCGGGTTATAGGGGATGCTGATGGAGGTCGTGTACTTGCCCGGGAAGTAGATGTAGAAGTCGTGGGGGAGGCTGGTCGTGTTGCGGACGGTGATGTTGCCATAGGTCGCACTCGCGCCGGACGCCAGGTTGTTGATCTTCTGCCGCGTGGGCGCGCTTGGAATGTTCGAGGTGTCCGGAATCAGGTAGTTGGGTTCGGGGTCCTGGCCGGCCATGAACGGCGGCTGAGGCACCCAGTACTTTCCCAGGTGTTGGTTGTCATCGGCCTGGTTGATGAAGACGTTACCGTTGATGTTGAGCATGCCCGGGTACCCGGTCGGCATATGGAACTTGGCGTTGCTGATGGTCTCGCCCGACGGCGTTCCACTGCAGAAGTCGTTGCCATCCTGGCCGTTGTCGACCTGGGCGTAGCCGCTGCCCTGGATATTGATCGTGTTACCTGTCCCGATCCCGCCGTAGGCGAAGATCGCGTAGGTCTTGGCGTTCGTCCCGGCTTCGGCGGTAGCCGTCGCGATGATCGAGATCTGGCGGAAGCCGAGTACCTGCACGAAGGTCGCCGTGGCGTTATAGGTGACGGTCACCTGGACCTGCTTGTCGTTGTAGCCCGTGGGAGCCACCGCCGTGACGGTGTAGCCGCCCTGTGTGTCGGTCACGGTGTCATTGACGGGCGACGTGTAGAAGGATGAGTTCGGATCGTTGTTGGCCGGGTTCTGGTTGAACACGGACAACGTGTCGTCGAGGGCGTAATAGAGAGCATAGTTCGGCAGCCCGTTGGGGTTGGTGATCGTCCCCACCAGGCTCTGGGCACCGGCCAGCGAACCGGCGTCGACCGCATCCTGCATCAGCCGGCGCTGGAAGTAGAGGCGGCCGGCGTCGATCGCCAGGGCGAGCATCCCGCAAATGGCGACCATCGCCAGCGCCATGATCACGATGGCCTGTCCAGAGCGGCGACGGATGCGGATCAGCACGTTAGTACTCCGACCGCATCGATGAGCCGGCCGTCATCACGAACTGGGCGCCGGTCAGGCTCGAGATCATCCCGGTCATGGGGGCGAACAGATAGGTGACGCGGACCGTGACGTTGTGGTTGCCGGTGGTTCGGTTCGGTGAGATCCAGATGAAGCCCGTGTTGGGCGCGCTCGGCAGCGATGGCGAGGTGCAGGGCATGGGGAGCAACAGGCAGGGATCCTCGGAGAGCACCATGCCGCCGCCGCCGATCTTGGCCAGCGTGGCGTTGACGACCACACTGTCGGGCGGCGCGCTGTAGTAGTTGCTGCGCAGCACCAGCTGCCGGGCACCCTCGTGGGCCGCCTCCGCGATGTTGATGTAGACGGCGATCGCCCGCCCGAAGTCGAAGATGCCCATCACCATGAGGAACAGCAACCCGGAGAGCAACGCGAACTCGACCATCGCCTGGCCGCGGGACTTCGCGCGCCGCATCAGTAGTTCGTCCTCATCTGCACGGAGACGCTCATGTGGATCGGGTTGCCAACCAGCTGCTGCATCAGCGGGGTGAAAAGCCGGAAGTCGTACTTGACGTTCACGGTCACGTAGTAGTTCTGGTTGGCCGGGTCGCCCGAGACCCACTTGTCGACCCGGTTGCTGCCGTCGGGGCAGCCGGCTGTCGAGCCGGTCGAGTCGTGGGGCGGGCAGATGGTGATCGACTGCGGCGCGATCCCGCTGTAGACCAGCTCGTGGCTGGCGGCGGTCACGATGTTGGCGTCGGTCTGCACCGGGCAGGTGGCATAGCTGTTCGAGATGGAGCAGCTCGGGCTTTGGGGGCCGGTATAGATGTTGAGGATGCCCACCCGGGCACCTTCCCGGGCAGCATTCGTCACCGAGACCTGGAAGTAGTAGGCCCGGCCGAAGTCCAGGAGGCCGAAGGTGAGGAAGGCGAGCACCGGTAGCACCATGGCCATCTCGACGAGCGACTGCCCGGCGCGACCACGCCAGCGGTTGGTTTTCATGGATTCGTTACCTGGCGCCGGGGGCCGCCAATCAGCCCACGCGCCTACTGCAGATAACGCAAACGGTAAGGGTGTTGAGCTTGAAACCGAATCACGGGTCCTTACAGGTCCCGTTACGACTTGAGCGCCAACGGGTCGCGTTCAAATGAAGGAAAGCGAGCGGGTGTTTGTAAACAAATGTTCCGTATTGCGAGCCACGGATCCGGCCGGTAATGTTCCCCCTGCGACCTGTCAGAAAGCCAGCTAGAGAAGGAAACGACTCTAGTCGGTCGCTGACGAGGGGACCGCAAGGTTCCCACTCTCGGACCGTGAGGTTCGGGGGCCTGGCCCGCAAGGGCTGGGGAATCGATTGTCGCAAGACGATCGGTTCTGTCAGTGACGAAGGTCCGGACCGCAAGGGCTGGACTGGGCAGCGGGATGAAGGCTCGCTGGGTAACACCGGTGAGTTGTAAACCGTAACGGCGGGTCGCATTATTTTTCCCCGGAGCCCTGCCTCCAGAAGCGGGCGAGTGACGCGACGTCAGCTCAAGGTGGCGGCAAGGGCGAAGAACTGGGATTCGGTGAGACCTGTCGCCGAGAGAACATATGGAACGCCGGTTTGGTCTTTCAGCGCGGGAACGGGCCAGTAGCCCGGCCGCTCCGTCCACCACATGTCGCGCCGTCCGGTGGGGTCGCCGGCGATGTACTGATAGAACGCCGACGCGTGCCTGAAAGCAATCGTCTTATTGTCCGCACCCAGGTTGGAGTTCCCCGGGACGGTGATCGAGATCATGACCTCGATCGAGCGGTCATCGTTCATGGCTCGCAAAGAAAAGCCGGTGCTGTCGGCCGTGACTGTGGCTTCGTTTACTCCCGCAGGAGGCAGTGGCAGCAATACCGGACTGGTCTTGGTGACCGTTCGGCGAACGAGGGCCGCCGCATCCCGCAGGGAGAGGACCCCTTTACCCGCGGTGACGGCGGGTGGACTGCCAGGTCCAACCGCGGACCAGTCCGATCCATCCCAGGCGTAGATGCCGGTGATTGCGCCGACGTCGGTGCCGGCAAAACCGACAAGCCGGCCCAGCGACCCGACATAGATCAATTCTGCGACCTCGCCGGCCGGTGAATGCTTTGGATGCGCGCGTACCCACGTCGTCCCGTCCCAGATCCACGTATCATCCCCGGGGCCGCCGCCATACAGGACCACATTTCCAGTTCGGTCGTTGAAGCCGACCGGATTCAGAGGCAAGACTGATGTCCGCCCTACGACCAGGCGGCTCCAGTCGGTGCCGTTCCAGCCCCAGGTCTCCGTCCCGCCGTTAAAAGACCCGCCGATCAGAACGAGGCGCTTTCCATCGAAGACCAATTTGCCGTCGGCGACGCCGGGCACGTGGAGAGGTTTTAGCTGCGTCCAATCGTTCCCATCCCAACTCCATGTCTGCTGCGGCCACTGATAGAGGAGCATCCGGTGCGAACCAGGCTCGTACGCCATCGATCCGGGTTCCTGTGCCGCGTCCGGCGAGTGGGCCGGTGTGCGCTTCGTCCAGGTTGACCCATTCCACTCCCAGGTGTCGGTCAGCGTTGACCTGCTCACTCCGCCCTGGAGCACGGTCACGCGACGAGATTCGTCGTAGGCGAACAGCGCCGCGGCCCGCGCAGGCGGACTGATCGACGGTGCCTTCCGGCTCCACAGATGCCCATCCCAGGTCCAGGTTTGCAGGGCGTCGACCAACGGGCCACGCCCGGGCGTCACGAGCACGACGATCTTGCGAGCCGAGTCGTAGGCAACAGCCCCGTTTGTTGGTCTGGCTTGCGTTGCTGCCGAAGACGTCTCTGCCGCCGTCTTCGATGGAGTGTTCTCGCAGGCGGCGGCGACGAGAGCCGCCCCGAGCAGGGTCACAAGCAGGAGAGGCTGCCTGAACGAGTGACTGCGCATCTGGCTTTTTAACGGCACCCGCCGGCGAAGGTTACACCAGCGCATACACGATTCCCTTCGACCAGGGATGTAGGCAGGGCGGCGCGCTACCGCCCAGGTGCAGCAAGACTTCACGCCCGTCGGCTGACGACAACTACCCGGCACGCGCCTGATGATCGGTGCGCAACAGAAGGCCATCGTCGAGTGGTGAATCAAGAGGAGGCAACGAAATGTCAGACACCATCGAATTCCACGCGGGCGACATGATCACGAACCGGGTGACGGGCGAACGCATCGTGTTTCGTGAAACGAGCCGAGAGAACGGAGGGAGGCGGGTTGTGTTCGACACCTACGTCGAACCCGAAGGCTTCGTCGCGGCGCCCCATGTCCACCCGAACCAGGAGGAGCGGTTTCAGGTCATCTCGGGTCAGTTGGAGGTCGAGCTCGGTGACAAGAAGGTGAGGCTCGGCCCCGGCGAGGCCGTAACCGTACCTCGTGGCACCGGGCATCACTTCTGGAACGCGGGCGAACAGGACGTCCACTTTCGTGCCGAGATCCGGCCGGCGCTGCGATTCGAGCGACTGCTCGCAACGATGTTCGGACTCGCCCAGGATGGTAAGACGAATCGGAAGGGGCTGCCCAACCCGCTGCGCCTCGCCGTCATCGCCCAGGCGCACTTCGACACGGTTCAGCTGCCCTTTCCACCGGTCTTCGTCCAGCGCGTGGGCCTTTCACTCGCCGCGCCGCTGGGACGGCTGGTTGGCTGGCGACCGACCTATGAGCCGGAGAACCGCGATTACGGGACGGCAGCGTAGGGTGGAGAGGTACTCAGGCGGGGCGCACCCGCGGCCTGATCAGCCCGGTCTCGTACGCGAGGACGACGAGCTGCGCCCGGTCCCGGGCGCCGAGCTTCGACATCGCTCGGCTCACGTGCGTCTTCGCCGTCGCGGGGCTGATGAACAGCTGGGCCGCGATCTCGTCGTTGGTGTGCCCCGCTGCAACCAGGGTCATCACCTCGCGCTCGCGCTCGGTCAGGACGTCGAGGTCCGCCGCCGCCACCCGCCGCTGTTCCGGGCGACCCGCAAACTCGGCGATCAGCCGGCGCGTCACGGTGGGCGAGAGCAGGGCGTCACCCCTGGCCACCACCCGCACCGCCTGGAGCAGCTCGGCGGGCTCGATGTCCTTCACCACGAAGCCGCTGGCTCCGGAGCGGAGGGCTTCGAAAACGTACTCGTCGACCTCGAAGGTCGTCAGGATCAGCACGCGTACTCCCGCCATCTCCCGATCGGCGACGACGCGTCGGGTCGCCTCCAGGCCATCCAGGTTCGGCATCCGGATGTCCATCAGGATCACGTCCGGCCGGCTGGATTTCGCAAGGCTCAGGGCTTGCTCGCCGGACGCGGCCTCGCCAACCACTTCGATGTCAGGCGCGGAGTCGAGGAGCACGCGAAACCCGGCGCGGACCAGCGCCTGGTCGTCGGCCAGGAGCACGCGGATCACGGTTCCGCCCCGTCGGTTGGGAGGACGGCCCGCACGGCGAAGCCTCGTCTGTCTCGGGGTCCGGCTTCGATGCTCCCACCAACCGCGGCCACTCGCTCGCGCATGCCTGGGATCCCAAGGCCCGGAGGTGGCCCGTTTCGGTTCGGGTGGATGACGACGCCACGCCCATCATCGGTGACGGTGATCACAACCTGTGTGGGCTCGTACGCCACCCTCACCTGTGCCGATGCCGGCCCGGCGTGACGGATGACGTTCGTCAGCGATTCTTGAATGATGCGATACGCGGCAAGGTCAACCGCTGGTGGCAGTGGGCGCGCCGTTCCGATCACCGAGGCCTGCGTGGGAACGCCTGCCTGAATGGCCGTATCGACCAGCACATCGAGCTGGGCCAGCCCGGGCGCCGGGCTACGCGGGTCGATCTCATCGACGCCGCGCAACACCTGAAGGATGCCCCGCAACTCGCGCAACGTGTCCCGGCTCGTCTCCTTGATGGTGACCAGCGCCTCGTGTGCCTGATCGGGTCGCTCCGCCATTACATGGGCGGCGACGCCGGCCTGGACATTGATCGTTGAGATGCTATGCGAAACGACGTCGTGCAGCTCACGAGCGATCCGAAGCCGTTCCTCGGTGACCCGGCGCTGCGTCTCCTCCTCCCGCCGCTGCCGGACGGAGGCACGCTGGCTGGCCACCGCGTAGCCCAGGCCGAGTGCGGCAGATACCGCGGCGGTCCCGAGGAGCGCACCATCGAGCGACAGACCGCCCGGGCTGAGTAACCCCACAGCCGAGTACCCGATCACGGTGAGCGCGCCCAACGCGAGCGTGCGCAGCGGATGCTGGGGCGTGGCGGCTCGGTAAAGGGCCACCAGCAGGGCCAGGTGGATTGGCCCCGGCGGGTAGTTGAGTGCCTGGTACGTGAGGACCGCGGCCAGGGCCAGGCCGACCGCGGCGGAGGGCCAGCGTCTCGAGAGGGCGAGCCCGCCGGGGGCAAAGACGAGCAGCCCATAGGCCAAGACGTCCAGCGGACGGTTGTGCGGGTGCCAGTACGAAGAGAATGTGGTACCCAGCAGGAGGACAATCGCGAGGGCGGCGATCAAGACGCCGAGCCCTACCCACTGGCGGGCACGCCGAAGATCGCTCGCCATGCCTCTACGCTACAGCCTCCTTTGCGGGACGGCGTCGGCCGCGGGTGGTATTTCGGCCTCAACCGTGGCGGTATCGCGCAACCGCCGCCTACCGCGGCGACCCGACCCGAAGATGTCATCTCGCGGGCGACGACGGCTACCAGGCGCGGACGTCATGATCGGGCACATGGACGAACAGATGATGATCCTGCTCTATCAATGGCAATACGGAACATGGCGCTCGGGGTGGGGAGGAGGCTGGTGGTGGGTCGTGCCGCTGGTCGGCGCGCTTTTGCTGATCGCCAGCGTTGGCATCATGCTGTGGGCATTGCTGCACGGTGCGCGAAACCGGCCCAGTGACCGCGACGCCGTCCGGGCTCGATAACCGAGCCAGCCATTGCCAGGCAGCCGCTCCAGGACGTCGTCATAGAATCAAAGCTGGATGGAATCGGCGAATCCCGGCACGTTTGAGGCGCTGCTCAAGCGGGGAGAGCTCATCGAGTCGGCCTCGGAGATGACGCCGGATTATCTCCGCGAGCTCAAGCACACGCTGATCGTCTCGGGCGATACGGAATTGATCTCGGCTCCGGCCTACTATCTCGCGGCGAAGAAGGCGCCCAGCGTCAACGCCTTTATGACTGGGATCGCGATCATTCAGGACGAGTTGGCGCATGCTCACATCGCCTTCCATATCCTGGAGGAGCTGGGCGAAAGCCAGGAGGCGCTGATCTTCAAGCGAGATCCCAAGGCCTTTCGATACCCGTACGCGTTCGATGTGCCGCTGGAGACCTGGACCGAGCTGGTCGTCGCCAACGCCATGTACGACCAGGCCGGCTTCTGTCTGCTGGGCGACATTCACGAGCAGTGCTCGTACGGCCCCTGGAAGCGCGGACTGGTGAAAGTCATGGCGGAGGAAAACTTTCATCTTCGCAACGGCCGGAACTGGTCGAAGCGGATCAGCCAGTCGGGCGGCGCCGCGAAAGACGAGCTGCAGCGCGCGGTCGATTGGATGTTCCCGCTGACCGTCGAGTGGTTCGGCCTTCCCGACAACCTCAAGCAGCACAGCGCGCAGCTTGACTACCGCCTGAAAGGGCTGACCAACGACCAGTTGCGCCAGCAATGGCTCTCGACTGTTGTGCCCTTCATGGAGTCGATCGGCATCCAGGTGCCCGCGCACAAAGAGGACAGCCATTACGCGCTCGACTATCCATTCCCGTGCACCTTCGATGCCGGGGAGAAACGTTGGGACTTCAAAGATCCATGCAGCTGGGACGACGTGCTGGCGCGGTGGCGGGCACGCGGGCCGCGCAACGCCGAGATGGTGGCACTGTTTCAGGAGAGCTTCTCGAAGTTCCAGGTCCGGGCATGACGCCCGCGGCCGGCCTGGCGGCGTCGCTCGAGGCGCGAGTCTGGGCGGCGCTGGCCGAAATCAACGATCCCGAGATGCCGGTCAACCTGGTGGACCTCGGGTTGATCTACGGACTCGAGATAGGGGAGGGGACCGTGCGCCTGCGCTTGACCTTTACCGCGATGGGATGCCCGGCCAGCGACATGATCGTGGGCGACATCCGTGAGCGGCTGTTGGCGGAGCCTGGGGTTGGCGACGTCCTCATCGACGTGGTGTGGGATCCGCCCTGGTCGGCGGCTCGCCTGACGCCGGACGGCCGGGAGGCCTTGCTGGCCTGGGGGCTTTCGGTCTGATGGGCTACACCCGTGTCCATGCGAACGTCCGCGAGTACGACGTGTTCGCTCGCAAAGCCCGAGTCGAGCCGCTTCGGCAGGTAGGAAGCGTCGTGGCGCCGGATGACGATCTGGCGATGGCTTACGCTCGCGCCACCTATGACGAGGAGCGGTGGGTGGAGATGATGATTGTTCCGCGTGACGCCGTCATTCGGCTCTGGGGGCCGGGAGAGTCCGAGAGCTGAGTCTGTACTCGCTCGTCAAGAGTCTGGCGGACAACAAGCAGCTGCTCGGGATGCGCTACGCGGAATGGTGCATCGCCGCGCCCAGCCTTGAAGCGGACATCGCGGCGGCCGCCATGGGACTCGATGACATCGGACACAGCCGCGTTCTATACGGCTCGCTTCGAGAGCTGGGCACCCCCGACGGACCGGACGAAGGGAGCTACTCGAACGTACCGTATCTGGACCGGCCGTGGACAGACTGGACGCAGTTCGTTGCGGCCAACGCTGTGCTCGACAGCGCGTTCTCGATCATGATCGAGGCGCTCGTCAACGGCAATGTCGAGGTGTTGCGCAGCCGGCTCAGGAAGATGCTCCAGGAAGAGCGCTATCACTACCTGCATGGGCGAAGCTGGATGCGAGAGGCGAAGGCCGCTGCCGCCGTCGACCAGGCCTGGCGGGAGGCACTCGAGTGGTTCGGGCCCGAAGGCGGCGACGTCGATGGATTCAAAGCTGAAGGAAAGCTGGCGTACCCGGTTCGCGACTTACACCGGATGCTGCAAGAGCGGGTCGGAGGCGAGTTACCGGAGACGGCCATCGATTGGAGTGCCTGGGACGGCACTCGGCGGCGGACCGCGCCGGGAGGCATCGACCAGGCGACGCTCGATATGTTGCAGGGCCTCGCCGAAAAGCGATACATGCCGGCCGGTGGGTAAGGAGATAACGCGTCCGCCGTGTCCATTCTGTAAGTCGACGGACGTCGAGGTCATCTCCCTCTTCGGCAGCCAGGTGATGACGATGCAATGCAAATGCCGGGCTTGCGGGAGTTACTTCGAGGCAAGCAAATATTGAGTCGAGCAGATGTTTGCGAACCGCAGTTTGGGCTTGCGGGTTGGCGGGCGGGGCCTATAGGCTACGTGTGCGACCTGTCAGAAAGCCAGCCGATGAAGGAAACGACATCGGTCGGCTTCCGAAGACCGGGTCCGCAAGGACTCGGCTAGTACGGAGCGAAGGTCCCCCTGGAAACGGGCGGACTGGGCGGCGGTAAGGGCTCGTTGGGTCACACCGGCGGGTTATCAACCGTAACGACGGGTCGCTTCAATTTCACAGGTTCTGCCGGCTTAGCCTTCCCGAGCCCGGCAGACCTGCGGCATCCATCGGTGTCCAGGGGTGACCGTGCCATGGCTCGCCGTGAACAACTGCTACCAGGTTTTCCGAATCCAATTGGCTCAGCTGTACGGAATGTATCCGAAATGAGTCTCTTGTTTTCCAAAACTTAATCGGCTATCGTCTCAAACGTACCCAGGGCGAGGGCGGCTGTCGGCCGTCATCCGTGACCACAGGAGGGATAACCTTGAAGAAGCGCCGCCTACTGACGTTATCGATCCCATTTGCCCTGATCGTTGGTTATGCCATCCTGCCGGCCTCGGCGGCATCGGCATCTGGGCCGGGCGGCTCGCGAACGCAGGCGAACACGGCGTACGAGAACAGCTACGCGGCAAGCCGCGTGACCAACGTCTTTGCCACCACCCAACAAACCAGCTGCTATACGCCGGAAGTGCAGTACGCCGCGAATGCCGGTCCCAACGACGGTTACACCGGCGAAAGCGCCTGCGGTCCGAACACGGCAACCACGCACGAGAACCAGGGTCCGTATGCGCAACAGTCGACCAGTAATCCGGGCTATGGGATAGGACCGCCTGACGTGGTCAAGAACCATTCGGAATCGGACATCCGCGTCGAT
>VBHC01000151.1 GCA_005889535.1 Chloroflexota bacterium
GGCGATGGTTTCCCCATCGTCCAGCAGCCGCGTCTCGCAACCGGCGCACGTCACGACATAGCCGGCGAGACGAGTTGGTAGCCAATCCGCCATGCCCCAGAAGGTCATCCGCTCGCGCGGCCGGGCGGCCCGCAGGTAGGGCGCATCGTCGCGATGCACCGCGAGCCGCGCGCCGGTCGCTTCGCAAAGCGCTAACGCGGTGCCGGCATGGTCGATGTGGTGATGGGTCAGGATCACCCACTCGAGGTCCTTGGGGTCGAGTCGCTGCGCGGCGAGGAAACGAAGAACGGCCCGGAAGCTGCCGGTATAGCCGGGGTCGACGACGGCCAGCCCCTCCGCACTCTGATAGAGGTAGGCCTGCGCGCCGCGGACGCCCGGAATCCGCTGGATCACCCCCACATTATTGGCGTTCCGACGTTTGAGCGCACCTAGGGCGCCACGGTGACCACGCCGTTCATGTGGTCGTGGATCCTGCACTGGTAGGAGAAGGTCCCCGAGTTCGGGAATGAAAAGCTGTAGCGATCCGGCAACCCGCCAAAGGTTGCGATCACTCCCGAGCTGGCCATGGTCGTGGAGTCAGAAATCTGGGTTGGGCCCTGGGGGAAGAGATCGACGGCAAATTCCACCGGGCTGGCGCCGCAACCAAAGTGGGGCGGTGGGCCGGTTGCCGCCGTGTCGCCAGTGGCGCCCTCACACACCGGTTGGATCGGGTCCTGTGGGCTGAAGTTCTCTTGCAGGTCAGGGAAGCTGACGGTATGCGGATCCTTCTGGGTCAATGTGATCCATTTCACGGTGTCGCCCCGGTGAACGGCGACGTTCCACGGCAGCATCTCCGCGACTTCGACGAATCGCGTGGCCGTCCCTGCCGTCATCGTCACCGTGTTCGTGCCGTCGCCGTTCGGGCTTACGGCGCTACTGTTCGCCTGGCTTTCGGCGGCGAATGCGGCGGTGGTGTCGGCCGCCCACTGGCTGGCGGAGTTCGAGGCAAAGGCCGCGGGACTCGAGCCTGGGCCCGGCACCACCTTGAGGTTTGCCTCCATACCCGGGTGGATCAGACAGACGTAGTGCACGATGGCGGGGGTCGATCTGTTCAGGCTGATCTTCACGAAGAAGTCGGTGCTGGGCGTGAAGGCCGGCATCGCGCCGGAGTTCACCTCGGCGGCGCCGGTGTAGACGCAGGGATGGGACGCGTCGCCGCAGTTCGCCGGGCTCTGGTACAGCGCGCTCGGGTTCAAGACAACGTTGGGCGGCGGCGCGGACTCGGGCTCGTCACCCGTGATCAGGGGCTGCTGCGACCATGCCTGTCCCGGCGTCTCGCCTAATGGCAAGAGCGTTGCGGTGTGGAGTCCGTCGAGCGACCCGACGTTATAGCGGAAGTCGAGGACAGCCCCGTTGCCGACCACCGCCGGCGGATCGTTGGGCAGCACCTGGCCCCGCGGGAAAAAGTCGACGTACTCGAAGTTGTGGCCCGTGGGGCCGGCCGCATCCACCCCGATGAGGTAGGCGCGGGCGCCCTGGCTCGCCCCGGCTGCGATAGTCCCCATGAACATGCTTGCGACGAGGGACGCGAGCGCGACGGCAGGTAACAACCGGCGGCGGTTTTCCATAACTCCCCTCCTCCCCCCGGTTCCGAAGAGAGTTTCCGCGCTGCCGTCGACAACGTCAAGTGAAAGCGCTGCCCTTTCGGGCAGAAATTACGTCTCCCCGCTCATGGGGAGAGTCAGGGTGCGGCCCCTAGCGCTCGGGGACTTCCGGCCGCTGAATCCCTGGTTGGGGGACCTCGACCGGCGCCCGGGGTGGCTCGGTGATCTCCGGCTGCGGCGGCTGGGGCGCCAGCTCGGGACCCGGAGGATCGCCGACCTTGGGGAGCCCGGGATTCGGGATGACGGGGTCGGGCGTGCCGCCGGGAATACTCGGGTCGTCGATTCTGCCTTGCATGGTTATCAGTTTAACGTAAAACTGACAGACCTAATATAATGTTTACGAACTAAGTTCGATTCAAAGGAAGGTAGGAGGGCGGCGATGGATTCTGCTCCCCGGGGTTCGGCCCCGCAGTCGACAGGCACGAATTCGGCGGATGGAAACGGCCGGCGCGGCCTGATCGACCTGGCTCGCCTGGCGGTCGAAGATACGGTCCGGCTGGTCCAGCAGGAGATCCAGTTGGCCAAGATCGAGATCCAGGAGATGCTGCGCAGCAACATCAAGGCGGCCATCTTCCTCGGAGCGGCGGCGTTCTGCGGATTGCTGTTCATCGTGATGCTGCTGGTGACGATCGCGCTGGTAATCCCGGCGCACGCGCTGGCCGCCGGCATCGAAACCATCATCTTCCTGGTCCTGTTGATCATCTTCGGCCTGTGGGGCAAGAGCCTGTTGAAGATCGGACCACCACCGAAAACGATGACTACGCTCAAGGAGGATGCCGAGTGGGCCAAACAAGTACTGAAGCGAAACGGGAAGTAGAGCAGACTCGGGCCCACCTCGGGGAGACGCTCGAAGCCCTGCAGCTCCGCGCCCGACGCAACCTCGACATCAAGACCCAGCTGCAGACGAACCGGGCCCTCCAGGTCGGGATCGGCGCCCTGGTGCTGGCCGTCACCGGTTTCGCCGTCTTCGGCTATCGCGCCCGCCAGCGTCGCTCACCTGCCGAGCGGCTCGTGCGCAGGCTGAAACTCAACGAGCTTCGCGAGCGGTTGAACGACTTTCGCGATGACGCCAGCGCCTGGGCCTCAGCTCAGCGGCGGATCGTCAAGGCAGACGGCAAGACCAAAGTCGAAGTCCAATCCAGGGAGGGTATCGCGCGGCGTCTGTTGATCAGCGCCGCGGAGGCCGCGCTGACGGCGCTGGCTGCCGGTTATGCTCGCCGGCTGATCGGCGGCGCCAGTACCCCGCACGAACGCGGGCACGCGGCCGTCTCGAAAAAGCGATAGTCATCACCAGGCAGTCCTCCACCCAGGCGGCAAATGGCTGAACCGCGCCCACCCATGCTCGAGACGCGAAAACGGGCGTCGGCCGCCCAGCCTCCTCGCTGGCGACTGCCCGAATGGTGGACGAACGCCAACCACAAATGGTTGAAAACGGCGGCGGTCGCCGCAGTGTTGATCCTGGTTCTTGTCCTGGGGACCTTCGCGTACGCCCTGGTCACCCTGCCCGATCCGAGCAAGCTCGATATTGGCGCGGGCTCGGTCCGCATCGAGGACCGCCACGGCACCTTGATCGAGGAGCGGAATGCGGAGGGCGCGCGTGTCAACCCGGTCAAGCTCGAGCAAATCAGCCCGACGTTGCAAAACGCCACGATCGCTGTGGAAGACAAGAACTTCTATCAGCACCACGGCATCGATTGGGGCCGCGTGATCAAAGCCGGAATCATCGACACGATCGCCCGCAGCCCGGAGCAGGGCGCCAGCACCATCACCGAGCAGCTGGCGAAGATCGCCGTGCTGCGATCGCCCAAGAAATCGATCCTCGTCAAACTGCGCGAGGCGATGGTCGCCACCTCGCTGGAGTCTCGCTACAGCAAGAAGGACATCCTGGCGATGTACCTCAACACCATCTTCTACGGGCATCACGCCACCGGCATCGAAGCGGCGGCCGAAGTCTTCTTTGGTAAGCACGCGAACGAGCTCAGCCTGGCCGAGGCGTCGATGCTGGCCGGCCTGCCCAACGGTCCCAGCTACTACGATCCCGCGCTGCATCTGGAGCGCGCCAAAGCCCGCCAGGCGATCGTGCTCGACGCCATGGTGCGCCAGCAAATGATCACCTCGGATCAGGCCACCGAGGCGGCGAACGCGAAATTGAACTTCGTTTTCAAAGAGAGCCGCAGCAGCCAGGCGCCGCACTTTGTCGACTTCGTCTCCGAGCAGCTCGAGAACCTCTACGGGCCAAGCGTCGTCAACCGCGGCGGATTCGTCGTGAAGACGACCCTGGACCTCAACATGCAAAAAGCGGCGGAACACTCGGTCCAGGTCGGCCTGCAGCAACTCGGCCGGCTGGGCGCCGACAACGGCGACCTGCTGGCGATGGACCCGAAGACCGGCGAGATCCTCGCCATGGTCGGCTCCGCCGATTTCTTCAACAACGACATCCAGGGCCAGTTCAATGTCGTGACCGGGCTCAGGCAGCCCGGCTCATCCTTCAAGCCGTACGTCTACGAGCAGGCCTTCAAGTCACGAAAGCTGACGATGGGCAACCTGCTGGACGACACGTCCCGCCACTTCGCCGGCGGGCAGTTCCACGACTTCGACTTGCGCGACATGGGAATCATCACCGCCCACAAGGCGCTCGTCCTGTCGCGGAACATTCCGGCCCTGGAAACGATGCAGATGACGGGCATTGATGACGTGAACAACCTGGCCCGCGATATGGGGATCACCACGAATCTGAAGAGTGAGGTCACCACCGCCATCGGGTCCAGCGAGGTGCGCATGCTCGACCACGTGGTGGGTTACGGCGTCTTTGCCACGGGCGGGGTTCGGCACGACCCGGTTTCGATCTTGGGGATCACGGACCGCAGCGGCAACACCCTCGACACACCCAGTCCCCCCAAACCGAAACAGGTGCTGACGCCGCAGGAGGCTTACCTGATCACCTACATCCTCAAGGATTACTCGAGCACCTGGGGTCTGGGCTGGAACCGGCCATTCGCCGGAAAGTCCGGGACCACTAACAACTTTCGCGATGCCTGGATGATGGCCTACGCCCCCAACCTGGTGGTGGGCGCGTGGGTCGGGCACACCGGCCCGGGCAATTCCAATATGAATGGCGTTTACGGCAGCATGGTGGGCAGCTCGACCCTGAGAGATTTCATCAACAACGGCCTGTCGACCGCGCGCTTCTCCGTCGAGACCTTCCAGCGGCCCAGCGGTCTGGTCGACGGCCGGCCTTGCGCCGATAATTCCAACGTCTCCTCCTCTGCTTCAGCTTCGGCCTCGGCGTCGCCATCCGCGTCGGGCAAGAACGTCGGATCAGAAAAAGAGCTGTTCCTGCCAGGAACCGAATGCAAGCCGGCGCCGACGCCGTCGCCATCCCCAACGCCATCGCCGACACCGACGCTGGTCCCCTCCATCGTGCCCAGCCTGCTCGGAACACCAACGCCGAGCGCGTCGCCAAGCTCGACCGTCGTACCCAGCGTCCCCTAACAACTCCATTTCCCTCCCCCGCGAGCGGGGGAGGGTCAGAGTGGGGGCCGCTTGTCAGGGGTGGGGGTTTCGCCTCATAGCTTCGTCGTAGGAACATGGCCATTCCGGGCTTAGCGCCCTCATCACTTGACTGGCGGCTCCAGGCCACTATCGGGGTGCTCACGGTGGCGGTTGCCATCGGGCTTCTTGTCCGCAATCGAGAGCGCGCCCTGATCTTCGCTATTGCCGTTTCGCTGCTCGAGGTCGGGCTGCTTATCGCGGGTCGAGGACTGACACGTCCCTTCGTTCAGCCGGGACATATCACCTGGCTTCAGAGCTACTTCGTCATCCTTCTACCGGCGGCCGGCGGGGCTGCGATCTTGACCTGGCTCGGGTGGTGGAGGGCGGCCGGATTTACCCCGCCGAGGCAGTGGCGACGGCTGCGCGTCCTCTGGCTACTGGGCCTTTTGCTTCTCCTTCCAGCCCTGAGCCTCTTTCGAGGCATCCACCTGGACAGCACGACGGCCATCCTGCTCACCGGTTATGTCGTGCTGGCGACCGGCACCGAAGAGCTGTTCTATCGCGGCATCATCGTGCGAGCTACGATCGAATATGGCGTCGTGCCCGCAGCGTTGATCTCATCTGTATTGTTTGGCGCCAGCCACGTCAACAATTTCTTTGCGTCGTCGGCCCTCGATCCCCTGACGATTCTGGAACAGATCTGGTTCGCGGCGGTCATCGGCGTTTTCTTAGCGGGCGTCCGTTTGAGAATGAACGCCATCTGGCCAACGATGGCCGCCCATGCCGCCTGGGACATGCTTCCGTTGCTCGTCTACGGCCTTTCCGCACTAACCCATCGCCCAACGATCGGCGGTTTCTGGTTCGCTACCGGGTTCTCGGCCGTATTCGCCGCCATCGGCCTTCTCTTGCTCAGGGGAGCCAAGCGCAGCATCATAGAATGAGGTAGATGGCCAAAAAGGCTGCTGCGAAGAAATCCTTACGCAAAAAATCCACGTCTCCCTCGCCCCGTGCGGCGGAGGGCCGGCGTGAGGGGTTCATCGAGCGCATCGCTGAAGAAGTTGAGTCCCGGTTCCTGGAAGGCGCCGAGATGGCGACCGAGACCACATCGGCCGAAACGAATGCCGCCCTCGCAGCTCTGGCGGCGATCGAGGGTCCGCGAGACTCGGAGAAGGCAGAGGCAAAGCCCGCCCACGGCAAGCGCAAGCCAGCTCGATCCAAGAAGCGCTAATCCCTTTCCGGTCTACGACCGCGAGATTTCGCGCTTGCGCGCCCACCTTCGCGCCCTGAAGAGCGCGCAGTGGTCGGCGCGGAGCCACTGCCGCGGCTGGAGCGTCAAAGACATCGTCGCCCACCTGTCGACGGACGAGGTCTACAACCAGGCCTGCCTCGACGGCACGCTTCGACAGCTCCCGTTCGGCGGCGGCCTGAACGGATGGAACGGTCGAGGGGTTCGCATCCGGCGCGGCATGAGCCCAATGGAAACGCTTCAGGAATGGGAGGCGCGGCAGGAGCGAGTGCGTCGCGCCTGGGGCGCGATCGGGGTGAACGGCCGGATCCCAACCAGCGTCGGCCCCTATCCCCTCCGCCTGCAGGTCTGGCATCTTGCCCAGGAATACGCCATCCATGCCGACGACATCGAGGTGCCGATGCCGGCACGCCACCGGAAGGCGCAGCTGCGCTGGCGGGCGGCCTTCGGCGTCTTCGCCGCCGAGGAGTATGGCGAGCCGGTGGATGCGCAGCTGGACGGCAATGGCGTGCGACTGCACCGAGATGGCCGGAACATCGATCTCGACCTGGAGTCGTTCATCGCATACCTGACGAACCGACCCCAGCAATTGAAGGATGCCAGGCGGCGTGCGCTGGTCCGGAGGCTCGTTGCCTAAGAAGGAGTATCTGTGCCGTCATTGCGGCCGGCGCGTCTTCGCCGAGCACGGAGTGCTGACCGAGGTGCAGTTGTGCCGTTCGTGCTTCGAGAAAGCTCGCGCCCAGCAGCGGTCAGCCGATAAAGTTTCCCCGGAAACCAACAAGAAGGAGGAATGACATGGGACGGATCGTGGTAACCGAGTTCATCTCCCTGGACGGCGTCATCGAGGCCCCAGGCGGAGGCGAGAAATTCAAGTACGGCGGCTGGACCTTCAAGATCAGCCGCGGCGAGGAGGGCGACAAATTCAAGCTCGACGAGACGCGCTCATCCAGGGCCTTGCTGCTCGGCCGCGTGACCTATGAGGGATTCGCCGCCGCGTGGCCCTCCAGGGAGGGTGAGTTCGCCGACAAGTTCGACGCCATGCCGAAATACGTGGTCTCGTCCACCCTGACAAACGCCAGCTGGAGCAACTCGACAGTCCTGAAAGGCGACGTCGCTGACCAGGTTCGCAAGCTCAAGCAGAAGCAGGACGGCGACATCGTGGTCCACGGCAGCGCCCGCCTCGTGCAAACGCTGTTGGAGAACGACCTTGTCGACGAGCTCCGGCTGATGGTATTCCCGGTCGTGCTGGGAACCGGTAAGCGCCTCTTCGGCGAGATGTCCAACCTGAAGGCCCTGCGGCTCGTGGACTCCAGGGTGGTCGGCGAGGGCGTGACGATTCTCAGGTATGAGCCCGCCCCGGAAAAGGCCAAAGAGGTGGCTGCAACGGCTTCGAGTCGGTCAGCGAGCACCCGCTAGGTCACTGCGGGTAAGCTGATCTGAGATCTCATTAGCGGGAGGAAGGGTCAACTATGAGGACCGGAGCTCGTGCGATCGTTGTGGTCCTGGCACTGGCATTGTCCGCTTGCGGCGCATCGGCGCCGGGCGCCAGCTCGTCCAACTCGTACCAGGGAAAGACCATCCATCTGGGGGCCATCCTGTCGCTGACCGGGGCCGGCGGCGTCTACGGGCCAAGCTCGCAGAAGGGCATGCAGCTGGCGGTGGACAAGATCAACGGCTCAGGCGGCGTGAACGGCGCCCAGATCGCTCTCGACGTCAAGGACGACAACTCGGACAAGGCGCAGTCCGCCCAGGTGGCGCAGACCCTCATCCAGCAGGGTCAATTGCTCGGCCTCCTCGGTCCGACCCTCTCTAACTCGGCAGTCGCCGTGCATCCGCTCGCCGAGAGTTTCAAGATTCCGATCCTCGCGGTCAGCACCACCGGCATTCACATCGTGCCGGACTGCAACTACCCGAAAACGGATCCGTGCAAATACGTCTTCCGGGACAGTCTCGGCGAAGAATCCGCCATCCCCGCGAACATCAAGACCTATGCGGACACGGCTCATCCCAAGACCGGCGTCCTGATGGTCGCGAACGACGACAAGTTCTCCTCGGACGGCGGCAAGATCGTGCAGAACACGGTCAGTCAGAACGGGATCCAGCTGCTCGATACCGTGCAGTTCAGCAAGACGACTGCCGACTTCGCGACGCCGGTGACCAAGGCCGTGCAAAAGAAGCCCGACGTCATCTTCATTACCAGCCTCGGCGGTATTCCCGCGAAGATCATGATCGAGGCGCGCAAGCAAGGATTCACAGGGCAGTTTCTCGGCGGCAACGGCTTCAACACCGCGGTGGTGTCCAAGCAGGCCGGGGCGGACGGCAAGGGCGCCCAGAGCGGCAGCGCCTGGTACATCAACAACACGTTCGCGTCGAACTCCGGGTTTGTTCAGGCGTATCGCGCGAAGAACAGTGGCGACCCGGACCAGTTCGCCGCGCAAGGCTATGCCGCCATCCTGATCCTCGCCGATGCGGCCAAGCGGGCCAACCTGACCTTTAGCGACATTCCCGGCGACCGCACCAAGCTTCGCGACGCCATGGAGTCGGTGAACATCGACACGCCGCTGGGTCGCTTCCAGTTCACGAGCAACCACGACGTCAAGCAGACGATCTGGATCATCCAGATGGACGGTAACGGCGGATTCACATTGGTGAAGTCGGTGACGCCTAGCTGAGCGCACGTTGACCCAGCAGATCCTCAACGCGATCTTCATCGGGTCGATCTACGCGCTCTTTGCCGTCGGCTACACGCTCGTCTTCGGCGTCCTCGATGTCCTGAATCTTGCCCACAGCGCCGTCTTCATGCTCGGCGCCGTCATCACCTACTCGCTCGTCGCGCTCCACGGCATGCCGTTCCTGCCGGCGGCCGTGATCGCCGTGCTCGTCTGTGGCTTACTCGGGCTCCTGATCGAATTCGTGGCGCTGCGGCCGCTGCGCCGGCGGAATGCGCCGCCGATCTCGGCGCTGATCTCGACGATAGGGCTGGCGCTGATCTTTGTCGCCATCGTCGAGCAGGCGAACCCGGGCAGCTTCTTCAGCTGGCTCTGGCAGGACGGCGCCAATTCCGTCCGGTTTCCCGCCGGTGCCGTGCCGAACCCGACATTCCATGTGCTCGGGCTCACGATCGAAGGTACCAAGCTCCTGATCCTGATCACCGCCGTCGTGCTGATGCTGGTACTGGGCTATGTCATTCGCTTCACCCAGCTCGGGCGTGCGCTACGGGCAGTGGCGGAGAATCGGCGAGCGGCGACCTTGCTCGGCATTCAGGTGGACCGGATCTTCGCGTCCACCCTGTTCCTGTCGTCGGCCCTCGGCGGCCTGGCCGGATTGCTGTTCGGGTTGGCGATCTCGGACATCAGCCCGTACATCGGGCGTGACCAGGTCGAGTTGAAAGGCCTGGCCGTCATCGTGCTGGGCGGGATGGGCAGCATTCCGGGCGCGGTCCTGGGTGGCTACCTGCTGGGACTCATCGAGGTGCTCGCCTTCGTCCGCTTTGGCAGCAATGTCGAGGCGGGGGTGGCCTTCGCCGCCCTCTTTTTGGTGCTGGTTATCCGACCGCAGGGGCTGTTCGGCGCCCGACTCCGCGAGCGCCTCTAAGGGGCCGCGTGGATTTTTTCATCCAGCTCTTCACCGATCCGGTCGGCTTCTACAACCAGCACGAGTTGCTGATCGCGCAGATTGGCATCAACGCCATCCTGGCCATTTCGTTGTTCGTGACCTTCTACTCGGGCCAGCTGAGCCTCGCCAACGCGGGCTTCATGGCGATTGGCGCGTATACCACGGTGATCCTGAGCCTGTACCTCCCGTTGCCGCTACCGGTCAATATGCTGATTGGCGCCGTTCTGGCCGGGCTGGTCGGGCTTATGGTCGGCCTTCCAGTGTTGCGATTGCGGGGCGTCTTCCTTGCCATCGCCACCATCGGTTTCGTCGAGGCCTTGCGGCTGGGCGTCATCCTCAACGTGCCGATCACGGGAGAGGGTCAGGGGCTGAAAAACCCGACCGCGGACCCGCTTGGTGGGATCGTGCCGATCCTGGTCTCACTGCCGATCCTCGCCTATCTCGTGTGGCGGCTGACCCGTACTCGATTGGGTCAGGCGTGGGCGGCCATTCGCGAAGACGAGCTGGCGGCCTCCAGTAACGGCATCAACGTTCCGCTCTACAAGATGATCGCCTTCATC
>VBHC01000072.1 GCA_005889535.1 Chloroflexota bacterium
TTCGACCCTCGAGCGTAAAGCAAAAGCAGACAAGCCTGGCGCTCTGCGTGATGTCGATGAATCCGCCGGCCCCGATGACGCGGCCACCCAGCCGGCTGACGTTGACGTTGCCGTCGCGATCAACCTGGCCGGCGCCCATGAACGTGGCGTCCAGTCCCCCGCCGTTGTAGAAATCAAACTGGCTGGCATGCGAGATGATCGCCGTCGGATGCGCGGTGATGCCGAAGTCGACGCCACCCGCCGGCACGCCGCCGTAGACGCCGGACTCGACAGTCAGCGTAATCGCGTCGGACAGACCGGCCTCGGCCAGCGCCGGCCCGACGGTGTCGCCCGGGATCCCGGTGCCGATGTTTACGACATCGCGCTCGTGCAAGAAGCGAATCGCGCGCCGGCCGATCACCAGCCTGGTCGAGAACGGCGCCTTTGGCAGCTTGCTGTCCGAGGACGCAGAAATATAGACCGGGTCAAAAAATGTCCCGTCCGTCTGCCGGTGCTGACGCTCGGGGTCGGGCGCCTGAACGACCAGATCGACCAGGGCGCCTGGGACGGTGACGTGCTTGGGTGGGATCGCTCCGCGCGCGACGAGTTTCTTGGCCTGGCAGATCACGAGGCCGCCGGCGTTATGCGCCGCCTGGGCGATGGCAAGTGAGTCGAGCACCACGGCTTCGTCGTCCAGGGAACAATTGCCATCTTGGTCGACGCTGCTGGCGCGAAAAATGCCGACGTCGATTTTGAAGCTGCGATAGAACATGAAGTCCTGGTCGTCGATGCGCTGGATCGCGACATAGTCGGGCGCGCGGTCGCGGGCCGGCTGGTTCACTTTTCCGGCTTCGATCCGTGGGTCGACGAACGTCCCGAGGCCGATGCGACTGAGATTTCCGGGACGACCGGCGGCGATCGATCGGTACAGGGTCGAGAGCTGCCCCTGCGGCAAGCACACGGCCTCGGCCAGGCCCTGACCAAGAAACGCCGACATCCGAGGCATCAGGCCCCAATGGGACCCAACGATTCGCTTCGCGAGGCCTTCGACGGCGAAATGCTCGAAGCCAATCTTGCGATTGGACTGGCCAGCTGCATGAACGATGACGAGATCTCGCGGATGGCCGGATTTACGGAACGATTCTTCGATGCCCTCGTACAGGGCCTCGGCGACGCCCATGAGCGTAAAGCCGTCGACAGCGACTGTCGCACCGTCGGGAATGGCAGCGACGGCTTGCGCGACGGAGGCTAGCCGCACCCCCCACCCTGACCCTCCCCCACAAGGGGGGAGGGAAAAGTCTCCGTCTTCACAGCACGTACCCGCCGCCGACGTTGATGACCTCGCCTGTGACGTAGCCAGCCTCGTCCGACGCCAGGAACGCGACCACGGCGGCAACGTCGGCGGGCTGCCCCATGCGGCCCAGCGGGATCTTCGCCACCTGCTGCTCGCGGATCGCGTCCGGGATACCGCGGGTCATCTGCGTGTCGATAAATCCCGGGCAGATCGCATTGACCGTGACCTGCGAGCGGGCCAGCTCTTTGGCGGCCGTGCGGCTCAAGCCGATGACGCCGGCCTTGGCGGCGGCATAATTCGCCTGGCCGATATTGCCCATCCAGCTGGCCGACGAAATATTCACGATGCGGCCACGGCCGGCCGCGCGCATGATCCGGCTGGCGGCTCGGGTCATGTAAAAGACGCCGGACAAATCTACGGCGATCACTTGCTGCCACTGTTCGTCGGTCATCTTGTGGAGCATGGCGTCGCGGTTGATGCCCGCGTTGTTGACCAGGATGTCCAGCCGGCCGTGCCGGGCGATGATGCCGGCGATCAGCGCGTCGACCTGCGCCTCGTCGCTCACGTTGGCCAGCGCCACCTCGGCGCTGAGGTCGCCGTGGCGGAACTCGTCGGCCGTCGCCTCGGCGACCGCCTCGTTGCGGGGCAGGTCGTTGATGATGATCGTCGCGCCCTCGCGCGCGAGCGCGAGCGCCGATGCCTTGCCCAGACCGCGGGCACTCCCCGTGACGAGCGCGACCCTGTCGACTCGAAACCGCGGTCGCAACTAACCGCCGTTAGGTTGGACGCAAGCCTTCATGAGAGTCCTGACTATCGTGTCGACTGCCGTGATCACGAGCACCCTCGGCGGAAGTCTGGTCCTGAGCCCGGTTCATCACGATGTCGCCGTCGCGACGGTGAGCCCGGCATCGCTGCCGCTCACGGGATCAGGGACGTCCGTCATGCGCATCAAGCATGCGATCGACGTCGAATCGATCCCGGCGCCGACGCAGATCTACGAACAGTACGTGGCGCCGCCCGCACCGGTCGTGGCGCCGCCGGTATCGGTACTCTCTGCCCGGACCATCGCACCGGCGGGCTACGTCACCATCGCAGTACCGATCTATCACCAGACTCGCGCCTTGAACTGTGAGACCGGCGCACTGCAGATGGGCCTCGCCGCCTACGGACATTACGTCTCGCAGGATTCTCTGTTCGCCTACGAGAAGCCTGATCTACGCCGAGCCGTGGTCGGCACGAATGGCGCCGTCTCGCAGTGGGGCGATCCGTACACGAATTTCGTGGGCAGCGTGAATGGCAGTGAGACGGCCCTGACGGGTTACGGCGTGTACTACCCGGTGATCCTGTCGATTGCGCGCTCGCACGGGTTGCCCAACGCGTACGGCGGCGAGGGATTTTCGCCCGCGACGATCTACGCCGAGCTGGCCGCCCACCACCCGGTCGAAGTCTGGGTCGAGGCGCGCTGGAGCCGTCCGCGGCTGGGAACCTGGACGGCCTGGGACGGACGTCGCATCCGGTACTCGCTTGCCGAGCACGCGGTCACGTTGAGTGGCGTGTCGGCCACCTCGGTTCGGGTCAATGATCCCCAGTTTGGCAACCAGTACTGGGTCAGCAAGTCGACGTTTGAGACCGTCTGGCGCGACTTCGGCAACATGGCGGTTATTTTTCGCTAGCCAGGTAGCGCAGCGCCAGCCTGACCGGCGCGTGCCGGCTCTGATGTAGTAACGGCACTTCGCCTTCGGACAGTAAGCCGAACCGTCTGACCAGGTATCCCCACGCGACTGTGGTCAGGGCCGTCAGCGCCAATGCGACGAGGACCAGCGCACGCGTTGGAAGGCGCATGAACGCCAGGGGCAGCAGCACGAGATATGGCGACGCGGCCAGCAGGCAACGGCCGGCGTATCCCCAGGGAATCGCGAGCGTCGATCGATCGAACGCTCGCCATGCAATGAACGTCAAGACCAGCGTCAGCGCCGTGGTCAGGCCAACGGCGGCCACGGCGCCTGACAGACCGAAGACCTGGATCAGCCAGAAGTCCGCCAACGCCGCGAAGCCGAGCTGCGCGATGGTGATCAGGGCGTTCAACCAGGCCAGCTCCCGGACGCGAACCACGAGTCCCCAGGGCGTCGCCAGCAACGCGGCGATGAAAAATAGCAGCATCAGCGGGGCGATCCGTTCGGCCGGTGGCAGGCGGCCCGCCGTGTAGAGACGAATCACCGGCGCAAGCAGCGCGCTGCCCGCGAAGGCCAGGGGGAATGCAATCAGGAATATGCCCTTATAGAAGGCGATCACAGCGGCGCGGACTCGCTGTGACTCGCGGCGCCACCCCTCCAGGGTGCCCACCACCCAGGCGCCGGTCAGCAAACTGGGAATCAAGGCAACGAGGCGCTGTGGAATGCTGTATCCCGTGTCGTAGTAGGCGACCGTCGCCGAGCCAGAGAACCGCAGAAGAAAAATATTCTCGAACTGCAGACCCACGGCCGACGCGATCAACAGGCTCGGCAGCCAGCCACTGGCATAGACGAGCAATCGTCGCCAGCCCACCCGGTCGCCCGGCACCCCCTCGGCCCGTCGGACCCGCCGCACGAGGATCAATAAATAAAAAGCCGCCAGGCAGGACTGTCCCACGGCACCGGCCACCAGGACGCCGCCAAGACCCTGGCCGAAGTGCAGGAACACGACAGCCAGCCCGAGCGTGAGCGCCCCAGCGATCGGCGTCGCGATCGCCTGGCTGCGCATGTCGTAGATCGCCACCAGGGCGAACGACAGAACCCCGGCGGCAATGCCTCCGAGCAACACGAACGTCCCGAGTGCGAGCAGGTCGGCGACGTGTGCGTGAAGAACGCCATCGATCGCCGGGCGGAATACCCAGACCGCGCCGCTGGTCAGGAGCCAGACGGCAACAATCGCGATGGCGCTCTTGCGCAAAAGATCGTTTGCAGCAGCCCGGTCTCCACGCGCCAACACCTCGGGCAGGTAACGCAACAATCCCTGGTCCTGGCCAAAGGTGGCCAGCAGCGCGATGTAGACCAGCACGCTGAGCACGAACGTGTAGCGGCCATACTCTTCGGCAGAGAGCTCGCGGATCAAGAGGGCCCCTAGGGCGAGCGTCGCGATCGCACTCGTGGCCCGCCACGCAATCGTCCAGCCGACGAGGGCCGTCGTGCGATCCGCCAGCCCAGCGATCTTGGGATCGCCGGAGCGGGGTGGATCGGCTGACGCCATGGCCTCGCGGGATTATAAGTCGCTTCCGGCTACAATGCCGGGCGATGTTCCTCTGGGCGGACCTCGTCGAGCTGGTCCGTCATCCGTTTTCGGCACTTCGTGCGATCGATGCCCGCCGGCGCCTGGCTGACGGCGTCGCCGCCCTGGTGCTCTCGCTGGCGCTGCCCGCTGCCCTGTCCGAGCTGGCGGCCCTCGGGCCGTTTCGCCCGCCAGCCAGTCTGGGCTCCCTGCCATCACTCACGGCGCAAGGGGCCGATCTCTACGCGCGATGGGTCTTTCAAAATCGCTTCGTCCTACCGGTGTACGGTCTCCTGATCGGCGGCCTCCTGTGGTTCCTCGCGGCTGGGGTGATCCATGTGATTGCGCGTCTCCTCGGAGGCCGGGGCGACTTTTCCGGGTATCTCAAACTGGTGGGCTACGCCGCGTTTGTCGGCGTGATCGTTCTGCCTCTTGTATTCATCGATGCGCTGCTCAAGATCCAGGGCGATGCTCGCCTCGAGCTCCAGGTCGGTCAGCTGCTGGGTCTGCTCGGGCTCGGCATCTTTCTCTGGCAAAACGCCTTACTGGTATTGGCCGCGCGGCAGCATTACGGCCTGTCGACCGAGCGCGCCGTTGCCGCCGCCGTTGGTCCAATCGGGGTGGTGGTCGTCCTGGTCGTCGCGCTGGTAATCCTGGCCGTCGTCTTTGCCATCATCAGCAGCCAGCCGCCCACTGCCCTATGAGCGCGGGACGCTTTCCCGAGGGCTTTTTCTGGGGCACGGCGGCGGCGGCACACCAGGTCGAAGGCGGCAATCATGCCAACGACTGGTGGGCCTGGGAGCAGACGCCCGGGCACATCAAGAACGGCGACCGGTCGGATCCGGGGTGCGATCACTATCAAGAGCCTGCATCAGAACGCGCACAGACTATCTCTCGAATGGAGCCGGATCGAGCCGGCACCCGGTCAGTTTTCAAGCACGGCCCTGGCGCACTACGCCGATGTGCTTCGGGCGTTGCGCGATCGCGGCATGGAGCCGATGGTGACGCTGCACCATTTCACGAATCCGACCTGGATCGCCGACGCGGGCGGTTGGGAGGCGCCGGAAACCGCCCAGCGATTCGCCAGTTACGCCGAACGCGTCACGAACGAGCTTGGCCAGCTGGCCCGGTACTGGGTGACCGTCAACGAGCCAACCGTGATCGCCTACCAGGGCTATGTTCGCGGCGAGTGGCCTCCGGGAAAACGGGACCTGGGCGCCGCCGCCCGCGTCCTGGTGACGCTGCTGCGTGGCCACTGGCTGGCCTACGAGCGCATCAAGCTGCGCCACCCCGAACTTCAGCTCGGGTTCGCCCATCACCTGAGGGTCTTTGACCCGGCGCGCCCCTTCGCACCCCAGGACCGGGTTGTCGCCGCGGCATTCAATCGCGTTTTCAATGACACGATCCTGCAGTCACTTCGGCTCGGCCGGCTGGTATTCCCACTGAGCCGAGCCGGCCACGACCGGGGACCGACTCCAAGCCAGGACTTCGTCGGGTTGAACTACTACACCCGGGAGCTGGTGAAATTCAACCGTCACTATCGTGCTGAACTCTTCGGCGAACGCGTCCTTCCGGTTGGAGCGCCGCGATCGGATCTGAACTGGGAGCTGTATCCCGACGGTCTGTACCGGGTGCTGCGTTCGCTCCAGAAAGAGCGACTGCCAATTTTCGTAACCGAGAACGGCATCGCGGACCGGGCTGACGTTTGGCGGCCGGACTTTCTCCTGACGCACATCCGCGCAATGCTTCGCGCCATCCAGATTGGCGTCCCGGTACGCGGCTATTTTTACTGGACCGGTCTCGACAATTTCGAATGGGCCGAGGGCTACAGCGCGAAATTCGGCCTCGTCGCCTGTGATCCGGTCACCCAGGAA
>VBHC01000152.1 GCA_005889535.1 Chloroflexota bacterium
CATGTCCGCCATGTTCTTCACCCTGACCCGCGTCACGCCGGGTCGCCCGATCAGCGTTGGCGAGAACCCGAAAATCCATCAGTCGGTGATCAACCTCCGGCTTCACCGGCTGGGGATGACCGACGAACAGGGAAACTCCTATCCCATCCCCCAGCAATACGTGCTCTACCTGGGAGCTCTCCTCCACGGCGACCTCGGCGACTCCTACGTCAACCACGAGAAGGTCACCACGCTGCTGCTGCAGCGGCTGCCGAACTCCATCCTGCTGCTCGGCGCTGCTCTGCTGGTGGCGCTGGCGATCGGGATCCCGCTCGGGATCTTTGCCGCAACCCGGCAGTACTCCAAACTCGACATCACCACGTCCCTGGTCTCCTACGTCGGCGTGTCGATTCCCAGCTTCGTGCTGGGCATCTATCTGCTGCTCATCTTTGGGGTGATCTTGAGACAGTCGCCGCTCCACTGGGGGTTCCCCCTCTTTGGGATGCACACGGGTGGGGTCGATGACCCCATCGACCTCCTCTACCACATGGTGCTGCCGGTGACCTCCCTCGCCATCCTGCAGATCGCGATCTTCAGCCGCTTCATGCGGGCCAGCATGCTGGAGGTGCTCCACCAGGACTACATCCGGACGGCGCGGGCGAAGGGCCTGTCGCTCGAGAAGGTCAATTACAAGCACGCGCTGCGGAACGCCATCCTGCCGATCATCACCCTCGTGGCCATCGCGATCCCTCAGATCGTCAACGGCGCCATCATCACGGAAGGCATCTTCAGCTGGCCGGGGACCGGACAGCTCGCCTTCCAGGCGGTGGTCGATCGCGACTACCCGGTCATCCTCGGGGTCGTAATGCTGGTGGCGGCCGGGACCGTCCTGTTCAATCTGATCGCCGACGTGACCTACGCCGTCGCCGATCCAAGGATCCGTTACTGATGGCGCAGGTCCCCCCGCTGCCGATCGGTCCCGCCGGCGTCCCCGGTACCGTCCCAGACCAGCTCTCGGTCGAGACCACCGTCCAGCAGGAGCGTGACCTTGCCCAACCGGGCAGCGCAAAGGCCGACGAGTTTGGCGCTGCCCCCGAGCTCGGCTTCTGGCGGCTGGCCGTCATCCGCTTTCTGCACCACCGGGTGGCAACCGGCGCTCTGATCATCCTTGCCATCATCGTCCTCAGCGCCATCGTCGTCCCGATCATCACCGGTGATCTCTACCGCATCCAGGACTACCGCCACCCCTTCAAGCCGCCCTTCCAGAGCTTCCAGCATCTCTTCGGCACGGATGACCTCGGTCGGGATGAACTGGCCAGGCTGCTGCGTGGTGCCCGGGTCTCGATCATGGTCGGGGTGCTGGCCGTGGTGGGCTACCTGCTCATCGGCGGAACGCTGGGTGCGCTGGCGGGCTACTACGGCGGCTGGCTGGACAACGCGTTGATGCGTTTCACCGACATCATCATCTCGGCGCCCTTCCTGCTCGTCGTCATCGCCATCACGGCGGCGACCGGCGGTGTCCGCCTGACTACCGTCATCATCGTCATCGCCGCCACCGGCTGGTACGAGATTGGCCGCTTGATGCGGGCCCAGTTTCTCGTGCTCCGAGAACAGGAGTTCGTCCAGGCGGCTCGAGCGCTCGGGGCATCGAATGCCCGAATCATCGTGCGCCACATCCTGCCAAACGCGCTGGCCCCGATCATTGTTTCAGCAACCCTGGGCGTGTCCGGGATCATCTTGCTGGAAGCCGCGCTGGGTTTTCTCGGATACAGCATTCCACCGCCTGAGCCGAGCTGGGGCAACATGCTGCAGAACTTTGAGCAGTACCTGCTCGACGACCAGGCCTATCTCGTCGTCTTCCCGGCCACCGCGCTGGTCATCACAGCCCTCTGCATCAACCTCATCGGCGACGGCATTCGGGACGCGCTCGATCCACGTCAAAGGTGAATGAACTCCTTCGAATAGAAGACCTCCATACCCAGTTTCACGTTCACGGGGGCACTGTCAAGGCGGTCGACGGCGTCAATCTCACCATCCCCGCCAAGGCCACGGTCGGCCTGGTGGGGGAGTCCGGCTCGGGGAAGAGCATCACGGCGTTGTCGATCATGCGGCTGCTGGAGAAAAATGGCCGGATCACGGCCGGCCATGTCTGGTTTCGCGACCGGGACCTGGTCGGGTTGACTGAAGAGGAGATGCGGGACGTGCGTGGCAATGACGTCTCGATGATCTTCCAGGAACCGATGACGGCCCTGAACCCGGTCTACACCTGCGGAGATCAGATCGCCGAAGCGGTACGGCTTCACGAGAAAGTCGAGCCGAAGGCCGCCTTCGACCGGGCGATCGAGGTCCTCCGCCTGGTCGGCATCTCGGACCCCAAGCGTCGCGCCAGGCAGTATCCGCACGAGCTCTCCGGCGGAATGCGCCAGCGAGTCATGATCGCCATGGCGCTGTCCACGAATCCCGAGCTGCTGATCGCCGACGAGCCGACGACCGCGCTCGACGTCACCATCCAGGCTCAGATCCTGAGGCTGATGCGAAATCTCAAAGGGGAGTTCGGATCGGCCATCCTGCTGATCACGCATGACCTCGGGGTGGTCGCGGAAATGTGCGACAGCGTGGCCGTCATGTACGCGGGGCGGATCGTTGAGCAGGCGCCGACGACCGAATTGTTCACCAATCCGAAGCACCCCTACACGCAGGGATTGCTGGCTTCGATCCCGCGCCTGGGAAAAAAGCAGGACCGGCTCCATGTCATCACCGGCAGCGTGCCAAACCCGCTGGCGCTCCCGCCGGGCTGTGCCTTTAGGCCTCGCTGCCCGGTGAAGGCGCCGCACAGCGAGAGTGACATCCCGTTGCTGAAAGCTGTCGGCGCCGAACACCTCGTGGCTTGCTGGCAGTACGAATGATCGGGCGCAAGAAGCGGCCTGTCGTGGTTTCTCCGGATGCCAACGGCGCCCTACTCAAGGTCGAGCACCTGGTCAAGTACTTCCCGATCAAGGGCGGGTTGCTGCAGACCACGGTTGCGAATGTCAAGGCCGTCGACGATGTCAGTTTTGAAATCAAGCAGGGCGAAACCCTCGGCCTGATCGGTGAATCGGGTTCGGGGAAGTCCACAGTGGCGCGCACGATCTTACGGCTGATCCCGCCCACCGCCGGTGATGCGTATCTCGAGGGGCGGAGCATCTTCAAGGCAAACAAAAAAGAGCTGACCGAGATCCGCCGCGAGGTGCAGATCATCTTCCAGGATCCATACGGTTCGCTCAATCCGCGCATGTCCGTGGGGGAAATCGTGGGGGAAGGCCTTCTCGTCCACGGCATCGGATCCGCCCACGAGCGGGAGCGAATCGTCAGCGAGCTGCTCGAGGTGGTCGGGCTGCGCGGACAGTACCGCGGCCGGTTTCCTCATGAGTTCAGCGGAGGCCAACGGCAGCGCATCGGCATTGCCCGGGCGCTGGCGCTTCGGCCGAAACTGATCATTGCCGATGAGCCGGTGTCCGCACTGGACGTGTCGATCCAGTCGCAAATCCTGAATCTGCTGGAAGACTTGCAAAACGAGTTCAACCTCACCTACCTGTTCGTCGCGCACAATATGGCAGTGGTCGAGCAGGTGAGC
This sequence comes from Chloroflexota bacterium, assembly GCA_005889535.1. GTDB lineage: Bacteria > Chloroflexota > Dormibacteria > CF-121 > CF-121 > CF-13. The sequence continues at coordinate 3,593 of VBHC01000152.1, forward strand.
GATCGGATCGCCGTCATGTACCTGGGCAAGATCGTGGAGCTCGCGCCGGCCGAGCAACTGTTGCGGAGTCCCCGGCACCCTTATACGAAGGCGTTGATCTCGGTCATCCCGATCCCGGATCCAACGATCAAGCGGGAGCAGACGGTGCTCAAGGGTGAAATTCCGAGCCCGACCAATCCGCCATCCGGGTGCCATTTCCGTACGCGCTGCCCGATTGCGACCGATTACTGCGCTGAGGTCGAGCCACCGCTGCGGGAGGTCGCCGGCGGCCAGTGGGCCGCCTGTCATTACGCCTGAGCTGACGCGCGCCGCCGGGCGCTAGGATTCGCTCTTCGAGCGACTGCGGACTCCGGCCAGCCAGTCGCCCATGATCTCCCGGCGTTGCAGGCTGCGCCATGTGTCGATCCAGCTCGCCACCAGCACTAGGGCCAGCGCCGCGGTGGCAAGCACGACATCGAGCCGGCCGCGGTCCGGTGGCGCGATGTGGTAATGGGCCCAGTAGGCGAACTCGCTGTCGTTGACCACGGAGATGCCGATGAAGGCCACCGCGATCGCCGCGGCGACGAGCCAGATCCGCCCGCGGCCGGTATAGCCGAGCCGGACCAGCCCCATCCCGGGCACCAGCGCCAGCGGCCAGACGTCCTTCGGTTGTGCCAGCTTCGGTTCGCGCCCGCGACGGGCGGCGAAGGCATCGACGGCGAGGACCCAACCGATCAGCCCTGCGTACCACCCGGTTGAGACGAGGTCAAGCGGCGCGAAGGTGAAGGGCAGCCCGCTGAAGGCCGGCGTCGTCAGCATGAAGCCCGCCCATCCAGTCCAGCCGATGATCGCGACACCGGCGGCGACCAGCGCCCAGCCGTGGTACGGCCGGCCGGGCTGCATGACCGAAATCAGCAGGCCGAGCGCCGCCAGCCATGCCAGCGGGTTGGTCCAGCCGAAGATCTGGGGGAGGCCGGCGACGTCGACCGCGATCGTCCAGGGGGTCAGCAGGCTGAGTGCCGCCAGCCCAACGATCATGATGTCGCGCGGCGAACGGCCGGAGAGCCGGATCGCCAGGCTCGCGACTTGCTGCAGCCCGGATGCCAGCGCAAACGTCAGCGCCAGGCCGGCACAGAAGACCGCCACGATCAAGAGCACTGCGGAGTTCGGATTGCCGCGGGTCAGCAGGTACGCAACCGCAAACGGGGCCGCGATCAACAGCATCCCGATGACGAGGTTGCGAACGGAGGTCGAGTCGTCGCGCATAGAGCTGCCACGAGTCTACGTTCTCGATAGAATCGCGCGATGTTCGGAGGCCGCCTCTGGCGTCATCCCGACTTCCTGAAGCTCTGGGCCGGTGAAACGGTCAGCGAGTTTGGTAGCCAGATAACGTTGCTCGCGGTTCCGACGGTGGCCATCCTGATCCTGCACGCCGGCCCCTTTCAGGTCGGCATTCTGTCGGCGCTGGAGTTTCTCGCTTTCCCAACCCTGGGACTGGTGGCCGGAGTGTACGCCGATCGCCTCCGACGGCGACCCATCATGATCGTCTGCGACATCGGACGGCTCCTCGCCCTCGGATCGATCCCGATCGCATTCATCTTCGGCCGGCTGACGCTCGAGCAGCTCTACGCCGTAGCGCTGCTCACGGGCATCTTCACAGTCTTCTTCGATGTCGCCTATCAGTCGTACCTCCCGGTGCTGGTGGAGCGGCCGAACCTGATCGAGGGGAATACCAAGCTGGAAGTCACGCGCTCGGCCTCGCAGATCGCGGGACCTGCCGTCGCCGGCTTCCTCATCCAGTTCATCGGAGGCGCTCGGGCCGTTGCCATCGATGCCGTCTCGTTCCTGGTATCGGCGTTGGCCCTGGCCTTGATCAGAAAGCCGGAGCTCGAACCGCAGCCGGGAACGGCCGCGGGAAAGACCGGATTCATTCCCGAGATGCGAGAAGGTATCGATGTCGTGTTCAAGAACCCGATCCTCTGGCGCATCGCGGGATGTACGGCCACCACGAACCTGGGGTCGAACATGATTTTCGGGGCGGTCTTCCTGATCTTTGCCTACCACGACCTGCACCTGACCGCCGCCGTTGTCGGCATCATCTTCGCCATCAGCAGCGGAGGCTGGCTGGTGGGTGCCTTTTACGCCTCATGGGCCGCGCGCGCACTCGGCTTGGGCCCGACCCTGGGTCTGTCAATCCTCCTGGGCGGCCTGGTTACGCTGGCGACGCCGCTCGCCTTGCTCGGCGCGCCGGCGATCGTTCTCAGCGTCCTGGGTTTCGTCAACAATCTCATGGTGCCGGTCTACAACATCAACCAGGTCAGCCTGCGGCAATCGATCACGCCCGACCGGGTCCAGGGCCGGATGAACGCGACCATGCGGACCATCGTCTGGGGCACGATTCCCATCGGGGCCTTTACCGGCGGCATCCTCGGCACCGCGATCGGCGTGGTTCAGACGATCATCCTGGGCAGCATCATCTCGGCAGGCGCGGCGCTGTGGATCTTTCCGGGTCCGGTCAGCCGGCTGAAAGAACAGCCCACGCCGGTGCCCGCGTGAAGACCCGCCTGCTCATCCGCGATGCCTGCCTGGCCGACGGCCATTCGCCGACGTTGCAGGTCGGCATGAGCTTGCTGATCGACCATGGTCGGATCGAATGGCTGAGGCCGACGGAAGAGTCCGACCCAGGTGATGCCGATGTCCTGGACGGCGGCGGGGCGACGATCGTGCCGGCGTTCGTGGACGCGCACAGTCACCTGACGATGCCGGGCGGCAGCCACTGGATCGAGCACGGCTCCGATCCGCCCGAGCTACTGCGCGAGGTGGCGCGTCACAATGCGGCCCGCCTGGTGCAGGCCGGCGTGCTGTGGGCCCGCGATGTGGGCTCGCCGGCCGGGGCGGACGGGCGCGCCTTGAGCCTGTCTGTTCGACAGGAAATGTCCGATCAACGCGGCGCGCCATACATCCGAATCGCTGGCACCTGGATCGCCAAAGAGGGCTACCTGCCGATGACGGTGGCGGTGAGGGACGGTGCCGGCCTCACGGCGGCGGCGCTCGCCCAGCTCGATGCGGGCACTGACTTCGTGAAGATCATGCTCGATCCGCCGGACCGTTCCGATCAGTGTCCCTTCACGGTGGACGAGGTCCGGGGGGCCTGCGAAGCCGTACACGCCCGTGGGCGGAAGATCACCGCCCATGCCACCATCCTGGACGGCGCCCGTGTTGGCGCCGAGGCCGGGGTCGATTCCATCGAGCACGGGATGGAGCTCGACGACGCGATCGCCGACACCATGCGGCGGAACAATGTGGCGCTGGTGTCGACCCTCTCGGTGCTGGCGAGCTGGGCGACGTTCGAGCGCACGACCCGCATCGAGCGCTTCACCGCAGACGACGGGAAGCGGCGACTGGCGGCGCGCCGCGAAGGAGCCTTCGCCGCCATCAAGGCGGCCCGCCGGGCCGGCGTTCGAATCGCCGCCGGATCGGACTTCGGTGGCGGCTCGGTACGGGCTGGACACCTCGCCTGGGAAGTCGAGCAATTGGTGGACGCCGGGCTGGAGCCGCACGAGGCGCTGGCGGCCGTCACCTGGCGAGGCGGCGAGCTGATGGGGATCGAGCATGCCGGCCGGCTTCAGCCCGGGGATCCGGCCGACCTTTTACTCGTGCACGGCGATCCGCTGGTCGATCCCGGTTCCCTCTGGCGTGTCTGGGCGGTTTTCAAGGCCGGCGAACGCGTTGCCTAGCAGAGGGATGGTGATCACGAGGTGCTGAGGGTCCATTTTCTGAAGGTCCGCGAGGACCGGGTGGAGCGTCTGCGGTGGTGGATGGCTCAACTCAATCAACGGCAGGAAGAAGTCAGGCAGACGTTTGCGCAGGAGACCGTCCGCCACGAGATCGCATATTTGCTCGAGGCCCGTGACGGGCCGATGCTGGTCTACATCGTGGAGGCCAACGACGTCAAGCAAGCCAGCCGTGCTTACCAGAGTTCGACCCTGCCGATCGACCTCGAGCACCGACAGGTCATGCAGGACGTGAGCGGGGGGCCGGCAGCCGTCGAGATGCTCTACGAGTGCCGGATGCCAGAGGATCCAAAGATCGGAACTTAGCCGCCGACAGCGATAATGAAAACTCTCGGGCGGGTCAGGCGTTCTTCTCTCAGGAGCTTGCGGGTTGCCCCAGTTACGGCAGGACTTGATTACCGGGCGATGGGTGGCGGTGGCGACGGAGCGCGCACGCCGGCCCGATTCCTTCAGCCAGGCCGCTAAAGAGGCGGTCGCGGCCCGCGACGTCTGCCCTTTCTGCCCTGGACACGAGAGCATGACGCCGCCTGAGGTCCTCGCCTACCGCACAGCCGGCACCGCTCCCAATACACCGGGCTGGTCGGTGCGGGTAGTCCCGAACCTCTATGCGGCCTTTCGGCTCGAGCCCGATGGCCAGGAGCACCAGGATGGCCGGTTCTGGCAACGCGATGCGATCGGTGCCTGCGAGGTGTTGATCAGCAGTCCCGATCACCGGGCGACGACTCCGCTGCTGCCCCGCCCGCAGGTTGAGGAGATCGTGCAGTCGTATGTCGACCGGTACCGGCAGCACGCGCAGAACCCCGTGCTGGAGCATGTTGTCGTGCTTTACAACCATGGCCGGCCGGCCGGTGCTTCGCTGGAGCACCCGCACTCGCAGCTTTACGCGGTCTCGCTGATTCCACCGAGCTTCCTCGACGAGCTGGCGGGTGCCCGCCGCTTCTATGAGGCGCAGACCGAGTGTGTCTTCTGCCGCACCCTCGATGACGAGCGGCGCGCCGGCGCCCGCGTCATCTTCGAGAACGAGGCGTTCGTCGTCTTTGCCCCGTACGCGGCCCGCACGCCGTTTGAGACCTGGATCATGCCGCGCCGGCATGCCGCCTCCTTCGGCGACCTCGAGTCCAAAGAGAAGCCCGCTTTCGCCGAGGCTCTGCAGCTGACCCTGAAGGGTTTGTACGAGGGTCTCAACGATCCCCCATTCAACTATTACATCCACAGTGCTCCACTCAAAGCCGACGTGGCCAACCTCTATCACTGGCACCTGGAGCTGATCCCCAAGCTCAGCACCGCCGCGGGATTCGAGCTGGGTACCGGCATCTGGATCAATGTGGTCAAGCCCGAAGAGTCGGCCGCGTTTTTGCGCGAGCGCATTCAGAAAGAGGCGGCGCAGCTCGCATGAAGGCGGTGGTGATGGCCGGTGGCGAGGGCTCACGGCTTCGACCCCTGACCAGCGGCGTGCCGAAGCCGCTCGTTCCGGTGGTTGGCAAGCCGGTCATGGAGCACATCCTTCGGTTGCTGCGGAAGCACGGGATCACGGATGTGGTGGTCACCCTTCAGTACCTGGGCTCGGCGATCCGCGACTACTTCGGCGACGGTTCGGACTTCGGCGTCGACATCACTTACGTGGTCGAAGACGCCCCACTCGGCACCGCCGGCAGCGTGAAGAATGCGCAGGAATACCTGACCGAGCCCTTCATCGTCATCAGCGGCGACGCCCTGACCGACATCGACCTGGGTGGGGTCATGCGCTATCACCGCGAGAAAGGCGCGGCCGCGACCATCGTCCTCACCTCCGTGGCGAACCCATTGGAGTTCGGGGTGGTGATCACCAACCCGGACGGGACGATCAAACGCTTCCTCGAGAAGCCATCCTGGGGCGAGGTGTTTTCCGATCAGGTGAACACCGGCATTTACGTCATCGAACCGGAAGTGCTCGATCTCTTGCCGCCGGCTGCCGTGGTGGACTGGAGCGGCGATGTGTTCCCCAAGATGCTGACCAACGCCATGCCGCTCTACGGGTACCTGGCGCCGGGCTACTGGTGTGACATCGGCAATATCCAGACCTATTACCAGGCCAATTGGGACGCGCTCGAAGGGCGGGTCGACGTCGAGATTCCGGGCGAGCGCCGTCACGGCAACGTCTGGATCGGGGAGAACGTGGAAATCGGCTACGACGTGCGGATCAACGGTCCCGCATACATCGGCAACGAGTGCAAGCTCAAGGCGGGAGTCTTTGTCAACGGGCCGGTCTGCGTGGGCAACTTCTCAGTGGTCGACGAGAACACGAAGATCAGTAACTCGATCATCTGGACGTACTCGTACGTCGGTGAGAACTCCCGACTACGTCAGGCAATCGTCTGCCGCCACGTCACCATCAAGAACAATTGCCTGCTCGAGGAAGGAGCGGTGATTGGCGACGACGTCGTCGTGGGCGAGGGGTCGACGATCGATGCCGGCGTCAAGATCTGGCCCGATAAGGAGATCGAGCCGGGGTCGACCGTTCACGAGAGCATCATCTGGGCCGGGCATTACAAGCGGGGGTTGTTCACCTCATACGGATTGGTCGGCCTGGTCAACATCGAGCTGACACCTGAATACTGCGCCCGACTTGGCGCGTCCTTCGCTGCCCTCTTTCCGAAAGGCTCGGCGATCGGGGCGGCCCGCGACGGCCAGCGTCCATCCCGAATGATGAAACGGGCCATGGTCGCCGGGATGATGTCTTCCGGCGCGTCCATCATCGACCTCAGCGAACTGCCGATCCCGGTGGTGCAGTTCTATGCGCGGGAACATCCGATCGCCGGGGCGATCCATATCCAGATGTCCCCGCTGGACAGCCGCTCGGCCGATATCCGGATGTTCGACGGCAACGGCGTCGTGCTCGACAAGAAGATGGAGCGCAAGCTGGAGAACGTCTTCTTCCGGGAGGACATCCGGCGGGTCCACTTCTACGAGATGGGCGATATCAGTTACCCGCAGGACGCCATCGACTCCTACATCGACGGGCTGATCGGGTTGATCGATGTCGAGGCGGTCCGCCAGGCGCACCTGAAGGTGCTGGTTGACTTCGACCACGGCAGCGCCTCACTGGTGCTTCCCCGCCTGTTCAAGGAGCTCAACATCGAGGCGATCCCCCTGAACGCCGGGTTCGACGAGACCTATCAGTCCAAGACCAACGAAGCCTTTAACGAGGCCCGCCGCCAGTCGGCGTTGATCACGCGAACCCTCGGCTGCAACCTCGGCGCGTACATCGACTATGGCTCGGAGCGGATCTTCTTGATCGATGAAAAGGGCGAGCTGCTCGACCACCACGAGGCGCTGGGTGTGATCGCAGTGCTGGCGCTGAAGGCGAAGCCGGGCGTGCTCGTCGCGCCGGCCACGGTGCCGCAGACGATCGCGGCACTCGTGCGGCAGCTGCCGAGCTCGCACTTCGTTCCCGGAAAGGGCGAGCCGGCCGCCCTGTTGCGAGCGGCCCAGCAGCATCAAGCGCGACTGGCCTCGGACGCGAACGGCGGTTACGTCTTCCCCGAGCACCTGCTGGGGTTCGATGCGATCTTCACGCTGATCAAGATGCTGGAGTTGCTGGCCAAGGACGGGCGAGCGGTTTCTGCCGTTCGGCAGGAAATCCCGCGGGCGGCGTACGAGCACCGCCAGGAAACCGTGCCCTGGGATGCCAAGGGCCGGGTGATGCGCACCATGGTGGAGATGCACCGGGATGCGCCGGTCGACCTGGCGGATGGAATCAAGGTCTTCGTCGACGGCGGATGGGTGCTGGTGCTTCCAGACCCGGACATGCCCCGCTACCACATCATCGTCAGCATGGAGGATTCTGAAAAGGCTCGGGCGCTGGCCGACCAGTACAGCGCGATGGTGAAAACCGCCGTGACTGGCGGCGCGGCCGGTCGTCCGGCCCCGGCAGGCTAGGACTCGATGGCGCCCCGTCTCAGCGCGACCGGGTCCGCAACGGCCCGTCGGCGGCGCGAGCGCCGTTTTGTCCGGACGGCGGGATTTTTCCGAGCGTTGCCAGTGCCGGTGAAGACCGCGCTGCCGGCTCGCTTGAAGGACATCAACCACCGTGTCCGCTCGAGTCAGGCGCAGTGGTTCTTCGATGATCCCCGCCTGCATTTCGAAGCCTGGTGGCATGCGAACAGCGGGCGGCTGGAGCTGGGCCTGCACCTGGAGGCGACGCCGGCGCTGAACGAGCGAATCGCCACCGGCCTCGCGCGCCAGTTGCTCATGATCAAGGCACGGCTTGGCCAGCAGCTCGACCTCGAGCCCTGGGACCGAGGCTGGATCCGGCTGTATGAGACCTATCCAGTGGAGGTCTTCGATGCCGGCCGCGTGAAACTGACGGCGGTCAGGATGGCTGAGCTCATCGGGGTGATCTGGCCGATCTGCC
>VBHC01000073.1 GCA_005889535.1 Chloroflexota bacterium
CGACACACCGGTTTTCGGTCCCCCCGCAGCCAGCGAGGATGAGCATGGCCGCCGCCGGGACTTTCAAGTGCCATCGCATGCGCTGCATTTCACCCACACAGTACGGCGGCTTATGGGTAGCGCATCAAGCTTTACGTGTAAGACAACGGCGCTCAAACCCTTCCCTCCACGCAGAGCGCAGAGCTACCTCTTGTGCACCTGCTCGAGGGCAGCTCGACTCCGCTGCTCGAGATGCGCGAGGATCGCATCCACCTCTTCGCTGTTCAGACCCAGGTTGGGCATGCGGACGCTCTTGTACTTGGCGAAGAGCGCGAGGGCGAGCGGGTCGCCCTCCGCGAGCATCTGGTCCGGTTCGGCGACATAGCGCGTCAACCAGGCGCGCTCGCGCACCGCAGTCGCGTGCACCAGGTCCGGACCGAGCCCATCGCCCTTGCCGATCGTATGGCAGGACGCACATCGGGTGTTGAACAGGTACTCCCCCTTGCCAGTTGGAGGGACCGCGACCGGCTTCGCATAGGTCCTCACCGACTTCCCAGTCCGCCAGCCGAAGAAATCGCTCATCATCGCGGCCAGGAACTTCGGGTTTTCCACGGCCGAGTTCCGCATCCACTCGCCGGTCGCCTCGTTCCCGACCATCAAGGCCGGCTGGTGCCCGTCGCGAGTCACCGCGTCGGTGGGCGACGACAGGCCCAGCTTCTTGCTCACCAGCCGGACGTCCTCGTCCTTTCCGGTCAGGAACAGCCAGCCCGGCCCGACGTGAAAGCGTTCCGCGTACGCCTTGAGCGCCTCCGGCGTGTCATGCGTCGGATCGATGCTGATCGAGTAGAAGAAGACGTCCTTCCCGACCCGATCGCCGAGGAGCCGCTGCACCTGGGCCAGTTTCGCGGTCTCCAGCGGGCAGCTGGCGGTGCAGCGCGTGTAGATGAGATTGATCACGACCGCCTTGCCCTTGAGCAGGTCGTCGTAGAAACGAACGACGGTTCCGTCCTGCGTGGTCAGCGGCACGTTGGGAAAGTATTCCGCGCCCCAACGACCGCCGGCGACCGCGCCCGATGCATCCAGCAGGACTGCCGCGGCGGCCAGCAGTGCAGCGATCCCGAGGCTGGCACGAAGCCGGTCCATCTCAGCGGAGGCTGACCATCGCGGCCACGGAGGGAACACCGTTCGTGTCGACGATGAAGAGCATGTAGTTTCCCGGCGGCGCCAGGTTGGCATTGCCCGGAGCCTGGACGGTCAAGCCTCCAGCGCCGGGCTGGAACGTCACGGGGACGAAGCGCTGGTTCTCGTTGAACGCATGGGTCACCGCGCCCAATCGCACCAAGGAGACGGCGGCGATCCGCGCGCCATCCGGGGTCGTCACGGAGAACGCGGTGGCGTAGTGGATGCTGGTGGGCGCGGAGGAAATCGTCGGCCGCGGCCCCTTGAAGAGGTAGGGAGGCGAGTAGATCTCGGCGCTAGGCTGGTCCACTTCGGGAAAGTCCCGCCCGCCGCCGGCGACGAGCACGCGGCCGTCGGGGAGCAACAAGGCGGTGGAGTGGTACATGCGGGGCGTCTGCATGGCCGCCATGGTCGTCCACGTCTCGGTGGCGGGCGACCACAACTCGGCCTCGAGGACGGCGCCGGCGGTATCGCCGACGTCCGAATTGCGCGAGCCGCCGGTCAGCAGCACGGTGCCGTCGGGGAGCACGGTCAGGTTGTGCTCGGTCCGGGGGAACGCCATCGAAGACGTCTGGCGCCAGGCCGGCGACGCTTGGGTCATGTCGATGACGTAGGTGGTCGAGACGGAAGGCGCTCCTGGCAGATCGGGATCGCGGCCGAGGCCGGACTTGACGACCTTCCCCGGCGCGTACATGGCCGCGCTCCCTCCGTCGAGGACGGCAGGATCGACGGTGGTCCAGGTCTGGGCGCTCATATCGAGGGCGAGGCTCGCGATCGCCTCGCGATTGGAGGAGGCCGCGAGCACCCGGCCGTCGGGCAGCACGAACATGTGGGGGTAGTAGGGGAAGCCATGGGATGCGATCGCGAGCTGCGTCCACAGGTTCGTCGCGGGATCGTAGATGATGGGGATCGGGGCGTTGCACCCGTCGCAATCGATCTCGCCGGCGGTGACCAGCATGCGGCCGTCGGGCAGCGCGGTGACGGTGGGATACCAGCGGGCCTGCGGCATTGGAGCCGCCGAGCTCCACCCCTGGTTGGCCGGATCGAAGAGGGTGGCGTTGTTGATGCCGACGTGGGCAGTCCCCGAGTGGCCGCCCGCAACGAACACGCGTCCGTCGGGAAGCAGGGCATGGCCCGAGCAGAAGAGGTTGGCGTTGAAGAACGGCACCGCGGTCAAGGTATTGGTGGTGGGGTCGAACACCTGGGCGCCATCGTTGTCCGTGTAATCGGACCAAGCCAGGACTTTGCCTGTGGGGAGCAAGGTCATGTGGACCGCCACCAGCGGCCAGGCGACAGGAGCCGACCACTGGCCGGCCGGCGGCGCCACGGGCGTGGTAGCGCTGGCGGTGTTGGAATAGGCCGAGTCGCCTGAACCGTTCGTGGCACGCACTCGATAGAAGTACGTGGTCGAGGGACCGAGCCCGACGTCCGAGTAACTGGCAGCGGTGCCGCCGGCGACCGCGATCTGTGCGAAGGTCGCATTGTCGGTCGAGCGCTCGATCTTGACGCCGGTCTGCGTGGTCGAGGTGTTGGTCCAGGAAAGGTTGATCTGGGCGCTGCTGGCTGCCGTGGCGGCGAGGTTCGTAGGAGCGCTGGGTGGCGGCGGCGGCGGACCGCTGGGAGCCCCCTTGAAGGCCACCATCTGCATCACCCACGGTCCGGCGCTCGAGAGCGGCGCGGTAGCGCCGTAGCTGCCCGCGACGGACACGACTTGATCTTCCGCGATGTCCCCGTCGGGGGCCGTGATCACCCGGTTCGTCCATCCAGGGCCGGCGTCCGCCGTGGTGGTGGCCACGACATTGGCAGCGACGAGCAAATCCGACGCGTTGGTCGTAACGGCGGCCGGCGTGCTGCTCGTCGCAGTGCTGCCGGTAGCCGAAGCGGTCACGTCGACCGGGCTGGCCGCGGCGAGCCCGGCATACTCGAGAATGCGAATGTCGGCGAACTCCGCGGCCACGTTGAAGGAGACGTTGACGGTGTTGGCGCCGGCGGCGGCCGCGGCGATGTTCGGCGCGTAATAGATGGACTGGCTGAGCCGATCGGGGAACAGCGTAGGGCCGACGGCCAATTGATACGCGTTTCCCTTCGCGTCGGTGACCGAGGCGACCTGGGCGGTCGTGTCGTTCCAGCCGACCACCACCACGTTCAGGTCCCCTGCGGACTGGGTCTGGGTGTACGGCACGCTCACTCTGGTCACCGCCGTCTGTGGAGTGGCGTAGTTCGTCTGCACGAACGCGATCGGTGCCGGCGGGGGCGGCGGCGGCGCCGGCGTGGTGGCGCTGGCAGTGCTGGAATACGCAGAGTCGCCGGAGGCACTGGTGGCGCGCACGCGATAGAAATAAGTGGTCGAGGCGCTGAGCCCGGTATCCGAGTAGCTGATGGCGGTTGCGCCGGCG
>VBHC01000153.1 GCA_005889535.1 Chloroflexota bacterium
TGGGGTTTAATTCGAGGGCGCAAATCGCAGGCTGGGTGGCGTCGTCGGGACCGTAGGGGTGGGAAGAACTTAGGGGGCAGGGGCCAGGTCCGTGTAGTCGTTGATGAAGACCTGGTGGCTGGCATTTGCGGAGGTATCAAGACCCCAGCTCTTCGAATACGGCGTACTGCTTTGCGACAACACATTGCCGGAGGCATCCCTGGTGATGAAGGTCGAGGTTCCGGTCAGGGTGACGCCGACCAGCCGCGACGCCTGGCTGCTGAACTTGGGGAGGAAGAGATTGAGGCTGACCTTGTCGAAGATGTAGGTCTTCTGGATGATCTTGCCGGTGGCGATGTCCTGCTTGAGGACGTCGGTGAACTCCTTGAGCCCGTCGCCGCTAGCCCCAGTTTCTGCCAGTTGCAAGTCGTGGGCGCGACGCGCTTCGGATTCGATGATGAGGTCGAGCACTGCGTCATGCGCCATCCGCGTCGCGCTCTTTGGCACGGACTGATCGAAGGCGACCACATTCGAGGCGATCGTGACATCTGGAATCGGCGGCAGGATCCACAGCTGTGCCGATGCCGAGGCGGGCCCCGAACCTCTCGGCGGCGGCAGGGCGGCGGCGGCCGAACTCGAGACCCAGCCGCCGATGGCCGGCCCGGCACCAATGGTGAGCGCGAGGGTTGGGGTCGACCCATCGGCGAGCCCGGCGGCAGGCTCAGGAGCGTGCGTGGATAGATCGGCCGCCACCGGAAGGGTCCCAACAAACAACAGAGCGACGGCGAGCGCAGCCGGCAGGCGCCAGCCCAGGCGACGCCTCCCAGCCCTCTGCCGGTCCCGGGCTTCGAGTGGGGACAGGAACCGAACGAGCGCAAACCGAAGTGCACAGGCGATGACCAGGCTTGCCAGGATCGCGGTCTTGGTCCAGAACTCCAGTGTGGTCGGGCCGATCAAAAGCACCGCAAGGATGGCCACCACTATGCCGAATGCCACGCGCGCCACCGGGCCGTCGGGAACCGTCCGCGGGTCGGGGAGCATGAAGAGGCCGAAGACCAGGAGTTCGGGCGAGGTGACCAGGATCTGCCAGAGTTCACGTCCGCACATGGGGGCCACGTGCCAGCTGGCGACCATGCAATGGTCGGGCACTAGCGCCAGCGCCACGGCGGTAAACGCAGCAAACCCAGCCATGAAAGCCAGCTCGAGGCCGAGCAATCGCAGCTCCCACGCGATCAACAGCCCCCCGACTACCAGGACCGCGTACGTCACGATCAGCCACGGCCCAGGCGGGATCCACCACAGATCCTGCGGCTCCGTAAACTTGGGGCCCAGCGCGACGAAGGCGATGACCAGGCCAAGGTTCGAGGGGTTGAAGATGTGCCGCCCACGCCAGCGGATCAGGTACTTCGACGCCATCGAGATGGCTACCACGCCGACAAAGATCCAGATCTCATGCGTGCTCCACCATTGGCCATGGAGGGTTCCGGGAGTCCGTAGGATGAAGGCCGTGCTGTTGCCGGTCAGCAATCCGCTCGCCGGCCACATGATGGCGCTGTCCTTGAAGAAGGCGACCACGAATTCGATCAGGGCGCCGGTCAGAAGACAGATGACAATCTGTGCCACCGAAAGCCGGAAGCCGAGCACGGTCTGGCCCAGCACCTGGAGCGTCACCAGCACCGCGGCGACGTGCATCCGGGGATCGCGCAGGCTGGGGAGGATGACCGTGTATTCCCGACCGAAGATGCGAACCGCCCGGCGCTTCGCGCTCACCGTCGAGTAACGGTTAGAATGCTCAACCCGTTACATCCCAGGGCCTTGTTACCAGTTCGCTCCATCTCGCAGACGCTGTCCCGAGCGCGGGCCGGGTTGATGGGAGCCATCGTCGTCGCCGCGCTCACTGCCTGTAATCTTCCGTTCGGCCTCGACCTGCCCACGACCCGCAGCCTCGAGAGCGGCGCCACCGGCACGCTGCTTGCAGCGGACAGCTTCGAGATCACCGGCTCGTATAGCGAAGGCAGCAACAAGTGGTCGATCGACTTGCAGCTGAGCCACCCGGGCTCCGAGTACGTGACCGTCACGACGGCTGATGTCAAGCTCGAGGCGATCATCGTTGGCGACAATGCCTATTTTCGTGGACAGCAGTTTCTGTCGGCGCATATGGGCAGCGACGTTGTTTCCCGCAGCTTTGTCAAGGCGGCGGGAAACGGTTGGTGGAAGGGCTCGGCGGGCCATGTTCCCCAGCTGACGGATCTGACTGATGGAAACGTCTTCCGGTCGACGTTCCTCGGGCAGGCGATCACGCAGCGCACGGACCACGTGTCGGTGGATAGCATCGACGCTGTCGAACTGTCCGGCGCACGCGGTGACGTGTTCATCACCGCCCAAGCGCCCTATCGTGTGCTACGCGTGCGCCTGAAGCACGGCGTTGTCGTTGACGGCATTCGCGACGCCGACCTTCGGTTCGTCAATTACAACCACGACTTCGGGATTTCGGCGCCTGCTGATGTGATTGATTTCTCGAACCTCACGACGCTGCCGCCCATCTACACCGTCGTGTCGGTCGACACGTCGGGATGCGGCTCGCCGTGCGTTGTCTCGGCCTTACTCAAGAATCTCGGCGGGCTACTCCACGCCCAGGCGCCATCCACCATCACCTTCACTATGACGGACACGGCGTCTCGGCAGGTACTTGGAAGGTGCCAGAAGCAGGTCGTGCCGGACGTCAAGTACAACGCAACCACCACCGTGACGTGCACGATCGATAACGTGACCACCCAGCAGTCAAACGCCGCCACGGTGACGGCGACGCCCGACAACCCGGGGCGCGGCTAAGGATCGTGACAAAGCTCGAGCTGGCCGCATGGGGCCTAGTGATCGCCGTGCTGGGCACTGAGGTCGGGCTCGCTGTGTTCCGGCCCTGGGACCATCACGTCGCCCTATCGCTATCCGGCTCGCACACGTCCAGCCTCGTCTCGGCCAACGGCTCGCCGTCGCCGGGCGCGACCACGCTGGTCACCCCCTCCTCTGCTGGCAAGTGTCCGGACGTTGTGGTCCACAGGTTCGAACAACCGAATACGATCCCGCGGAGCGCGTGGGTCCACGCCTCGGACGGAGTCAACGTCCGGGCCGCCCCCACAGCTTCGGCAACGCGCCTCACGACGCTGCCGACCGGAATGCAATTGAACCTTCAGGCCGACCAGACCAATCCCAATGGCGATGGTATTACCTGGTATCAAATTCGCCTGAGCGATGGCCGGGATGGTTGGTTGAGCAGCCGCTACACGACCAACTATCCAATCAGCCTGGCCTCGACCGACTCGCTCAAGATCTGGCTGCCCGTTGGCTATCAGTTCCAGTCGGTGGCACCGGGGAAGGCCGAAGCGCACTACAAGAGCGGGCCGGTTACGTTGCTCTACGTGGAGAGTGGCGTCAAGGACCAAGCGCCGACCGAGGCCACAGTGCCAACCGGCCTGCCGCCCCGGGCCATGTGGACGGCGCGTTCCGTCGAGCAGGTTCTTGTCGGCGACCTCCCCGCCACCGACCGCGTATTAGGTATCCGGCTAGCCGGCAGCGGCTGTCCGGCGCTCGTCCACGAGGTTAGGGTCACCACGGCCACCCGGTATTACGACTTGATTTTCGTACTCGACGAGTCGAGCTCGTCAGTGGTCGCCCAGTTGCTGGACAGCGCCATCGTGCAGTAGGCTCAGGCCCCGTCGGGTTTGCTCAGGATCCCGGGGACACCCGCAGCGTCGTAGGACGGGTCAGGATGGATATCGAAGGCATCGGCAAGCCGCACGAAGAGGTTGAAGAGCGCGCCGTCGTATACGGCTTCGGCGATCTGGGCATCCGTCCACCCCGCGTCGCGGAGCCGCTGGACCTGCTCGTCGGTGATGCGGTAAGCGTGCCGGGTCAGCGTCTCGACGAATTCCAGGAGGAGCCGGTGCCTCGGTGTCAGGTCAGCGGCGTCGAGGTCGCCATCGCGTAGAGCCGCCGCGGCTCGCGAGTATTGCTCCCCCTGCAACTGCAGGAACCAGGCATGACTGCTGAGTCAATAGTGGCAGCGATTGAGCGCCGAGACGTAGGAGGCGATCATCTCGTGCTCAGCCCGGCTCAGCGCCCCGTCCGTGAAATGCAGGCGGCTCGCCTGATCGATGGCACGCAAAAAGTCTGGTCGTAGGCTCATCGTCCGCAGGATGTCGGGAACGTTTCCTCTCGCCGACGTTTGCCTCAACGCACTGTAGACACTGGCGAGCTCGCCCGCTGCGTCGTCGTCCTCGATCCATGCGATCCGAGCCATGATGTTCCTTCGTCAGCAATGGCCGACTCAGGCGCAATGATGCCGGATCGGCGCTCTTAACGCAACTTTGGCGTCAGCCGCCTAGATCGGATGAGACGCGCATAGGCCAAGGGATGCTATCAGGGACGCTGCAGGTTTGCGAGTCCGTCATCAGTTGTGCCGTCAAGCGGCTCGAACCGCGTCGTAATGACCAGCTGGTCTCGGCGGAGGGCAATATAAGGTGAAGTTCCGGAAAGCAATCGCATCGCCGCTCTTCGCGTTCTGGACCTTGGCGGCGCTTGTGACCCTCGCCCAGGTAGCGCTGCATCCGTTCGACGTGCAATGGCGGCTGATATTCGCCGTATGTCTTGGAGGTGTTGCCCTCTATTTTCCATTCGCGGGCACACTCCGAGTGCGCAAGACCATCACCATCGAGCGCCCTGTGACTGTTGTATACAACTTCTTGAGCCAACCGGCCAATTTGCATATCTGGAATCCGCGCGCAGGATCGGCGCAGCCGGAGAACGTCCCGGTAGAGGTGGGCCAGGAGTGGACCTATTCGCCCGGGCGATGGTTGTTTATGAAGGCACCGTCGTCGTTGCGACACGCCTTTTCCAAAGTGGATCCGCCGCACATGATTGAGATAACCGCGTCTGGCCGGGGCATGCGAGCAATTTATGCGTACATCCTTCATGACCTTGGGAAGTGCACCGAGGTGACGCTGGACGTTACCGTGGCTGGCATGCCTGTCGCCTTGGCCTGGCTGACATCAGTTATAAGCTCGGTCTATCCCAATCGTGACCTCGTGCGATTGAAGCGTGCGCTGGAGCTTGGAGACACAACAGAGCCGTCACCCAGTAATTAGACAGGCCCGAGACTACGGACCATCAAGCCAGTGCCACGCCCCAGAACTTACGGACGCGGGAGGCGCCGCCACGATGGCGGCGGCCTCCCTATGGTTCGAACGCTAGCAGGGGTTCGGGCTGATCGGCCCGCTGTTGTAGTTGTTGGTTCGCACCGTCGTCGCGCCGTGTCCACCGAACACCCAGTACGTCGAAAAGAGAAGAGCGCCGAACTGCTTCGAGCTGTTGCTCCCAGTCGGATCGCTCTTGAGGTCGCCCGCACCCCACTTGCACGAGGCGCCATGTCCGACCGTCGAGAAATAGGTGTAGAAATTCGCCGGTAGACCGTCATCAGTGGGCGGCGGATTCGTGCATCCGACGCCAGTCGTGCGGTTACAGCTTCCTCCGAAGTCGGCCGCCTCGATGCGCGGCAGGTCCGCCTCGAGCGCGGCCTGGGCGTAAGAGGTGGCGTCGTTCAGCCCGGTCTTGGGGCTGCTGAAGAGGAATGGCGTGGCCGTGTTGGCGTTCGGCGTAGTGCCGGTCGGCCAGTAGTGGTTGTCCGACGTGCCGTCAAAGCCGGGATCGTTTGAGCTCAAGCAGTAGGCGGCATCTTCACCCGGAGGTGCGATGTAAGCGTGGTTCATGTTCTGCGTATCGGAGAAACACCCGAAGTCATCGCCGCTCGTGCCCTCCGCCGCCTCCTGGTCGCCGGGGATACCCTCAGTGCCGTTGCACGTGCCGGTGTTAGCGTCGATGTTCGAGCAGAAATCGAAGTGCCCGGTCTCCGCGTCCATCGCCACGTTGTAGGTATGGGCGGCCCAGAGAACGCGCGTCTGGGGGCTGGACGTCGAGTACATCGGATGGAAGGAGTAGTCGATCTCCTGGCAGGAGTGGCCGTATGGCTGGAACTTGATCTGCCCAAAATGGTTCGCGGCGCTCGCCACCATTAACCCCTGATCGCCCGAGGTATTGTCCTTAACCACCGCCTGCAAACCGTTCGCGGTGTCACCCAGCGACACCGTCACGTTGTCGCCCTGGTTCATGTAGAAAGTGTCAGGGCTGCTGTGCGGGTTACCCGAGCCGTTGAACTGGAACTGGTATGGGTTGGGAGGTCCGATCGGCTTTCCAGTATGCGTCAGGTAGGCGAAGTTGACGTACTCGATCGACCCGCCAATCTCAGCCGTGCAGGTCGGGTTAAGGGTCGTGCCGTTGAACGGGTCCTCCGACAGGCTGTCAATCGTCATCGCGACACACCACTTCACCGCATCACAGCTGAAGCCCGCGAACTGGGGCGCGAATCCCGGCGGGTAGAACTGCAGCTCCATGAAGGCGACGCCAGGAGCGTGCTTGGTGGTCGCCGGATTGACGATGTTGCTGTCGCTGTCCGGCGTGCAAACCGAGCTGGACTCGGGGTAGGACTGCGTGTCGCACATCGCCATACCGAACCAGAATGCCGGCGATGTCTCCAAGCTATAGCCCTTTGAGTCAGAGAACGGTCCACTCGGCTCCGTTGGAAGAGTCACGTTGTACTTCATGTGATTCCCGGAGCCGGGGACGTTCGAGTAGAAGAGAACCGAGGGCTCATCGTGGCCCACGTAGTGGCCAAAGGCTGCGGCCGCGTCGTCGACCTCGGTACAGAGTCGGACGTTGCTCGCGCAACCCTTCCAGTAGTTGCTCTGCCAAGTCGTACTCGTTGCCCCGGCGGATAGGCTCGACGTAGCGGCCGCGGCGGCCAGGCCGGCGACCGTAACGACGCTCAGCAATCGGTTTGGTTTCACAAAGACTCTCCTTCGGGCTGTTCCTGCCCGAGCACGGATGTCAGTGAATCGCGCTTTGCCGGTTCCCGGCGTTAAGGCCGGATCGGCACAAAATCGCGTCGCCGGCCAGCCGGAGGTGCTCGCAAACCCGCTCGATGCTTGATATCGACCAGGCGCAGACACGGCCAACCGCCGCTGAGGCGCGCTTCTATTGGGCCCTTCCTCCCCAGGTGGGTCGGTTGTCATCGCCGGCGGAGTTGTAGCCGCCGCTGCCACAAATGATGTTGATGGGGTTGGGATCAATTGTCAAGGTTTAGAAAAACCGGGCAAAGATTGGGTTCGAGGCCTCACGCGGTGTTCTTAGAAAGTAGGCCCTGAGTGCCGACTTCCATGCACCGTCTTGTTGATGCTCAGTCCGCTTCGGCGAGAGTTGCAAACCGGCGGATTGCTTCCACCGCCGGAATGAAGTAGTACGCCCCGGTGAGGGGCCTCGTATACCTCGTCAACCCGTCCCGAACGCCGTCCTTCAGTCCAACCATGCTCTCCAGCATTGCCTGCAGTGGCCGCTGCTCACAGCAGAAGCCGACGAACATCGTCCCGTGGCTGGTCACCGTTCCGTAGGGCATGTTGCGCCGGAAGACGTTTCCGAACACTTCCTGGTCGGTCTGATGAACGTGCGAATCAGGTGGCTGCGGATCGAGCTCGATGCTATCGGTCTTGGTTCGCCCGATCACGCGCTCCTGGGTCTGCTCCGAAAGGGATTCCCAGGCCGTCACATCGTGCTCCCACTGCTGGAGGAGCAAAATCGTGCCTCCCGCCCCAGGCTTGCCTTCCGCAATCAGGGCAACGTCGGCTGCCCTCAGCAGGCTCGGGTTCTTCGTACCATCGACGAACCCGGTGAGGTCGCGGTAGCGGCGATACGGCCAGCCGGACGCTTCGTCAGCAATCGTGGTCACGACCGTCAGTGCGTTGATGGCCTGCCGTGCCTCGTCAAAGACGACGTCGTAGGAACTCCCCGACAGCCACAGGACGGCATCGTGCTGCGTGCCCGGCATCTCGTACGCGTCGGGGCCAGTCAGATTGTGGTTGAAGCCCGTGAGATCGGTCGGGACACCATCCGGAACCACGTTCCTCCACAGCTCCGGTCGGAATCCTGAGACAAAGTTGACACCGCCGACCGTTGTTCGCGGCTCGCGCACATCCGCCATCGCCTTGATCAGTGCACCGGCGTCCTTTCCGCGCTGAAGGTCAAATTCGAGATAGGCATGCGACGGACTGCCAAGCGCGAAGATGCCGCTCTGCGCCGTGCTCATGACGTCCCAACCTCCTAAGCCAGGGCTTACCGAGTCGCATCCTATATGTAAAGGCCCCTGACCAGTTCCCCTCCTCATAATGTGGTCATGGCGAACCCGGTCTTCGACGCGGTTCGCTCAATGATGGCGATCCGCGATTACCAGCAGAAACCGATTCCGGCGGACGTCGTCACGAGGATCGTCGATGCCGGACGCCTTACGGCCAGCGCGTCGAACCAACAGGAATGGCATTTCGTCGTCGTCCGCGAGCCCGAGAACTTGCGCGCGCTGGGCTCCCTGGTGAGGACCGGTCCTTACATCGCGAAGTCGGTCCTCGCCATCGTCGTCGCCTACGAGAAGGACAGCCACACTGGCGTATCGGACTGCAGTCGCGCAATCCAGTCGATGCTTCTCACGGCCTGGGCAGAAGGCGTCGGCTCCAACTGGACGGGGTTTGGAGGCCTTGAAGGCGTTCGGAACAAGGTACGCCTGCCGGATCGCTACGAAGTCCTCGCCGTCCTGCCCCTCGGCTACCCCGCTCGGCCGGTTAAGGGAAGCAAGAAGCGGAAGTCGTTGTCCGAAGTCGCCTCTGCGGAGCGCTTCGGCACGCCGTTAGCGTAGTTCTCGGAGTCGTTCGCCCAGGCAGTCGTCGATGTCGACAGCCAATCAGAGGGGTAGCCGAGCATGAAGACAAGACAGCTCCCGTTCGCCGCCACCCACCTCCCGGGAGTCCCCGCTCCCCCCGAGGTTTCTCCCGATGCCGAGCTGTTGCGGCGGCTCAAGGCCCGGGCCGCGGAATTACCGATCGAGGGCAGCCTCCCTGCGTTCACCGGGGCAAACGCATGGCTCAATTCCCCGCCGCTGACACCGGCGGGCTTGCGCGGCAAGGTGGTCGCCGTCGATTTCTGGACCTTCACCTGCATCAACTGGCTGCGAACCCTGCCGTACCTGCGGGCGTGGGCGAAAAAGTACGGCGACAAGGGGCTGGTGCTAATCGGCGTCCACACGCCTGAATTTCCTTTCGAACGCGACATCGAGAATGTTCGCCGGGCCGTCAGGGACCTCAAGGTCGAGTACCCAATCGCGGTCGACAGCGATCACGCGGTCTGGAACGCTTTCGACAATAACTACTGGCCGGCGCTCTATCTCGTCGATGCGCAGGGCGTCATTCGAAACCATCAGTACGGCGAGGGCGCCTACGAAATGTCTGAGATGGTGATCCAGCAACTGCTCGCGGAAGCCGGGTTCAGCGGGTTCCACGATGACCTCGTTTCGGTCGATCCCCAGGGACCTGAAGTCGCGGCGGACTGGAGCAGCCAGGAATCGCCAGAGACCTATCTCGGCTATGGGCGCGGTGACACCTTTGCCTCACCGGACGGTGTCGTGCCGGACGCCCCTCACCGGTATACGTCGCCGACCCGGTTGCGGCTCAACGATTGGGCGCTGGCAGGCATCTGGACCGTTACGGACGGAGCCGCCAAGCTTATCGATGCGGGCGGTCGCATCGCGTTCCGCTTTCATGCGCGCGACGTCAACCTGGTGATGGGACCTGGTAAAAACGGCGACACGGTGCGATTTCGCGTCTTCATCGACGGCAAAGTGGGTGGCGCCGTCCACGGAAGCGACGTCGATGCCCAGGGCCAGGGAACGACCAGCGAGCAGAGGACCTATCAATTGATCCGCCAATCGGGCGAGATCGACGATCGAACATTCGAAATCGAATTCCTGGACCCCGGCGTGGAGGCCTACTGCTTCACCTTCGGATAAATCAGGAGTCAGCAATCGACAGGAACGTCGGCTTCGGCGGATTGCCGAGCTCGACGTGGTGGCGGTGTCGACCTCGGCCGATCTCGTTGGTGTGGGGCGAGAGGCCGGAATTACTCTGGTCTCGGAAATCCCCAGGCGGCGCATGGGTGGCGCTACCGAAAGAACAGGAGATGAGATGGGAAAGGCAATCGTGATGAATTGGGTGACCCTTGACGGCGTGATGCAGGGACCGGGCCGCCCGGACGAGGACACGCGGGATGGATTTCAGCGCGGCGGCTGGGGGATCCCATACGGCGACGAGGCGACAGTCGCCAAGATGGGCGAACGGATGGGCGGGGATCGCGCATGGCTGTTCGGGCGGCGCACCTACGAGCAACTCCTGACCTCCTGGAATGCCCGCGGCGGTCCGTTCAAGGACGCGCTCAACACCATTCCAAAGTACGTCGCCTCGAGCAACCCGGCGACAAGGCTCGACTGGCCGAACTCGACTCTGCTGCACGGCGACATTCCGGACGCAGTGGCGGACCTCAAGCAGAGTTCGGGCACGAACCTCGTGATCATGGGTAGCGGCGTGCTGATCGGCTCGTTGATGGCCGCCGATTTGATCGACGAGTACCTGCTGATGATTGCTCCTCTGGTGCTGGGCACCGGACGGCGGCTGTTTGCCGGCGGCACGCAAGCATCGCTGCGGCTGGTTGACAGCAGCACCACGAGAACGGGCGTGTTGATTGCCACGTACGAGCCTGCTCGCGGATAGGAGACGACGGTGCCCCACGATGCCCGGGCGGTCGCCGCCCTCCGGCGCATTGCCTTCCTTCTGGAGCTGGCGCAGGAGCCGACATACCGCGTTCGCGCCTTTCGCCGCGCTGCCGACATAGTTTCAGCACTCACCGCGGACGAGCTCGAATGGAGGATCCGCGAGGGTTCGCTCCAGCAGCTGCCCGGCATCGGCGCGGTCACGGCACTGGCGATCGTCGAAGCGCAGCGCGGCGAGGCCCCGGTCTACCTGCGTCGGCTGGAATCCACCGAAGGGCGCTCCGTGGCCGACAACGCCGCGGCCCTGCGTGCGGCGCTTCGAGGCGACTGCCACATGCACTCCGACTGGTCCGACGGTGGCAGCAGCATCCTGGAGATGGCCGAGGCGGCGCGCTCGCTGGGTCACGAGTATCTCGCCCTCACCGACCACTCGCCGCGACTCACCGTAGCCCGGGGCCTCTCCGCGGAGCGGTTACACCAGCAGCTCGAGGAGGTGGGCCGGCTCAACGTCCAGCTGGCACCCTTCCGCATTCTCACCGGCATAGAGGTCGACATCAACGAGGACGGCTCGCTCGACCAGGAGGACGGCCTGCTCGACCGTATCGACGTCGTCGTCGCCAGCGTGCATTCGAAGCTGCGCATGCCCCGCGAGCAGATGACTGAACGAATGCTGACGGCAGTCGCCAACCCGCTCACCAACGTCCTCGGCCATTGCACCGGTCGCATCGTCGTCGGCAGAGGGCGGCCGGAGTCGGAGTTCGAGGCGGAGGCCGTATTCGAGGCTTGCCGGCGGTTCGACGTCGCTGTGGAGATCAACTCACGTCCCGAGCGGCTCGACCCGCCTAAGCGGCTGCTCAGACTGGCACTGGAGGCAGGTT
>VBHC01000154.1 GCA_005889535.1 Chloroflexota bacterium
GACGTCGCCGGGGTGGAGGAGGCGAAGCAGGAGCTCACCGAAATCGTCGAGTTCCTCAAATTCCCCGAAAAATTCACGGCGCTGGGTGCGCGCATCCCGAAGGGCGTGCTGATGGTCGGACCACCCGGCACCGGCAAGACCCTGCTGTCCAAGGCCGTCGCCGGCGAGGCCGGTGTACCGTTCTTCAGCATCTCCGGGTCGGAGTTCGTCGAGATGTTCGTCGGTGTCGGCGCCTCCCGCGTGCGCGACCTCTTCGACCAGGCCAAGAAGAATTCGCCCTGCATCGTCTTCGTCGATGAGATCGATGCGGTTGGCCGCCAGCGTGGCGCCGGCCTCGGCGGTGGCCACGACGAGCGGGAGCAGACCCTCAACCAGTTGCTGGTCGAGATGGACGGTTTCGAGACCAACACGCACGTGATCGTGATCGCGGCCACCAACAGGCCCGACGTCCTCGACCCGGCGCTGCTGCGTCCTGGTCGATTCGACCGGCATGTGACGCTCGACCGGCCCGACATCCGCGGTCGCCGCGCCATCCTCGAAGTCCACGCCCGCAACAAACCGTTCGACGGCCAGGTCGACCTCGAGGTGCTGGCCCGCCAGACGCCGGGCTTTTCCGGCGCCGACCTCAGCAACCTTATTAATGAAGCCGCCATTCTTGCCGCTCGCAGCAACAAGAAGGCGATCGGTCAGGTCGAGCTCGAGGAGGCGATCGCGCGTGTCATCGCCGGTCCGGAGCGAAAATCGCGCATGATCACCGAGCAGGAGAAGAACGTCATCGCCTACCACGAGATCGGGCACGCGTTGGTGGCGAAGTCCCTGCCGAATGCCGATCCGGTTCACAAGGTCTCCATCATTTCTCGTGGCATGGCGCTCGGCTGGACGATGCAGTTGCCCACCGAAGATCGCTACCTCGTCTCACGGAGCGAGCTGAACGACGATATGGCCGTCATTCTCGGCGGCCGGGTTGCAGAAGAGCTCATCTTCGGCGACATCACGTCCGGCGCCTCGGACGATATCGGCAAGGCGACCAAGCTGGCACGCCGGATGGTGACCGAGTGGGGGATGTCGGAGAAGCTGGGCCCCTTGACCTTCGGCCATAAGGAAGAGCTGGTCTTCCTGGGTCGCGATCTTGGCGAACAGCGCAACTACAGCGAAGAAGTGGCGGGCGAGATCGACCAGGAGGTCCACCGCCTGGTGGACACTGCCTACCAGCGCGCCAAGAAGATCCTGACCGAGCGCCGCGAAAAACTCGTCCACCTGGCGGAATATCTCAAGCAGGAGGAGACGATCGAGGGCTGGCAGATGGATGCCGTGATCAACTCGCCGGACGGTAAGATCGCGCCGGTACCCGAGCGGCCGAAAGCCGAGGCGCCGCGCCCGCCGCAGGCCCAGCCGAAGGCCGATGACCGTGGCCCCGAGATCCCGCCGGGTCGCCTGGAGCCAACGCCCGCGTAGAGGAAGGGGGGAAGGGGTACGCCGCGACGAATCCGGCCGGATAACGCGCTCGCCATCCTGAACGAGCGCTTTCAGTAGGACAACCGGCTACTTCCGCGTTATATTGGATGCGACCGCTTGGATCCTCAGGACCGAGACGGAACGATGCCGAAGCCAACCATCGCGATCATCGGACCCGGCCGCGCCGGTTCGGCTCTGGGTCGCGCCCTCCACTCGGCGGGCTACACCATCGCCGCCGTTGGTGGCCGAAACCCGGATAACGTCCGCAACCTGGCCACTGAGCTCGGCGGTCGCGCCTGTCAGAGCCCGGCCACCACGATCGATCTCGCCGACCTGACCATCCTGGCCGTCCCCGACGACGTCATCCTGCCGCTGTCGACCGACATGGTCGACTCCCTCTGCTCGGCGGCGGGCAAGTCCGTCGTTCACCTGAGCGGTGCCCAGGACCGCGCCGCGCTGCGCCCGCTGGCACAGCAGGGCGGCCTGCGAACGGGCGTCTTCCATCCATTGCAGACCTTCCGCCGCGGCCCCCAGGCCACCCAAAATGTGGCCGGCACCTACTTTGGCATCGACGCCGACGCCCCGTTCCGCGATCAGCTGATGCAGCTCGCTCGCGACATCGGCGGCCATCCCTTCGACCTCACGGGTGTCGACCGCGCGCTCTATCATGCCGCCGCCGTTTTCGCGGCCAACTACCCGACCACCCTGCTCGCCGAAGCCATCGCGCTCGCGTCGCAAGCGGGGCTCGAGACGGAGACTGCACGTCACGGCATGACGGCTTTGCTCGCCGGGGCGGTCAAGAATCTGACCGAGCTCTCGCCCGCCGAGGCCATTACCGGCCCGGCGTCGCGCGGGGATCAGGGCACGATTCAGCGACACCTCGATGCGCTGAAGAACGATCCTGGACTGCAGCGGCTCTACCAGCTCCTCGCCGACCGCACCAAACAGCTCAACCCGAACAAGGAGGCCGCCGCATGACGACCAGCATCCGCGACTTGCGAAAGTGGAAGAGCGAAGGCAAGAAGTTCACGATGCTCACCGCCTACGACTACACCACGGCGCGCTGGCTCGATCGCGCCAGTATCCCCGTGCTGCTGGTCGGTGACAGCCTCGGCATGACGATGCTCGGTTACCCAGACACTCTCAGCGTGACGATGGATGACATGATCCGCCACGCCGGCGCCGTCGTCCGCGGAGCGCCGAATGCGCTGGTGATCGGGGATCTGCCATTCATGGCGTACCACGCGTCGGCGGAAGACGCCATTCGTAACGCAGGCCGCTTTCTGCAGGAAGCACGCGTCCAGGCGGTGAAGATGGAGGGCGGCGGGCGGGTCATCGAATACACCAGGCAGCTCGCCGCCATGGGCATCCCGGTGATGGCGCATCTGGGCTTGACGCCCACCTTTGTCAACCAGTTCGGCGGGTACCGGGTGCAGGGTCGCAGCGATGAAGCAGCGGAGCAGATCCTCAACGACGCGAAGGCCCTCGAAGAGGCGGGAGCGTTCGCCGTCGTGCTCGAGGGTATCCCGAGCACCCTGGGCGAGCGAGTGACCAAAGCGCT
This sequence comes from Chloroflexota bacterium, assembly GCA_005889535.1. Lineage (GTDB taxonomy): Bacteria > Chloroflexota > Dormibacteria > CF-121 > CF-121 > CF-13. The sequence continues at coordinate 3,017 of VBHC01000154.1, forward strand.
GGCCATTCCCACGATCGGCATCGGCGCCGGGCCACACTGCGACGCCCAGGTGCTCGTCATCCAGGACGTCCTCGGGCTGACGCCCGATCACGTGGCCAAATTCGTCCGCCAGTACGCAAAACTCGGCGATGCCATCGAGGCGGCCGCCCGCCAGTTCGACCAGGACGTGCGCGACGGCGCCTTCCCCACCCCTGAGCACGAATACTCCGCCCGCTAGACCGCTTCTGATCGAATCGGCGATCGCCATGCAGGAGCAGGCCGTCGCCTGGCGGAAGGCCGGTGAGGATATCGGCTTCGTCCCCACCATGGGTGCGCTCCATGCCGGCCACGACCGGCTGGTGGCGCGGGCCCGTCGCGAAAACCAGCGCGTGATCGTCAGCCTCTTCGTCAACCCGGCGCAGTTCGGGCCAACTGAAGACTTCGCCAGGTATCCCCGTCCATTCGACGCGGATCGCGTTCGGCTCGAGGCGCTCGGAGTCGACGCCATCTTCCACCCGGCTGTCGACCAGATCTATCCGCCGGCGTTCAAGACCCGGGTCGACCCGGGCCCGCTGGCGGAGGTGCTGGAGGGCAAGAGCCGGCCGGGCCACTTCAAGGGCGTCCTGACGGTCGTGCTCAAGCTCTTCCAGATCGGCCAGCCGAAGCGCGCCTATTTCGGGCAGAAGGACTTCCAGCAGCTCGTCCTCGTCCGTCAGCTGGTTCGGGACTTTGCCCTGCCGCTCCGTATCGTGGCCGTGCCTACGGTTCGGGAAGCCGACGGCTTGGCGATGAGCTCCCGCAATGCCTACCTCAGCCCGGCCGAGCGGGAGGTTGCCCCTGGGATCTACCGCGCCCTAAAGACGGCGGCCGGGCGGTTCGAGACCGGCTTAACCGACCCGGCCGCGCTGGAGGAGGTCGTTCGCGACCTCCTCGAGGGAGCACCGGGAGTGGCGATCGACTATGTGGCGCTGGTCGACGAGACCACTCTCCGTCGCCCCGTAAGAGCCGTCGCCGGCAGTGTTTTGGCGGTCGCTGTTAAACTTGGATCAATCAGATTGATCGACAACGTCGTTCTAGGAGCAGAGCGCCTCTGAGTTCAGTCCGGCGCTCGAAAGCGAAGGGGCGCGCGACAACTTCAAAGGTCAAGGCGAAGCCGTCCGTGAAATCGGCACGCCCGAAGTCGGCGGAGCCCGCCCGCAAGGGGTCCTCGGTCGCCCGGAAAACGGCGGTCGCCACGCGATCGGCGTCAAAACCGGCCGCCCAGCGCAGCCAGCCGGCCCCCCAGCCGGCTCCCCTGCCGCCTCCGCCGGTGGTTGCCCAGCCAGCGCCAGCCCAGCCGCCCCTGGCGCCGGGCGTGCCCATCATGCCGTTCCCCCGGCCGACGATTCTTGGCCTGGGGTCGCCCTGGCGGACCGCCGGGCGGCCGCCCGCGATGCCCCCACGTCCCAGCCCGCCGCCGCACCCGCCGGCGCCCCAACCGCGGCCGGCCGCCGTGCCGGTCGTCACCATGAAATTCCCGATGAGTGCGGTCGACAAGCTGATCAAGGAGGCGCTCGCCGAGGACGTCGGTGACGGCGACCTGACGAGCGAATCGCTCTTTCCTGGAAAGGTGAAGGCGCGCGGCAAGCTGATTGCCAACGAAGAAGGCGTCCTCGCCGGACTGCCGATCTTCAAGCGGGTCTTCGAACTGGTCGACAAGAACATCACGTTCGAGCCGCGTGCCACCGACGGAATGGCGCTCGCGGGTGGCCAGCTCGTGGCGCGAATCTCGGGGCCGGCGGTGAGCGTGCTGCGCGCCGAGCGCACCGCGCTGAACTTCCTGCAACTTCTGTCCGGGATCGCCTCCCAGACCGCAAAGTTTGCCAACGCCGTCAAGGGAACCAAGACCCGCATCCTCGACACCCGTCGTACTACGCCCGGCCTTCGCTTCCTGGAGAAGTACGCAGTCGAAGTCGGGGGCGGCGTCAGCGTCCAAAAGGGACTGGCCGATCGACTGGTCGTGACCGAGTCGCACCTCGCTCTCAGCGAGGGCGTCCCGAACATCGTCCGGCAGCTGCGCAAGGCCCATCCGGGCAAGCGGATCGAGCTCACCGTCACGAACATGCAGGAGCTCGACCAGGCACTGATGTCGAAGGTCAACGTGTTGCTGCTGGAGAACTTCCCTCCGGGACAGGTTCGCCAGGCGATCGCGCTGGTGCAGGGGCGGGCCAAGGTGGAGATCACCGGAAAGGTCGGCCTGGACAATGCGCGGGCCTATGCGCTCGCGGGCGTCGATTACATCTCGGTCAGTCAGCTCACCCAATCGGTGAAGGCGTTCGACTTCAGCTTCCGCGTCTCCCGCTAGCCACTTGGAATTCGCCGACCTGCTGAAGAAGCGCCGGATGGTTCGCCGCTTCTCCACGGATCCGGTTCCAAAAGACGCCCTCGAGCGGATTGCGCGAGCGGCCGAGCGCGCGCCAAGTGCTGGCTTCAGCCAGGGTCAGCGTCTGCTGATCGTCACGGACCCCGCGCTCATGTCGCGAGTCGCCAAGGGGGCCGACGAAGAGAGCTATGCGGACATCGGGTACCACCGCTGGGTCAGCCAGTGCGGCGCCCAGTTCATTCCGTGTGTCAGCGAGCGGCTTTATCACGAGCGTTACCAGCAGCCCGACAAGCTTGAAGACGACAAGGAGCGATCGACGAAGGCCTCGCCTCGGGGTTCGCCGGGCCGTTTCCACATCCGAAGGGCATGAACCTGATCCGGTCGGCGCTGAACATCCCCGAGCACTTCACCCCGGTCGGGATCATGCCGGTCGGTTACCCGCTACTGGACATTCCATCGCCGTCACTCAAGCGCGGAGCCGTCAAACCGGAGGACTTTACCCGCTGGAACGGCTGGTAGCTCGGTTAGTGGTAGACGGGTGCGGCGACCGGCGCCAGCTCTGGCAGCCGGCGGCGTTTGCGCCTGGTGTCCAGGGTTTCTGATGCGAAGCGATAGCCCTCCTGAAGGTAAAAGTCCGTAGCGCTGAAATCCATGGAATGACGTAAGAAGCCGGCGTCCGGCCGCAGGTGAATGATCTCGACCGATCGCCCCATCTGCTTGATCGTCCAGCGCGTCCGGTGCTGCGCCGCGATCTGGAACGTGTGGTCGACGATGGCATTCATCGACCCCAGCGGAGCGGGCAACCGTCCGGCATAGCCCGAGTCCAGTACGTAAACGCGCCGAGCCCCCAGCTCGATCGCGGTGTCGAGCCCTGTCGGATCGACCAGCCCGCCGTCCACGTGCTGCCGCCCATCGATGACGACCGGCGGGAAGACCCCGGGGATCGCTGACGACGCCAGCACCGCCGGTCCGAGCGGACCATGCGAGAACACCGCCTTGGTTCCCAGCGTCAGGTCGATGGCGACTGTGTGAAGGGGCACCGCCAGGTCTTCGAAGTTGTGGACTTGAAGATGCCGGGCGACAAACCGGGACAGGCCGCCGCCTTCATAGAGGGACGGCTTTCGCCGCACCATGTTGCGGGCGGCCCGCCACCAGACCATATCGAGCGTGCGCCGCGTCACCTGGCGCCAGACCTCTTCCAGCTTCTTCACCCACTCCAGGTCTGGCCGGTGGGCGAGCCAGGCGCCGTTCCAGGCGCCGATGGAGACCCCGACCACCAGGTCCGGCGTGATGCCCCTCTCGATGAGAGCCCGCAGCATGCCGACCTGGGCGGCCCCCCGCGCCCCACCTCCCGAAATCGCAAACGCGGTTCTGTCGTGCCGCCAGTGCAACATGCCCAGTTTTAGTGTAGGCAAGCATTGGCCGCGGCGTCTATTCCGCACTTCGCATTGGCCCTTTGCGCGCCGCGCCGAACGCATCACGCTGCTTGCTATACTTCGATATGACTCGCGCTCCTGCCTACAACCTGACGACCAACGAGTTCCAATAACACAAGGTGGTGGCCTACTGTTTTGTCTGATTTCGAGCTTTCTCAGGACTCGTCCGACTCGCAGAGCGGAAGCGCAGCGACGATGGAGGAGTTCCTCAACCAGGAGGAAGCTTCCAGCAAGCGCCTAGCCCACGGCGACATCATCGACGGCGTCGTCGTCCGGGTCGATCCCGATGAAGTCCTGGTCGATGTCGGCTCGAAATCCGAGGGGGTGATCTCCAGCCGGGAGCTGGGGACCCGCGAAGCTGGTACCCCCGATCTGCATTCCGGTGACCGGATCAAGGTTTTCGTCCTCCAGCCTGAAAACGAGGACGGCAACGTCGTCCTCTCCCTGCGTCGGGCCCGCGCCGAGTCGGTCTGGCTGAAAGCGCAGGAACAGCAGGCGACCGGCGAGATGATGGATGCGGAGGTCCGCGAGCAGAACAAGGGCGGTTTGATCGTGAACATCCTGGGCCTGCGCGGCTTCCTTCCCACATCTCAAGTGTCCCGGAGCTACAGCGCGAACCTGCAGGAGCTGGTCGGGCAGCGGATCGGCGTCAAGATCCTCGAGGTCAACCGCAAGCGCAATCGGCTGATCGTCAGCCAGAAGGCCGCATTCGACGAGGACCGGGCCCGCCAGCGCGGCGAGCTATTCGAAAAGCTCAAGGTCGGCGACGAGATCCAGGGCAAAGTGTCGGGCCTGACGACCTACGGCGCCTTCGTCAACCTGGGCGCCGCCGACGGGCTTATCCATATCTCCGAGCTCTCCTGGGACCGGGTGGCGAATGTCGCCGACGTGCTAACGGTCGGCCAGGACGTGCAGGTCAAGGTGATCAAACTGGACCCGGATACGTCGCGCATTTCCCTGAGCCTGCGCCAGCTGGGCCAGGACCCCTGGGACCACATCGAGAAGCGCTTCCCGCCCGGCGCCATCGTCGAGGGCGAGGTCACGAAGATCAAGAAGTACGGTGCCTTCCTTCAAATCGGCGACGGCATCGAGGGTCTACTGCACATCTCCGAGCTCGCCTGGGAGCACGTCGAACACACCGAAGACGTCGTCCACGTGGGAGAGAAGCTACGGGTCCGCGTGTTGCAGGCGGATCGGAGCCGGCGGCGAATCAGTCTCTCACTCAAGCAGGCCGAGGAACCTGCGGGTGGCCGCCCCGAGGACGCCGACGTCTCCGACTACCCGGGCGAGATCGAGCGAGTGCCGGAAGGCGAGCGCCAGCCCGTCTATGCCGAGGTCAGCGCCGCCCCGCAAGAATAGGTCGAGGTTTCCCCTCCCCATTTGGGGAGGGTAGGGGCGGGGGTTCGGCTAAGCGATTATTAGAGTACGGCGCGTATTCACGCCGAATTTGCGCTATGCTTCCGAGAACGATTGTTTAGGCATACCCGCGGAGTGGTAACTCCCTAACGTCTCAGCTCGCGGTTGCTCCGCAGTTTCAGTACGAAAGTCTTGCGAGAAATCCGGGTATCGTTATAAGTAACAGAGAAGTCAGTCGGAGGATATTGGTTGTACCCCTTTGAACGGTTTACGGAGCGAGCGAAAAAGGTCCTGACGCTGGCCCAGGAAGAGGCCGAGCGCTCGCATCACTCATATATCGGCACCGAGCATCTGCTCCTTGGGCTGCTGCGCGAGGGCGAAGGCCTCGCCGCCAAGGTGCTCAACAATCTCGGGGTCGAGATCAACAAGGTCCGCGCCACTATCGAGTCGGTGCTGGGCCGCAACGAGCGCATCATCATCCAGCAAATCATTCCCACCTCCCGGGTAAAGAAGGTCATCGAGATCTCCTTCGAGGAAGCCCGCCGGATGGGCAACAACTACGTGGGCACCGAGCACCTGCTGCTTGGCTTGCTGATCGAGGGCGAGGGCATCGCCGCCCACGTGCTCGAAGACCTGGGCGCCAACCTCGAGAAGGTGCGCGGCGAGATCGACCGCCTGCTCCACGAGAGCGGCCTCGATGAGGAAGCGACCCAGAGCAAGAAGCCGTCCAAGACGCCTCTGCTCGACCAGTTCTGCCGTGACCTCACCGACCTGGCCGCAAAGAACACGCTCGATCCCGTGATCGGCCGCGAGACCGAGATCGAGCGGGTGGTGCAGATCCTCTCTCGCCGAACGAAGAACAACCCGGCGTTGATCGGCGAGCCGGGCGTCGGCAAGACGGCGATCGCCGAAGGCCTGGCCCAGCAGATCGTGCTCGGCAACATCCCCGAGTCGCTGCGTGGCAAGCGGGTGCTCACCCTCGACATGGGGGCCCTGGTCGCCGGCACCAAGTACCGCGGCGAGTTCGAGGAGCGCCTGAAGAAGATCCTCGACGAGATCCGCTCCAGCCGCGAGGTCGTCCTCTTCATCGATGAACTCCACACCCTGGTCGGCGCCGGTGCCGCCGAGGGCGCGATCGATGCGGCCAACATCCTCAAGCCGGCCCTGGCACGCGGCGAGATCCAGTGCATCGGCGCAACCACGCTGAACGAGTATCGCAAGTACATCGAGAAGGACGCCGCCCTGGAGCGGCGCTTCCAGCCCGTCTTCGTCGACGAGCCGTCGCTGATCGAGACGATCTCCATCCTGCACGGCGTCAAGGCCCTCTACGAGAAGCACCACCGGGTCAAGGTCACCGACAAGGCGATCAAGGCGGCGGCCGAACTGTCCGTCCGCTACGTATCTGACCGCTCCCTGCCGGACAAGGCCATCGATCTGATGGACGAGGCCTCGGCGCGCGTCCGCATGAAGTTGACGACGACGCCGCCGGAACTGAAGACCATGCAGAAGGAGATCCGCGAGCTCCAGATCAAGAAAGAAGAAGCGATCGCCAACCAGGACTACGAGACGGCGGCCTCCTTCCGGGACAAGGAAAAGAAGCTCAAGGATAAGTACGTCAAGGAAGAGATGGAGTGGCGCGACAAACTGGGCGCCACCGTCCCAGAAGTGGACGAAGAGAACATCGCGGAGATTGTCAGCTCCTGGACCGGCGTGCCCGTGTCACGCCTCGTCGAGGAGGAGTCCGCCCGCCTGCTGCGGATGGAAGACGACATCCATGCGCGCCTGATCGGCCAGGACGATGCGGTGAAGGTCATCTCCCAGGCGGTGCGCCGGGCGCGTGCCGGCCTCAAGGATGCCCGGCGGCCGATCGGATCGTTCATCTTCCTCGGGCCCACGGGGGTTGGCAAGACGGAGTTGGCTCGCCAGCTGGCCCGCTTCCTCTTCGACAACGAGGACGCTATCGTGCGCCTCGACATGTCGGAATTCATGGAGCGCCACACGACGGCGCGGCTGGTCGGCTCTCCGCCCGGCTACGTAGGCTACGACGAGGGCGGCCAGCTGACCGAGGCGATCCGCCGGCGGCCCTACTCGGTAGTGCTGTTCGACGAGATCGAGAAGGCGCACCCCGAAGTCTTCAACATGCTGTTGCAGATCCTGGAGGATGGCCGGCTGGCGGACGCCAAGGGCAAGCAGGTCAACTTCGCCAACACGATCGTGATCATGACCTCGAATATCGGCGTTGCGAATCTACAGCAGGCCACCACCTCCCTCGGATTCCAGCCGTCCATGCAAATCGGCACGACCCAGGAAGAGAAAGAGCACGGCAAGATGCGCGAGAAGATCATGGACGAGCTGAAGAAGACCTTCCGTCCCGAGTTCCTGAACCGCGTCGATGCCGTAGTCGTCTTCAAGGCGCTTTCGCCGGCGGAGATGCGGCAGATCGTGGACCTCCTCGTCGCCAA
>VBHC01000074.1 GCA_005889535.1 Chloroflexota bacterium
ATTGCAGAGTCGTTACTTCGTTCATCAGGGCGAAACCCCGGAAGAGCTCGAAACGCTGGCGAAGACCGTGAAGCACCTGATGAACTGGGTGATGCGCCAGCTGGGTCCGGTGCTGACCTCACTCCCAGTTGGGCCGCGATTGCCGGGGCGAACCGCCGGGCCGGCCTTCGAGATCGTACGGCCCGCCTTCTTCGTGTTGCCTCATCGGGAGGCGGCCTGGAAGATCCTGCGCGAACGATTGGCGACGCTGGGCGGCGTCGCGGCCGACCTCGCCGGCGAACCCGGGCTTGGTGCGCTGGACGTGATGGCCGGCAACCTCGATGGCTTCGCCCGCGACCTGGGCGGACATCTCGACGCCCGGGCCGCTCGAGCGTCTGCTATCGTTACTCCGACGTAGAGGGGAGTAGCCTCAGCGGGAACCCCGTCAGCACGACGCCGGGCGTCCGGGGCCGCAGCGAGTCGCACTCGTGGCAAGACTTCTATGCGGAATTCCGCATGGAGGTGATGATCTTGAAGGACCGCTTCGGTCGATGGTTTTCGGCGCTTCCGTCGGCGGTGCGCCGCATCATCGTCTTCCTGATCGGCTCGACCGTCCTAATGGCCGGCGTGCTGATGCTGGTTCTTCCCGGGCCGGGCATCGTCGTCATCATTGTCGGGCTGGCGATCCTTGCCACGGAGTTTGCGTGGGCAAATCGGCTGCTCGGCCACGCTCGCGAGCGGGCGGCGCGTGTCGCGCAGAAGCTTCGAAAGCGAAAGGACGTCCCGGGAAACTGAAAGTCGGAGGAGGGGTACTTTGAAAATTCAGCTTGTCGTGCTCTTCGTGCTCGCCCTGACCGCCCAGCTGGTGAACGCCGCCTGGCACGGATTCGATCCGGTTGAGGACGGCCTGCAGTTTGCTTCGGCCGGAACGCTGGCGCTGCTGGTCCTTCGGCTGTCCCGCGCGGCGACGGAGCGACGCAAGGCCCTCATCCTGCGCGTCCTGGATGAGTTCGGGCAGCCACTTACCGTCTTTCAGGGGTATGTGTCGATGCTTGCGGACGGCACGCTAACCACCCTCAACGGACACACCGCTGTGCTGCACCGGGAGTGCGAGCGGATGCGCGGCCTCACGAGGAATCTCGTGGATGCGATTCGCGAGCACGGATAGAGTTCGCGCAGCTTCGCGATCAGCCGGTGGTCCCCGCCGGGGACGGGGCCGCGACGCGGTAGGCTCGGATCGGTTGCGAGAACCCCTTGAGCGTGAACGACTCCTCCGCCGCGAGCAGCTCCTGTTCCTGAAGCCAGTCGCGGGTTCGGCGGAAGGTCTCTTCGCTCATGAGGAGCTCGCCTTCACGAACCTCGGCCTGCAGGCGCGCCGCCAGGTTGATCGTGTCGCCCACCGCGGTCACCGACGAGCCTTCGCTGAACTGGCCGACCACCGCCGGCCCAACGGCAATTCCAATCCCGACCGGCAGCCCGGCAAACGCGGCCTTGTCGCGGATCGCGAGCGCGGCCTGGAGCCCTTGAACCGGATGGTCGAGCCGGGTGCCGGTGACGTTGAAGGTCGCCATGACGGCGTCGCCGGCGTACCGATCCACCAGACCCTGGTGACGGTGAATCTCCTCCTCCGCCCAGCGGTAGAAAGTCGCGATCTGGTCAGCCAGTTGATGGGGCGCCTCCCTCGCGCTGAGCGCTGTAAAGCCGCGGACGTCGACGAACACGACAGTCACCAGCCGCTCGGTGGGCTGACGGACGCTCGCCGACAGCGGGGCGTCGCCGCTGACGGCCTGCGGTTCGGGCGCATCGATGCCGAGGCTGCGCAATTGCTCCCGGGCATAGCGGGCCTCCAGCCTGTGGTGATGCGCGGTCGCCTCCTCGCGGACGGCCCGTAGCTCGGCTTCCGCGCCGGCGCGGTCGCCCAACGCCGTCAGCGCGTCGGCATAGGCCCGGCGCGCCGGCCAGGCTTCATCGAGATACAGGGCCTGTTGCAAGGCCCGCGCCGCGCGTTCGAGGGGTTCCCGCGCTTCGGACGCTCGACCCTCCGCGAGCAGAATGCGGCCGCGCGCCCGCCACAGCAGCGGATTCGATTCGAACCCGGCTGTCAAGGCCGTGCTGAGGAACTGTTGCGCCCCGGCCGGATCGCCGACCCTGATGAAGGCCTCAACCGTCCGATCGATCAGGTAGATCTCGGACCATACCCCGGGGGCCTCCTTGACGAGGTCAGCGATTTGCTGCGCATCAGCTTGCACCGCCGCTCGATCGCCGGCCGCCAGGTTGAGAGCGATCCTCATGTAGTGGAAGAACATCACCTCGCCCCGCTCGGGACTTGCCGGCTCGGATAGGAACAGCCGGCGGGCATCGGCGATGCGATCGAGTGCGGTATAGACGTAGGCAAGATCCAGGCGCAT
>VBHC01000155.1 GCA_005889535.1 Chloroflexota bacterium
CCGTAGATGAGGTTGTCCGGGTCGCGGAAGCAGGGCATATCGTGCGGGAGTTCGGCGCCCCCGACCGCCTGTAGCGCGGCGTGCTGGTGGTCGACCGGTGTGGAGACGACGAAGGCTCCGGCCATCGCGGCCACCTGCGGAGCCCAGATGCCACAGGCGATCACCACCACCTCGGCCTCGATCCGCCCGGTCTCCGTTCGGACCGCCTGGACGGCTCCCGCCGAGGACAGCTCGATCCCGGTCACCCGCGTCCCGGTCAGCACCTTGACTCCGAGCTCGCGGGCGGCCCTGGCCAGGGCGAAGGTCGCCGTATGCGGATCGATGGCCCCGTCCCCCGGCACCCAGACCGCACCAAATAACGAATCCGTGCTGATCGCGGGCATGAGGTCCACCGCCTGCTCCGCGGAAACCACCTCGACATCCAATCCGATCGCTCGGGCGCGACTCGCGCCGCGCTGCTGCTCCATCAGTTGCTCGCGACTGGAGGCGAAGCGCAGGCTGCCCACCGTTTCAAAGATGCCCAGCTTCCGGTACAACTCGATGCTGTAGCGACGGAACCGCATCATCGTGGGGGAGGGATTGAACTGGGTAACCAGCCCCGCGGCATGACAGGTCGAGCCGCTGGTGAGATCGGCTTTCTCCAGCAGCACCGTGTCTCGCCAGCCAGCCTGCGCCAGATGGTAGGCAACGCTGGTGCCGGTGATCCCGCCCCCAATGACGATGGCGCGCGCACGGCTCGGTAGTTGAGTCATGCGCGCGCCGCTCCGATCAGAACTTCGAACGACTACTCAACCGGGATCTCCTGGTGGATGCGGGCCAGGTCGATGCCCTGCCGTTTACGCACGATGCGAGCGACGACGTAAATCGCGATGGCGACAAGGTAGGTCCCCGCGAAGTAGATCGGGGACGCGCTGTTGATGGAGAAGGACGTTCCATAGACGGAATTGAACGACCACTCGGCGAGCATGAACAGGAGGAAGATCGCGCTGACCACGCCGGTGATGGTGATGACCGGGATGCCCGCAATCCGGAAGCGCGAAATCGGCGAGTTCTGGAAGATGTCCTTCCGACGCCAGGGCAGGATGGCCGCGGCGATCGATGTCCCCAGGAACGTGATCGCAATCACGCCGGTCGCCCACAGGAAGATGCCCTGCAAGCTCGTCCCGCCGTATGCCCACAAGGCGCTGATCACGAGTGAGGGCACGATCATCAGGATGAGCGAACCGTAGGGGACGCGCCGCTTGGCCGAAATGTTCGCGGCCCACTCCGGCAGCACCCGGTCGAAGGCGGCGGCGAAGATCACCCGCGTCGATGAGAGGAAGAGGGTTCCGGCCCAACCGAAGAACCACAGCCCCATGACCGCGATCAGGAGCGCCTGGAAGAGGTGGTTGGGGACCAGCCAGCCGGCGAACATGACCGGGTAGGGCCAGATCCCGACCGGCGGCGCCGGCGAGCCGGCCAGGAAGATGCTGTTCCAGTAGGCGGCGTTGGCGGCGTAGTAGAAGTCCCAGCCGATCGTCTTGACGATCAGCAAGATGATGACCGCCACGAGCGCCACGGTCACCCACAGACCCCAGAACATCGCGTTAAAGACCTTGCGATATTCCTTGGCCCCGCGCACCTCACCGTAAAGCGTCGCGCCCCAGACGGGCCAGAGGAGATAGAAGGCTAGGAAGGGGAGCAGCAACAGCGTCGGGCTGAAGCCGAAGTTGCCGAAGGAGATGCCGGTCGTACCGTTCTTGGCGGCCGCGTCGAGGGTTGCCTGGTAGGCATTCCCCGAGGCCCCGAACAGGGAGGCCGCCTCCCGATTGAAAGCGCTCACGAAGGCGTCGTGGCTCGAGAAGAGCAGCAGCCCGAGCATGACGACCAGGCCACCAAGCCCCAGCCAAAAGCAGATCCTCTGGATGCGGGCGTAGCCCTCCATGCCCAGGGTGATGACCCAGCTGACAAAGGCGAGCACGATCAGGCAACTTACAAAGATGCCGGTCTTGCTGCCAAAGAACGTTGCCACGTCTGGCAAGCCGACCGTGTAGGCGAGCGGCGCGAAGAACTGGACGACCAGGATGTTGGCGTAGATCGGGGTCCAGAGCCAGAGCGTGAACCACCAGCCAGTGATCGCCAGCACGAAGCCCGCCGCGCCGCCCAGGATGCGGCTCTGCCAGGCGTAGTCGCCGCCGGCGCGCGGCATCACGCTGACCAGCTGCGCATAGGTCAGCACCAGGAACGTCACCAGCACGCCGGTGAGCAAGACGGCGCCCAGGAGCTGACCGTTTGGAATCGCATAGACGAACGACATGCCGTAGAGCCCAAGGGTCACCAGGTTGACCGACCAAAATGCATATAAGAAGGCGTCGAACGTGGACCAGGCTTTGACGAGCCCGGTGGCGTTACGCAAGAACAGCGTTTGCCGAGGCGCTTCCGTCGTAGTCGCCATACTTCCTCCTTCGAGATTTAATCAACAAACAAGTTCGAGGCGCCGCCAAACGAATGCTGCTCTAGGGCTTCACCTCCTACCCATTGACCAACTGGTAATTCTTGATGCCCTTCTTCTGGTCGAGCTCGATGATCGATGCAAGCAGCATTCCTTCTTCGTAGGCGCTGCCAGGATTGATCGCTAGCGTCTTGCCCAAACGGGTGATGCCCTTGCCCTCATGAATGTGGCCGTGCAGAGAGAGCATCGGCTGGTATTTGTCGATCGCCTCCCGCACGGCCGTCGACCCGACGTGCCGGAGCGCCCGGCCGCCATGCAGCGGCCGCAAATTTTCATCCAGGGCGGGCGCCTCGTCCAGCGAGGTGCCGTAGGGTGGCGGGTGGAAGTTGAAGATGGCGCGGCTCATGTCCTTGATATCGCGGAGCATCGGTTCCATTCGCTTCGCCAGCTCCTCTTCGGGCGCCTCGCGGTAGGTATGCCAGGGGGTGGGATTCGCCCAGCCGGACGAGATCATCTCGTAACCGCCGATGTCGATGGTGCGGCCTTCGGCCAGCTCGACTCGCGGGGCGTTGGCGATCACCTCGTCGATCTCGATCTCATCGTCGTTGCCTGGCGCGACGAAGACGCGGATCTTGCTGTCCTTCAGCTTTTCCTCGGCCATCCGCATCCAGCGCTCGACCGTCTTGCACATCTGCTCGGTGAAGAGGGTCTGGACCTTTTGCGGGTCCTTCTCCAGCTCGGCGACCTGGGCCGAGGTCATGCGCACCGGGTAATAGCCCTTGCGCTGGACCTGGCTCTCCACGTCGGCGACCTGATCGCGGCCGACCCGCTGGGAGACACCGGCCAGGGTTAGCTCATAGCTGTCGCCGTCCTCGACGATGGGGATCATCGCCTTGCCGGTCATGTCGCCGCCGCATATGAGCACGTCGGCGTCGTAAAACTTGGCGGCGTTGAGGAATTTGCGCCAGCAGACTTCGGATCCGTGAAGATCGGTCGCGTAGAAGACTCTCACTGCTTCCCCTCCTACAGAACTTTGCGGATGGCTTGCTCGAAGCCCGTGACGTGCTGTCGCATGATGGCTTCCGCCTGGTCGGCATCGCGCGAGACGATGGCATCGAGCAAGCGGCGGTGCTCCCCGACGGCTTCCTTGAGTCGAATCCCGCGATCGAGACCCAGGAACCAGATCCGAAGACTGAGGTTGAAGCTTTCCTCGAGCATGGACTGGAGGAAGGCGTTGCGGGTCGCCTGATACACCTGCCGGTGGATGCGCTGATCGAGCCGCATCAGGCCGTGGACGTCGGACTGGTCGATTTTTTCCAGCTCCGCGATCAGCGCCTTCATCAAAGTGCGGTCGGCGGCGCCGGCACGGTCGGCGGCCAGCCGTGCGGCGTAGCCCTCGAGCTCCACCCGCACCTCGGTGAGCCGATGGAGGTCGGTGAGATTGATGTCGCAGACGAACGTGCCGCGGTGGGGAACGAACGTGACCAGATTCTCGTGGGCCAGCCGCTGGAGCGCCTCGCGGATCGGTGTCCGCCCCAGTCCGAGCTCCTCCCGCAGCCGCGCCTCCTCGATCACCGAGCCCGGTGCCAGCTTGAGGGTAATGATCTGGTCCCGGATCAGCAGGTAGGCGCGTTCGCCCTGCGAGCGAATCGAGGCACTCTGCAGGACGACGGTGTGCAGCGGCCCTTCCGTCCTCGGGCGCCGCGGTAGACGAGCTGTCGACAACTCGCTCGCCAAGCTTCCCCTCCCCGTATATCGGCCGTACACCAGCGATATATCGGCCTCGGGCGAACGCTAGCACGGCTTCCGGGTGGGGTCAAGAGGGCTGCTACGCGTGCTATGACATGCCTGATGCCGACCCTCCGGTTCGAGGGCAGTCAGAAATGACGTTCCTCACCATCGAGCACCTTGCCGGGATCGCGGGCGTCGGTATCGTCACCGCCAACCTGACCTTCGCCGCCCGAACCCGCCCGGGACCTTGGATCACCATCGTTTCCCGCATTCTGGCAATCGTTATCGCGCTCACCGAACCCAGCTACTGGGTGCAGCAGGTCGTACGAGGCGCCTGGTCGGCGAATTCGGATCTTCCGCTGCAGCTATCCAACGCGGCTGAATTTGCCAGCGCCGCGGCGCTCTGGTGGCGGAGACCGTTCCTAGTCGAGCTGACATACTTCTGGGGCTTCGGCGCCGTCGTCCAGGCCCTGGCAACGCCCGACTTCCGCGAGCATTTTCCTGACCCGGCCTACTTTCGGTTTTACGTTGCCCATGGCGGCGTGCTCGCGGCAGCGGTTTTCCTGACGGTCGGCCTGAGGATCACGCCCCGGCCGGGCGCTCCCTTGCGCGTGTTCCTGGCCACGATCGCCTTTACCGCGACTGTGGGCCTGGCCGATCTCCTGACCAATAGCAACTACATGTACCTGCGCCAGAAGCCGGCGGCGGGCAGCCTCCTCAACTTTATGGGCCCGTGGCCGTGGTATATCGCTAGCGGCCTCATCCTCGCCATCGTCTTTCTCACGCTCCTTAATGTGCCCTTTTGGTTGGCTCGGCGCGGCCGAGGCGCCCGGCCGGACCGCTTGCCAACCGGCGTCCGACCGCGCTAAAGTTTGTTGTGCCATGAGCACCAGTTTTGCAATGCGCAACAAGGTCCAGTCTCTCGACCGGGCGCTCGAGATCCTGCGGCTGCTCGGCAGCGAGCCGGAGATGCGAGTCACCGACCTGGCTCGCCGGCTCGAGGTCCACAAGTCGACAGTGTTCCGGCTGCTGTCGACGCTCCAGGAGCACGGGCTGGTGGAGCAAAACCCGACCACTGAGAAATACCGCCTCGGGTACGGCCTCGTCCGGCTGGCCGGCGCCGTCGTCGCCGAGCTCGATCTCGCCCGCGCCTCGCGATCCGTGTTGCAGGAACTTGCCGCCCGGACCGGGGAGACGGTCAACCTCGCGATTCTCCAGGGCGACCAGGTGGTGAACATCGACCAGATCGCCGCACCGAACCTGGTGGTCAACGTCAACTGGGTTGGGAAGCAGACGCCGCTGCACGCCACCTCCAATGGCAAGGTGCTGCTCGCCTACCTTTCCGAGGACGCACGGCGCCTTCTCCTGAGCCGGTCGTTACCCCGCCTCACGCCCCGAACCATCACCGACGCGCGCATCCTCGAAAAACAGCTCCGCCGGGTCCTCGCAGATGGCTACGCGTTCACGCTCGAGGAGCTCGAGCTTGGCTTGAACGCCGTCGCCGCGCCCGTCTACGCGGCGGACGGTCGGGTGCAGGCCGCGGTCAGTGTGGCCGGCCCCTCGTATCGGGTGACGCCACAGCGCCTGGGTGAGCTGGGGGAAATGACCAAGGAGGCGGGCGCCGCGATATCACGCCGGATGGGCTACATCCGCAACGCAGGAGGAGAGACATGAGTCGCGAGGAGGAAATCCGGAACGAGCTGTTCGATCACACGCTCAACGGGCACGCTCCCGAGGTCAAGGCGCTCACGGAGGAGGCCCTCCAGCTGGGGATGGACCCGATGGACATCCTCTTCAAGGCCCTGATCCCATCGCTGGAAGAGGTCGGCCGCCGCTTCGAGCGCGGCGATTTCTTCGTCCCGGAGATGTTGATCGCAGCCCGGGCGATGCAGGGGGCGCTGGTTATCTTGCGGCCATTGATCGCCGAGACCGGCGCCAAGCCGATCGGCAAGTATGTGATCGGCACCGTGAAAGGCGACATCCACGACATCGGCAAGAACCTTGTGATCATCATGCTGGAGGGCGCCGGGTTCGAGGTGGTCGACCTGGGCGTCAACTGTCCACCCGAGAAGTTCGTCGAAGCAGTCCGGACCAACGAGCCGCATATCGTCGGCTTCTCCGCCTTTCTGACCACCACCATGCCGATGTTCAAGGTCAACATCGAAGCCCTGACCAAAGCCGGCCTACGAGACAAGGTCGCCGTGATGGTTGGTGGGGCGCCTGTGACGGAGGAGTACGCGAAGCTCGCGGGCGCCGACCACTATGCGCCGGACGCGTCGATCGCGACCCGGATGGCCAAGCAGATCGTCGGCGCCGCCCAGGCGGCGGAGAGCTCGGCACTGACCCAGGCCGTCGAACTGATCGATAAGACGCTGAAGAAGGGTTGAGGCGCGTGTCGGTTACTGAGCGGCTCGTCCTTGCCATCGAAAAGCCTCTCAAGGAGGCAATCTGGGGCTGCCAGATGTGCGGCCAGTGCATCCTGCATTCGACCGGCTTGAGCTGTCCGATGCGCTGCCCCAAGAATCTCCGCAACGGGCCCTGTGGCGGCGTCCGGGCGAACGGCAATTGCGAGGTCTACGCGGATCAGCCGTGCGTTTGGGTGGAAGCGTGGAAGGGATCGCGGCGACTGCCCTTCTTCCGGAATCACATGGAGCACGTGCAGAAGCCGGTGGATTGGCAGTTGCAGGGAACCTCATCCTGGATCAATCTCGTGCGGGGCCGAGACCGGATGGCGCCGAAGGGTTGGGACGCCCATGACCAGCCCTAGCCGCCTGGCCGGCCTATTGCGCGAGGGCCGGTTCGTGGTCACCGCCGAACTGTCTTCCAGCAACAGTGCCGACCCGGAGGCGACCTGGCGCCGCGCCGAGGTGCTGCGCGGATCGGTCGACGCGATCAATTGCACCGACAACACGGGAGCGCATGTGCACATCTCGTCACTCGCTGCCGCTCACCTCCTGGTGGAGAAGGGTCTGGAGCCGATCATGCAGCTGACGGTGCGGGATCGGAACCGGCTCGCCCTGCAGGCCGACCTCCTGGGAGCGGCGGCCCTCGGGGTTCGCAACCTCGTGCTCATGAGCGGCGACGACGTTACCGCCGGCGATCATCCCGATGCCCGCCGCATCTACGACATCGACTCGATGCAGCTCCTCGAGGTCGCCGCCTCGATGCGGGACCGCGGCACCTACCTCAGCGGGAGAAAGCTCGAGCAGGCCCCCTCATTCTTCATCGGGGCGGTCGAGAATCCGTTCGCGCCGCCGCTCGAATTTCGTCCGCTGCGGCTGCAAAAAAAGGTGCGGGCGGGCGCCGAGTTCATCCAGACCCAGCTCGTCTTCGATGTGCCCGTTTTCAAGCGATTCATGGACATGGTCGGGGACCTCGATCCTCAGCGAAAGGTCTTCATCATTCCCTCCATCGGGATCCCTCGCTCGGCTCGCGGTGCCCGCTTCATGCAGCAGAAAGTGCCGGGCCTGCATGTTCCGGAGAGTCTCGTGACCCGCCTCGAACGGACCGCCCCCGCACGACAGGCCGAGGAAGGGATTCGGATCGCGGTCGAGCTGGTCAACGCGGTGCGTGAGATTCCCGGGATCGCCGGCGTCCACCTGATTGGCATCAAGTGGGAAGAAGGCGTGGTCCAGGTCGCCGAGCGGGCCGGCTTGCTACCACGACCGACGGTGAGTCCGGTCGCGACAGTCGGAGGCCGCCCCTGATGGAAACGGTGCTCCGCTCGCGCTCCAAGGAGGTCGTCATCTCGATTGACCGACCTTTCACCATGATCGGCGAGCGAATCAACCCGACTGGCCGCAAGATTCTCGCCGCCGAGATGAAAGCCGGGGTCATGGATCGCGTCAAAGCCGATGCGGTTGCCCAGGTCGAGGCTGGCGCTCGGATGCTGGACGTCAATGCCGGTGTTCCGGGCATCGACGAGCCGGCCCTGCTCGTCGCCGCCATCAAGGCCGTCACTGAGGTAACCGACGTCCCGATCTGCATCGATTCGTCGGTGATCGAGGCGCTGGAGGCGGCGCTCGCCGTCTATGAGGGGAAGGCCCTGGTCAACTCGGTGACGGCCGAAGACGAGCGGATGGATCGGATCCTGCCCATCGTCAAGAAGTACGGTGCAGCGGTCATCGGCATGAGCAACGATGAAACCGGGATCACAATGGTGCCGCAGGAGCGGGTGGAGATCGCCCGCCGGATCATCGACCGCGCCCGCTACTACGGCATTCCCCCGGAGGACGTCATCATCGACCCGATCGCGATGACCGTCGCTGCCGATCCCCAGGCCGGCGTGATCACGCTGGATACCATGCGCTTCATCAAGGAGCAGCTGGGCAACAACATGACCTGCGGTGCCTCGAACGTGTCGTTCGGGCTGCCGGACCGGCCGATCGTGAACGCCGCCTTCTTCCCGGTGGCGATCCATGTGGGGTTGACCTGCGCGATCACGAATCCGCTCGTGCCCGAGGTGCGCAAGGCCGTACTGGCGTCGGACCTGCTGCTCGGCCACGACGAATATGCGATGCGCTGGATTTCGACGTTCCGCCAGGAACAGAAAAAAGCCGCCGCCGTTGAATCGGTGACCCCGTGATCCAGAAGAAGCTCGAGGTCATCTACAAACCATTCGACAAGGCGACCAGGGTGCCGCCCGGGACGACCCTGTTCAGCGCCGCGCACTGGATCGGCCTGCCCATCGATTCCACCTGCGGCGGCCGCGGTACCTGCGGCAAGTGCAAGGTGCAGGTGCTGGAGGGCGGCGCCGAGATCACCACGGCGGATCGCAAGCAACTCCGCGCGGCCGAGCTCGAGGAAGGCTGGCGTCTTTCGTGCCAGGCGAAGGTCTACGAAGACACGACGGTCACCGTGCCCGAACTGCTCCGGGTCCCGAAGGCCGCGACCATGGGCGTCAACCGGCTGGTGCTGCTCGATCCCAACGTGCGAAAGGTCTTCGTCGAGCTGGCCGAGCCGAGTCTGACGGACCAGCGGAGCGATACCGAGCGTCTCCGCGATGCGCTCACGGCCGAAGGCTTCGACATGAAGGTAGAGCTGCGCGTGTTGCGAACCCTGCCCTCCGTGCTGCGCGACGCCGAGTTCAAGGTCACAGCCGTCCTCGGCGGCGACCGATTGATTGCGGTTGAACCGGGGGACACGCGCGAAGAGAGCTACGGCGTCGCCATGGACCTGGGCACGACCACCGTGGTGGGCACCCTCATGAACCTGAAGACCGGGATGGCCGAAGCGGTCCGCTCAACGCTCAACGGCCAGGCGCCCTTCGGCGCGGACGTCATCTCGCGGATCAGTCACGGCATGCAGGGCGACGAGGCGAAGACGGAGCTCCGCGATGCCGTCCTCCGGACGATCAACACGATCCTCTCCGAGCTGTACGAGAGCGCCGGGGTCGGTCGCGATCGCGTCTACGAGCTGGTGATCGTCGGCAATGCCACGATGCTCCACCTGCTGCTGGGCATCGATGCCACTCCAATCTCGATGATGCCATTCACGCCGGCCTTTACTGATCCGCTCTATGTGCCGGCCCTGGACGCCGGCATCGACATCCATGCCGGCGGCTACGTGCAGACACTGCCGGTGGTGGGGGCATACGTGGGCGCGGACATCGTCGCCGGCATCATGGCCACCGGACTTGCCCGGGAGGACAAAATGCGGGTCTTCGTGGACGTCGGCACGAACGGGGAGATCGTGCTGGGCTCCCTCAAGCGCGTGCTCTGCACGGCGGCACCCGCGGGGCCGGCCTTCGAGGGCAGTCAGATCCGCTGTGGGATGCGCGCCACCGAGGGCGCCATCGAGGGCGTCACCCTAACGGATCACGTCGAGCTCCAGGTCATCGGTGGAGATATCGCCCCTCGGGGCATCTGCGGCTCCGGCTTGGTCGATACGGTGGCTCAGCTCCGGCTGGCGGGTCTGCTCGACGCCGGTGGCAAGATGCGGAGCCGCGAAGAGGCCCCGGAGCATCCCCTCTCCGATCGGTTGATCATGGTCGATGGCGTGCGGGCATTCTTGCTTGCGGAGAACGTCTACCTGACGCAGCGGGACGTACGCGAGTTGCAGTTCGGTAAAGGCTCGATCGCCACCGGCATCAAGGTGCTGATGGACGTGATGGGTGTCAGGGCGACCGATCTGGACGAGGTGCTGCTGGGTGGGTCGTTTGGCTCCTACCTCAACCCGGAGAGCGCGAAGATCATCGGACTGGTCCCGGCGGTGGACGTCGATCACATCCTGTCGGTAGGCAACACCGCCGGCGAGGGCGCGAAGATGGCATTACTGTCCTTCCGCGAACGGCAGGTCGCCTTCGAGCTTCCGGACAAGGTCGAGTACGTCGAGCTTTCCGGCCGCTCGGACTTCAACGACTCCTTTGTGTCGGTCTTGCAATTCCCCGAGCTCGAGACCGTGCAGTGAAGCCGGTTGCGCTGCTCATCTGTGGCGCCTTGGGTAGGGAGGTCAAAGCCATTGTCGACGCGCACGCCTGGGATATCGACATCTACGGCGTGCCGGCGATGCAGCACTTCTATCCAAAGCGGATTGTCGCGTCCGTTGAACGCCGGCTCGGCGAACTGAGTGGGCGTTACCGGCACGTGGTCGTCGTCTATGGCGATTGCGGCACCGCCGGGGCGCTGGAGCCGGTGCTCGTGAAGCACGGCGCCGTTCGAGTGCGCGGTCCACACTGTTACGAGATGTTTGCCGGGGCCGCCACCTTCGAACAGCTGACCGATGAGCAACCGGCGACATTCTTCCTGACGGACTGGCTGGTGCGCAATTTCGAGCGCGCCGTCGTCCGCGGTCTCGGACTCGATCGGTTTCCCGAGTTGAAGGCCATCTATTTTCAGAACTACGAGCACTTGCTCTACCTGGTCCAGTTTCCAACCGATGCCCTGCTCGACAAGGCGCGCGAGATCGCACAGTACCTGGATCTGCCCTTGGAGGTCAGGGTGGTCGGATTCGGCGAGCTCGAGGATCGCCTGTCCCAGCTGGTTGAGGCGGCGGCCTGATGGCCAGGTACCAGGTGATGTTCTGGAAACACATCCCGGCGCAGGTGAAAGCCTGGGACGCGAGCGGGGAGGTGAAACGAATGCTGCCCGACCGCTTCCAGGCCGCGATCGACGCCTATGCCATGAAGGATGGCTCCACCGGCATGGACGCATACCTCGAAGCCTGGCGCTGGGGTGACGAGCGGGAACGCGCCGGCTCCCCGGAAGATGTTGCCGGCGCAGTCGTTAAGGAGTTGGATGCCGCCAACCCACGATCGACGTTGATGAATCCGCCCCCGCCGATGGACGCATGAGCCAGACTGCTAAGGCGCTCGACGTCGTCCAGCCCCACCGTCTCTGACCGATCATGGAGGTGGGGAAGGAGTTCGGGCTGCTCGAGACGGAGATGATCTCGTACGGTCCGTACAAAGCGAAGGTCAGCCTCGATGTGCTGAAGCGCCTGTCCAGCCGGTCCGATGGCCAGCTCGTGGTCGTCACCGCGATCACCCCGACCCGGGCGGGGGAGGGCAAGACGACGAGTGCCATCAGCCTGACGCAGGGGTTGGGGCGGATCGGGACCCGCGTGGCGCTCTGCCTGCGGCAGCCGTCGACTGGGCCGCTCTTCGGCATCAAGGGCGGCGGGACCGGCGGTGGGCTGGCCCAGATCGTTCCCATGGAGGAGATCAACCTGCACTTCACCGGCGACAT
>VBHC01000156.1 GCA_005889535.1 Chloroflexota bacterium
GCTCGAAATCGCTTCGGCGCTGGACAGTGCGATGGACGTCAGCCGCGTCGCCTTTGACTATGCCCAGGCCCTGGAGGAGCAGGGCGACGCCACTCAGGCCCTGGCCCGCTATCGCCAGGCGTACAAGGCGAGGCACGCCGCCAACCGGACCTCCTGACGCGTCAAGGCGGCGAACCGGGCGGTGGTCTGTAGGTGCACTCCCGGCCGATTAACATTTCGGCTACGGAGATGAGGGTAGGTGGCACGCCGCTCGATGGCCTGGTGCTGATCGAGCCTCGGATCTACCGGGACGACCGTGGGTTCTTCTTCGAGAGCTATAACCGGCGGCGTTACGTCGAGTTCGGGATTGGCGAGGAGTTCGTGCAGGACAACTGTTCGCAATCGAAGAAGGGCGTCATCCGTGGGCTGCATTTCCAGGGTAGGTCGGCCCCCATGGATAAGTTGGTGCGCTGCTCGATGGGGGCCATCCTCGACGTCGCTGTCGACCTCCGCATGGGATCTCCAACCTTTGGCCGTTGGCACGCCATCGAGCTGAGTGCGACCAACCTGCGCCAGCTGTTTGTCCCAATTGGCTTCGGACATGGCTTTCTGGCTCTCACCGAGCAGGCTGAGGTGCAGTACAAATGCAGTGGCTACTACGACCCGGCAGCGGAGGCGGTGATCGCCTGGAACGATCCCGAAATCGCTATCGAATGGCCAGAATCACATCCTGTTGTGTCAGTCCGCGATGCGCAAGGCATGTCGTTGCGCGAGTACATGCGGCGACCGGCCTTCGTATTCGAGCAGGCACATCCATGAAGGCCCTCGTGCTCAGCGGAGGGCGAGGGACGAGGCTGCGGCCGATCACCCACACCAGCGCGAAACAGTTGGTGCCGGTGGCCAACAAACCGATTCTCTTTTACGCCCTCGAGGGGATCGTCGCGGCTGGCGTCACCGATATCGGGATCATCGTGGGCGACACCGAGGATGAGATCCGGGCTGCCGTCCAGGACGGAGGCCAGTGGGGCGCACATGTCACCTATATCCGGCAGTCGGCCCCCCTCGGCCTGGGGCATGCGGTCAAAGAGGCCGAACCGTTTCTCAAGGATGAGCCTTTCGTGATGTACCTGGGGGACAATGTCGTGCCTGATGGGATCAGCGCCTTCGTCACCCGCTTCAACGAGAGCCGTCCCGATGCGCTGATCCTGCTCTCCCGGGTTGCCTCCCCGGAGCGGTTTGGCGTTGCCGAGCTGCGCGATGGTCAGGTGATCCGACTCCAGGAGAAGCCCGCCAACCCAACGTCAGACCTCGCCCTGGTCGGGGTCTACCTCTTCATGCCGCGAATTTTCGAAGCGGTGCGCCAGATCAAGCCCTCGGCGCGAAATGAGCTGGAGATTACCGATGCGATCCAGTGGTTGGTTGACCATGGATCCCGGGTGGAACCGCACATCATCCAGGGTTGGTGGAAGGACACCGGGCGGCTCGAAGACATGCTGGACGCCAACCGCCTGCTCCTGGACAATCTCTCAGCGAGCTGTGCCGGCACGGTGAACCAGGGCTCGAGGATCATCGGCAAGGTGGTGATCCAGGCCGGCGCCGAGATCATCGACACGACAGTGCGTGGACCCGCGATTATCGGCGAGAGAAGCCGCATCGTCAATTCATACGTCGGGCCGTTCACCTCGATCCACCACGGCGTGGAGATCCGCAACAGTGAGCTGGAACATTCGATTGTGCTGGAGAACAGCAAGATCCTGGATGTCTCCGTGCGCATTGAAGACAGCCTGATCGGCAAAGATGTGGTGGTTCGGCGCACGACGACGATGCCGAAAGCGCTGCGCTTCATGCTGGGAGACCATTCAGAGGTCGAGCTCGCGACATGAGCCAGGCGTCGCTACGGCACCTGTTGGTCACCGGCGGGGCTGGCTTTATCGGATCGGCGTTCGTTCGCCAGCGACTGGCGACAGATCCGGATCTCCGGGTCACCGTGCTCGACAAGCTGACCTATGCCGGCAGCCTGGAGAACCTCGCCGAGGTGACCGGCAACCGCCGTTTCGCCTTCGTCCAGGGGGACATCTGCGACCGCGCGGCGGTGGACCGAGCCGCCAAGGATGTCGACGCCATCGTCAACTTCGCGGCCGAGTCACACGTCGATCGGTCGCTGCTTGAAGCCGGTGATTTTGTCCAGACCGACGTCAGCGGTACCCTCGTGCTGCTCGAAGCGGCGCGCCGCTACCATCACGAGCGCTTTCTTCAGGTCAGCACCGACGAGGTCTACGGTCATGTCGCCAACGGTCGCAGCCGCGAAGAGGACCCGCTCGCGCCGCGCAGTCCCTACTCCGCAACCAAGGCAGGCGCCGAGATGTTGGTCAATGCTTACCACGAGAGCTTCGGCGTTCCCACCCTGGTCACGCGCGGCTCGAACACCTACGGGCCCTATCAATTTCCGGAGAAGATCATCCCCCTCTTCATCACCAACGCCCTGCAGGACCTGCCCCTACCGATATACGGCGACGGCTCAGCCGTCCGCGACTATCTGTACGTCGACGACCATGTGCGTGCCATCGCCACCGTGCTCAGCAACGGCGAGCCGGGAAGGGCCTATAACGTCGGCGCCGGAGCGGAAGTATCCGGCGTGGCGGTGGCGGACGCCGTGCTCGAGCTCTGCGCCAAACCCCCGTCGCTGAAACAATTCGTCACGGACCGGCCGGGTCACGACTACCGTTACGCCCTCGACGTCGAGCGGATCCGACCCCTCGGGTGGCAATCACGGATCAGCTTTCGAGACGGAATGCGGCTGACCGTCGATTGGTACCAACGGAATGACGCGTGGTGGCGGCGCCGAAAAGAAACCGATTTCTGGACTTACTATCGGCGCAACTACCAGGGTTTGCCGAGCGGCGCCATCCCGAAGTAGCGGTGCGGATCATCGTCGCCGGGGCCGGCGGCCAGCTGGGCCGCGAGCTCGTCGAGATCCTCAGCGCGGACGATGTCCACGCCTTCGATCATCGGGCGCTGGACATCGCCGACGAAGCATCGGTCCTGTCGACGATAGGGCAGCTCCGGCCTAACTGGATCATCAACGCGGCGGCCTTCAACGACGTGGACGGCGCGGAGGCCGCGGAGCGGGCGGCGTTCAGGGCAAATGCCGAGGGGCCGGCCAACCTGGCGCGGGCGGCAGCCAGCATCGACGCCGCTCTCATCCATGTCAGCACGGACTACGTGTTCGACGGCCGAAAAGGTTCCGCCTACACGGAGGATGACGTGCCGAACCCCTTGAGCGTCTATGGCCGGTCCAAGTACGAGGGTGAGCGGCGAGTCCTCGAGTCGAAGGCGCGCGTATGCGTCCTGCGAACCGCTTGGCTCTATGGGCGGCACGGCAAAAACTTTGTCAAGGCGATCCGCGCCGCGGCCGGCGAGGGCCGGCCGTTAAAGGTCGTGGCCGATCAGGTTGGAAGTCCGACGGCGGTCGCTGACTTCGCGCAGGCCATCGCCCGGTTGATGCAGACGCCGGCGCGCGGACTTTTTCATGTTGTGAACGCTGGGGCCTGTAGCCGAGAGGAGTTTGCGAGAGCCATCGTGCGCGGCGCGGTCCAGGTGCTTCCTATCACCAGCGCCCAGGCTGGCCGGGCGGCGCCCCGGCCGGAGAACAGCTCACTGATCAGCGCACGATGGTCGGCCCTGGGGCTCAGGCCATTGCGGCCGTGGCAGGCAGCACTCGACGCATTCCTCGACGGCGAAACCTGACGGCGCGCTGAGCGCTCGGGGCGGGTAGGGAACGGTAAGCTTGCGCCGATGCCCACGGTGAAGCAGGACGCGGTCCAGGAGATCAAGGATCGGCTCGATCTCGTGGACCTGGTCTCGGAGCACTTGCGGCTGCAGAAGGCTGGGCGCGATCTGAAGGGTCTCTGCCCGTTCCATCAGGAGAAGACGCCATCCTTATATGTCTCGCCCGAAAAGCAGCTGTGGCATTGCTACGGCTGTCAGAAGGGAGGTGACCACTTCACCTTCATCCAGGACATCGAGCACGTCGACTTCCGCGGCGCGCTGCGGATGCTGGCCGAGAAGACCGGCGTCATCCTCGAAGAGTCACCGGGCGCCGGGCGGCAGCGGGAACTCAAACGGACGATTCAACGGCTGAACGGGCTGGCTGCGCAGTATTTCCATCACATCCTGCTGGAGAACGCGGCGGGGCAGCGAGCCCTGATTCAGCTCGAGTCGCGCGGCGTCACCCGGGCCTCGATGACCGAATTCCAACTGGGCTTTGCCCCGGCCGGCCAGCGAAAGGACAACCTGGTCCGGTTCTTGCGCAAGCACAGTGCGAGCGACAGTGAACTTCTTGAGGCGGGGTTGGCGATGCGCCCGGAGGGTGGGGGAGAGTTATGGGACCGATTCCGCCAGCGGATCATCATCCCGATCCACGACGAGCGCGGTGAGCTGATCGCTTTTGGCGGCCGGGTGATCGACGACAGCAACCAGCCCAAGTATTTGAACACCTCCCAGACGGCGCTCTACGACAAGGGACGCACCCTCTTCAACCTGCACCGGGCGCGGAAGTCCATTCACGAGCTGAAGCACGCCGTCCTGATGGAGGGCTACTTCGACGCGATCACGGCCTCGCAGGCGAATGTCACGAACGTCGTGACCACGTCGGGAACCGCGTTGACCGAGCACCAGGTCCGGCTGCTGAAGCGGGAAACCCAGGAATTGGTGCTCGCCTTCGACCGGGACGACGCCGGGCTGAACGCCACCCAGCGGGCGATCGAGCTGGCGTCGAAATCCGGCATACATATAAAGGTTGTTCGGGTGCCGCAGGGCAAGGACCCCGACGACTACCTGCGAGCCCAGCCGGACGGCTGGCCCAACCTGCGCGAACACGCGCTCCCGGAATGGGAATACCTGCTGCGCCAGGCGCTCGCCAGCCTCGACCTGACCGAGGCGGAGGATCGCCGGCGGGGCGCCGAACTGGTGATCCCGGTGCTGGCCAAGATCCCGGAAGCATCCGTGCTCGAGATCTACGCCCAGCAGGCCGCGGGCTGGCTCCGGATTGAGCCGGCCGCGCTGGTTCGGGACGTTCAGAGGGTGAAATCGGGGGCCCCCGCCCTATCCCCCAGAGGTTATCCGGCCCCCCAACCATCACCGGCGAGGGGGGAGGGAGATGCCCACCGGGCGCAGGGGAACCCCCGAAAAGACGAAGGGTATCTTCTTGGGTTGTTGATCGGGCGCCCCGACCTGGTCCCCGAAGTGGCCGCCGAGCTGCGGGCGGTGGCATTCTCAGCACCCGGCTACGAGCGGGTTTTCGCTAGGCTGCAACGGATGGTGGAAGAGGATGCAACGGCGCAGCCCGTCGAGCGGCTTTCCGAGTTCGAGCCGGACGAGCAGGGACTGATCACGGCGGTCGCCATGAGCCGGTACCCCGAGCTCGACAGTGGATCGGAGGCCTCGCTGCGGCAGTCACTGGAGCAATGTCTCCAAACACTTAAAATAAACGCCTCCCAACGGCGGTTGAAGGATTTAGTGGGGGAGATGCGTGCCGTCCGCGCGTCCGGGGATGAGTCTCGGCTCGTTACTCTCATGCAGGAGAATGACCGTTTGGCGCGGGAACTGGATGCGTTGAAAGATATGAGGTACGGAACCAGCTAATGGCACGAGCGAACCTCAAGGACGCCCCAGCCCCTAAAAAAGTCCCCGCGGGCGCCGTCAACGCCAAATTGAAGCGGGCCGAAGACCCGATGGTTCTGGCCGCCGAAGCCCTGATCGTCAAGGGAAAGGAACAGGGATTCCTCAGCCCCGACGACGTCCTCGCCGGCTTCCCCGAACTCGAGCTCGATCCCGAGCAGCTCTTCCGGATCTTCAACGTGTTCCGGGACATGGGCATCGAAGTCTCGGACGGGGAGAAGGACTTCGAAGAGGTGGTCGAGATCGACGACGATCTGATCTCCACCATCGAGGCGATGGACTCGGTCTCACTCGATGACCCGGTCCGTATGTACCTCAAGGAGATCGGCCGGGTGTCGCTGCTCAAGGCGGAGCAGGAGGTGACGCTGGCCAAGGCGATCGAGGCCGGCGACGACAACGCCAAGCACAAGCTGACCGAGGCCAACCTGCGGCTGGTGGTCTCGATCGCCAAGAAATACATCGGCCGCGGCATGTCCTTCCTCGACCTGATCCAGGAAGGCAACATGGGACTGATCCGGGCCGTCGAGAAGTTCGATTACCAGAAGGGGTTCAAGTTTTCGACCTATGCCACCTGGTGGATCCGCCAGGCGATCACCCGTGCCATCGCCGACCAGGCGCGAACCATCCGGATCCCGGTGCACATGGTGGAAACGATCAACAAGCTGGTGCGGGTCTCGCGCCGACTGCTGCAAGAGCTGGGCCGGGAGCCCACCGACCAGGAGATTGGGGACGAGATGGGGATCAGTGCGGAAAAAGTGAGGGAGATCGTGAAGGTTTCCCAGGATCCCGTCTCGCTGGAAACCCCGATCGGCGAAGAGGAAGATTCGCACCTGGGCGACTTCGTTGAAGACAAGGAGGCGACCTCGCCCTCGGACGCCGCCTCGCTGACGATGCTGAGAACGGAGGTGGAGGACATTCTCGACACCCTGACCCCACGCGAGCGGCGCGTGTTGCAGCTGCGTTTTGGTTTGATCGACGGCCATCAACGGACCCTGGAGGAAGTGGGCAAGCGTTTCGGCGTCACGCGGGAGCGGATTCGTCAGATCGAGGCGAAGGCTCTGCGCAAACTGCGCCATCCGAGCCGCAGCAAGAAACTGAAAGACTACCTGGAATAGACCTCGCCCGACCCGGATTATTCGACGGGGAGCTACGCCCGACAACAATGGCCCGAGTAGATGTAAAGAACACGCCACGCAAAACGCGGTCAGCCGCCAGGCTGAAGCACGTCGAAGACCCGATGGTGCTTGCCGCGGAAGTCCTGATCCTCAAAGGTAAGAAACAGGGATACCTCGTTCCAGACGACATTCTGACCGGCTTCGCCGAGGTCAAGCTCGATCCCGACCAGCTCTTCCAGGTCTTCGACGCCCTCCGCGAGATGGGCATCGAGGTCTCGGACGGCGAGGAGAATTTGGAGGAAGCAGGGGAGATCGATGGCGACGTTGCCGCCCCCGGCGACGCGATGGACTCGGTCTCGCTCGACGACCTGGTCCGAATGTACCTGAAGGAGATCGGCCGGGTGTCACTGCTCAAAGCGGAGCAGGAGGTAACACTGGCCAAGGCGATCGAAGCCGGCGATGGCGACGCCAGAGACATGCTGACCGTGGCGAACCTGCGGCTGGTGGTCTCGATCGCCAGGAAATACATCGGCCGGGGCATGTCGCTTCTGGACTTGATCCAGGAAGGGAACCTGGGCCTGATCCGGGCCGTCCAGAAGTTCGACTACCAGAAGGGGTTCAAGTTCTCCACCTATGCGACCTGGTGGATCCGGCAAGCGATCACTCGGGCTATCGCCGACCAGGCCCGCACCATTCGCGTCCCGGTTCACATGGTGGAGGCCATCGGCAAGCACACTCGAGTATCCCGCCGGCTGCAGCAAGAGCTGGGGCGGGAGCCGACCGATCAGGAGGTCGGAGACGAAATGGGCATCAGCGCCGAGAAGGTGCGGGAGATCGTCAAGGTCGCCCAGGACCCGGTGTCGCTGGAGACTCCGATCGGGGAAGAGGAAGACTCGCACCTGGCCGACTTCGTCGAGGACAAGGAAGCGACATCGCCGTCAGACGCCGCATCGCTCGCGATGCTGCGGACGGAGATGGAGGACATGCTCGACACGTTGACCCCGAAAGAGCGACGGGTGCTGCAGCTGCGGTTTGGTCTGATCGACGGCCACCAGCGGACCCTGGAAGAGGTCGGCAAGCGCATCGGTGTGACGCGCGAGCGCATTCGCCAGATTGAGGCGAAGGCGCTGCGAAAGCTACGGCACCCGAGCCGCAGCAGGAAACTCAAAGACTACCTCGAATAGGCGAGAGTTTCGCCGGGCGTCCGACGTCATTCTGTTATGTCCGACTTCGGCGAGAAACTCCTCGCCGTGGCGATCTTCGCGGCCCTGGAGGCACCCCTCGGCCTGATCGCCTATCGCGCCTCTCACCGAGCGCGACCCCTGATGCTGCCGCTGACTCTCGTGCTGGTCGCGGTGCTCGTACCGGATGCGGGCTGGGCAGGTGTGCTGCTTTTCGCCAGCTTGATGGCGATGTTTGGCATCGCCATCAGGGCACGAGCGCGAAAAACCGTCGCCGATGAGGAGCGCCAGCTGGCCCTCCACGGACCGTCGGCATGGCTCGGGCAAAGCCGCCGTAGCTCGTTGGCGCTGATTGGGATCGGGGCCGTTGCGATGCTCGTTGGTGCGGCGGGCGACGGATCGGGTCGGACGAGCAGCCCGCTCGCCATCCTCGTGTTCTCCGGCGGTTCGATCATGCTCGGCATGGGGCTTTTCCGACGCCACACGGTCCTCAAGCACTACCTGGGAAGATCACGCGCTCGCTGGCTCGAGGTCGTCCAGATCTCAACCGCATTTCTTGCCTACGGCCTGGCCATCTCGGGCGACTTCCTCAGCGATCCACAAGAACGCCTGGCGTTTCATCTCCTCAGCGTGGTTCCATTCGCCTTCCACTTCGTTGTCGTCTGGATCCCGCTTACCAAGGCGCAGGAACGTCCGCTGCTGCCAGAAGCGCCATTCGCCTGAGCCGGTACACAAGCCTGCTGTATAATGCACTGTATATGGCGGCCAGAAGAACCCAGATCTACTTGACGGCGGAGCAGCGGAGACGTTTGGATGAGCGGCGCCGCCGAGACAAGCGGACACTTGCCGAGCTGGTGAGGGAGGCCCTCGACGCATACCTTGCGGACCGCCGCGGTGACGCGGCGACGGCCCTGGACTCGACGTTTGGTGCGTTGCCGCGACTCGTAGTACCAAACCGGGACGATTGGAATCGTGGCTGACCTCCTGGTCGACACCGATGTATTCGTCGACCACCTGCGCGGGTCGAGAAGGATCGTAGCCGGAGGGGACAGAGTGCTGTACTCAGTCGTAACCCGCTGCGAGCTCTTTGCCGGCCGCGAGACGGAGGAAGGAACGGTCCGCAGGCTGCTTGAGCCGTTTGAAGAGTTGCCCGTCGACCGGAGTATTGCTGAGCGCGCCGGGCGCCTGCGGCGGAGTAGCGGGCTACGAATGCCCGATGCCTTGATCGCCGCGTCAGCCCTGGAGCATACGTTGACTCTGCTGACTCGAAACGTCGGTGACTTCCAAGCGGCCCGCGGGCTGAAGATCCGAGCGCCGGGCTGAGGTCGCTCCGAGCTCCCGACCAGGGAACGAAGGTGGTCACCGGATGAGCCGGGCCGTCGAGGAGCTCAATCGCCGAATGCTTCGTGCCCGTGACGCGATGGACCGGGCTTACGCGGAGCCGTTGAACATTCCGGCGCTGGCTCAGGTCGCCAACGTTTCGGAGGCGCACTTCATCCGGACGTTCCGCGCGACGTTCGGCGAGACCCCGCATCGCTATCTCCAGCGCCGCCGGGTCGAGCGCGGCATGTACCTGCTGCGGGCGACGGACCGCAGCGTGACGGACATCTGTCTCGATGTCGGCTTCACCAGCCTCGGCACGTTCAGCCGCATCTTTCGCGATATCGTCGGCGCGGCCCCCAGCGCCTATCGGGAGCGTGGGCCCATCAAACCCGTCCCCAACTGCTTCGCGATGGCCTGGACGCGACCGAGCAGTTTTGGAGAAGCCCCCGCGCAAAACATCGTCTAGCGTAAGGGCACAAACCAATCTCGCCAAACCAAGGAGGGTTCCATGTTCAACGCTCTCGCGATTTCGTCGCTCTACGTTCTCGACCAGGACCAGGCACTCGACTTCTACGTCGGCAAGCTGGGCCTCGAGGTCAATACCGACCAGGATCTCGGCTTCATGCGCTGGCTCACGATCGGCGTGCCAGGCGATCATGACCGGCAGATCCTGCTGGAAAAGCCGGGCCCGCCGGCGCTCGACGTAAAGACCGCGGCACAGGTCCGCGAGCTGGTGACGAAGGGGGCCACGGGTGGACATCTGTTCTTCACCACAGCCGACTGCCGAAAGACCTACAACGAGCTTCGAGCGAAGGGCGTCGAGTTCACTGAAGAGCCGACCGAGCGGCCGTACGGTATCGACTGCGGGCTGCGCGATCCGTTCGGCAATCACATTCGCTTCTCGCAGCCGCTACCCGTCGCCGCGTCGGCCCAAAGCCGGGAAAAGGGACGATGAATCAGGGGTCCGGCACGAGACTAACGAGAGCGCTGCTGGCCGGTGGTGTGATCGCCGGCCCGCTCTACATGGGAGTCGGCGTGATCGAAATTCTGATTCGCCCGGGTTTCGACATCCGTCGACACGAGCTGAGCCTGATGAGCATCGGCGATCTGGGCTGGATCCAGATTGCGAGCTTCCTGGTTACTGGTCTGCTTGTCCTCGGTTGCGCGGTCGCAATGCGACAGGTGATGCGATCTGGCCGGGGCCGCACCTGGGGACCCATCCTGGTCGGTCTGTACGGGCTGGGTCTCATTGCGGCCGGAATATTCGTCGCGGACCCGATCAACGGTTTTCCACCGGGGATACCGGAGTCGAGCAGCATCAGCTGGCACGCACTTCTTCACTTCGTGAGCGCGGCCATCGCATTCGTCGGTCTGAT
This sequence comes from Chloroflexota bacterium, assembly GCA_005889535.1. GTDB lineage: Bacteria > Chloroflexota > Dormibacteria > CF-121 > CF-121 > CF-13. The sequence continues at coordinate 10,654 of VBHC01000156.1, forward strand.
CGCGGCCTGCTTCGTGTTCGCCCGCCGATTCGCGGCCCTTCACGAACGAGGGTGGGCGAGGTATTCGTTGCTGACCGGCATCCTGTTTCTCGGCGCCTTCGTCGGGATCGCGTCCGGCGCCAAGTTATCGGCTCTCGTGCTCGCCTTCTGGGGTGCGGTGATCATCGGTTGGGCGTGGCTCTCGTTGATGGCTGCCCGGCTCATGTCG
>VBHC01000159.1 GCA_005889535.1 Chloroflexota bacterium
GCCTGGGGGTCGGCGATGTGGGATCCGTCGTATTGCGCGACCGCCGGGTGCTCTCCCAGGACGGCATCTTCATCGTGATCGTCACGGTGGACAAGGACACCGGCCAGGTCGTCTCCGGGCCGGACCTCATCTCCCGCGGCTTCGTGCACCAGCAAACCTCGGACACTCTGCTCGAGTCGGCCCGGCAGCAGGTGCTGGGCACCATCAACAAGCCCGGCCGCGGCAACCCCGAATGGCAGGTCCTCAAGAACTCGATCCGGGACTCGCTCAGCAAGTTCCTCTACGAGCAGATGCGCCGCCGACCGATGATCATCCCGATCGTGGTCGAGGTTTAAGCCGAGCTTCGCCCGATCCGGGCGATTTGCCTCCGAGTAACGCACTCGCGTAGAACTCTTATATGCGGCATTCCTTCAAACTGCTGATCGCCGTTCTGGTGGCGACGCTCGCCCTTGCTGCCGCGGGTTGCGGAGGCGGCAACTACGGTTCAGGGGCGAGCCCAGGCGCGAGCACGTCCTCCGGTTCGGGTTACTGACCCAGACCTACTCGAGCTCTTCGACGGGGTCGCCGGTGTAGCTGTCTGTCTTCTCGTCGACGGCGCCCGGTGCCTCTTTGACGATATGCATCGCTGATTCTTCCGCGCTGGGGAAGCCACCCTCATCACCGAGTTCAGAACGCAATTCAGCGCCGCCGTCCTCGGACTCATCGTCGATGAGACGGACTTCCTGCTCATCCGCTCGCACCCTGTCGGGCCGTTCTTCGCTCAGCCGCTCATCGAGCGTGTCCTGGTGCCAGTAGTCGTCGGGCGCCTGCTTGTACTCGCGCGGCGGGATCTCGCCCTCCTGGGCATCGCCGGTGATCTCCTTCCCGGGTAGTGCGCCGATCAGGTCGGGTTGGCCCTCGGAATCGAGGTCTTCGTTTTCGGGGAGTTCGCTGCCGCGCGGCCGGCGCGGAGGTCCCGGGGCCGCGTCCAGGTCGGGAATGCCCAACGTCTCTTGCTCGTCCTGCTCGTCATCCTCTCTAGCCATGACCTCCTTTATACCCGGTCAGACCCTCTGGTCGAAGCCCTGAATAGCCGGTAGAATGGCGCCATTCGTCTCAGCAAGCGTCGCAGCCACCCAGGAATGAAAACCCGGCGTAAGCGCATCGCGCGCCCAAAGCGCTCCGCCTCGCGTCAGCGCTTTCGGATCAAGGCGCCCCGCCTGCCCAAGCTGGAAGTCCCCAAGTCCCAGCAGCGCGAGCTCGCCGGTATTGCGAGTCTCGCCCTGGCGGCGCTTCTGGTCCTGGCGGTGGCTTTACCCACAGGTGGATCGGTGACCCATTTCCTACGCGGGGGGCTGGTCGGCGCCTTCGGCTGGGGTGTGATCTTCGTCATCGGGGCGGCGCTGGCCGCCGGGATCGAGCTGCTCGCCCCCTGGATCGAGGTGATGACCTGGGGACGCGGCCTGGGCATCGCGCTGCTGCTGGTCACGTCGCTCGGCCTCCTGCACCTCTCGGCGGGCGGGGCAGGTGGTTCGGTGGGCCAGGCCGAGGGCGAGGCGCTTCGGAGTCTCACCGGGACCGCGGGGAGCATCCTGGTCTTGAGTGCAGCCTTCCTCGGTGGTTTGGTCCTCGCCTTCGACATTTCGATCCGCGGGTCCGTTGGGGCGCTGCGCGACCATTACCTGGCAAATCGGCCGGAGCCTAAGCCGGCAACCAAAGAGAAGAAACCGGTTGAGGCCTGGCAGCCGCGCAACCAGGTGGTCCGCTCGGAGTCGTCCGAGCCGATGCTGGTCCCGATCAGTGGCGTCGCCTCGCCCGCCCGACCGGTCCCCGCGCCCCCATCCCCGGAGCTCGAGTCGGCGGTCGCGGTCCTGCGCGAACCGGTGCAAGACGAGTCGTCCCCGACGGCCCGCCGGAAGACGACCACGGTCCCTGAGCCGGTGTTGACGGTCGTACCGGGAGAGGATCCGGCTGCCGTCGCCGAGGATGAGATCCAGCGGGTCTGGATGAAGCCCGACCTGACCTTGCTGGACACCGTCACCGTTCGAAAGGAGCGGCTGCACGACGAGATCAAGGCGAACATCAAGCTGATCGAGCAGACGTTGGCGAGCTTCGATGTCGAGGCCACGGTCATCGGTGTCAACTCCGGTCCGTCCGTGACCCAGTACGAACTACAGCCCGGCCATGGTGTGCCGGTCCGCAAGATCACGGCTCTCCAGAACGACCTGGCGTTGGCGCTCTCAGCGGCGATCCGGATCCAGGCTCCTATCCCGGGAAAACCGGCACTCGGTATCGAGGTCCCGAACAAGGCGACCAGCCTCGTCACCCTGCGCGAGATCATCCAGACGCCGAGCTTCCAGAACGACAAGACCCTGCTGTCGCTCGCGATCGGAACGGATGTCTCCGGCAACTCCGTTGTCGGCGACCTGACACGGATGCCCCATCTGTTGATCGCCGGCGCGACCGGTTCGGGCAAGAGCGTTTGCATCAACGCCTTGATCGCCGGCATGCTGTTTCAGGCGACACCGGAGGAACTGAAGTACATCCTGATCGATCCGAAGCGGGTCGAGTTTTCGATGTTCCAGGATATGCCGCACCTGCTCGTTCCGGTGGTCACCGAGTCGGATCACGCGGTCTCGGCCCTCCGCTGGGCCGTCGCCGAGATGGAGACCCGGTACAAGCTCTTCGCGAGCCACACCGTCCGCAACATCGCCGACTTCAATGGACGGGCACCGGAAATGGGCTTGAATCCGCTGCCCTACATCGTGATCGTCATCGATGAGCTCGCTGACCTGATGATGGTGGCGGCGGGGGAGATCGAAGAACTAATTTGTCGCATCGCCCAACTCGCCCGTGCCGTCGGGATTCACCTGCTGGTCGCCACGCAGCGCCCCTCCGCCGACATCATCACCGGTCTGATCAAAGCCAACATCCCCTCCCGGATCGCATTCGCCGTCAGCTCCAGCATCGACTCGCGCGTCATCCTCGACGAGACGGGGGCGGAAAAGCTCCTCGGCCGCGGCGACATGCTGTACCTGCCGGTTGAGGCGGGCAAGGCCACCCGGCTGCAGGGGGTGTTCGTGTCGGACCGGGAGATGAAGGCGATCATCGACTTCTGGAAGGCGCAGGGAAAGCCGCAGTACCAGGAAGAGATCTTCAACGTCGAGGCGACCGTGTCCTGGGCGAAGGAAGGCATGAAGCGCGATCCGCTGTTCGGCAAGGGTGCCCATGTGGTCGCGACGGAGGGCCGCGCCTCGGTGTCCCTGCTGCAGCGCAAGCTCAACGTTGGCTACACCCGGGCCGCCCGGATCGTCGACCAACTGGCCGACCACCGGGTGATCGGACCCTATGAGGGCAGCAAGTCACGCGAGGTGCTGATGAACCTGCTCGAGGTCGACGAGCTGGTCAGGGACCTGGACGACGCCAACTCGTGACGAAGGCCCCCACCATGCCTCCCCCGCACGCGGGGGAGGGAAAGTCGCGACAGACAGCTGTCAAAATGGGCGGTTAGCATAAGGCCCAATGGCGCAGGATTACTCGTTCGATGTCGTCTCCCAGTTCGACCGGCAGGAGCTGGTCAACGCCGTCAACCAGGCGCAGCGGGAGATCGTCACCCGCTACGACTTCAAGGACACGGGCGCCTCGATCGACCTGGGGGAGAACGACATCACCCTGCATGGCCCAAGCGACTTCAAGCTCAAGGCCATGATCGACGTGCTGCAGAGCAAGCTGGTCAAGCGCCAGCTGTCGCTCAAGATTCTGAAGCCCGGACCGATCGAGCCGGCCGCCAAGGGTACGGTGCGGCAGACCCTGGAGTTGCAGCAGGGCATCGACGACGAGCTGGCCCGCAGCCTGGTCAAGCAGATCAAGCTGGTCTCGCCCAAGGTGCAGTCGCGCATCCAGGGCGACGCGATCCGGGTGTCGAGCCGCGAGAAGGATCTGCTCCAGCAGGTGATCCAGACCCTGAAGACGAGCGAGACACCGGTTCCGCTGCAGTTCATCAATTACCGGTGACGCGTGCCCCCCGATCCCGAGGTTTTCGCACTGGCCCAGCAGGTGGGGGAGAGGCTCCGCCAGCGCGGACAATGGCTCGCGGTGGCCGAGTCCTGCACCGGCGGGCTGTTGGGTGCCGCCCTGACGGACGTGCCGGGGAGCTCGGCCTATTTCCTGGGCGGCATCATCTGTTATGCGGATCGCGTCAAGGTCGACCTGCTGCGGGTGCCGGAGCCGACACTTCGGCAGCATGGCGCGGTGAGCGAACAGACGGCGGCCGCCATGGCCGAAGGGGCCCGGCAGTTGCTGCGGGCCGATGTGGGGGTTTCGATTACGGGCGTCGCCGGGCCGGAGGCGGAGGAATCCAAGCCGGCCGGGCTCACCTTCATCGGGATCGCCGCCCCCACCCTGCCCTCCCCCGCAAGCGGGGGAGGGAAATCAACAGCCGTGACGCATCGTTTCCAATGGACCGGCGATCGCTGGGACAACCGGCGTCGCTCGGTGATCGCCGCGCTGGAGCTGCTGGTCCGGGCTCTGGAGCTATAGCGTTGACAGTTACACAAATTCGTATTACAGTGGAGCGGACGGGCCAGGCCGACCACGAAGCAAGGGGAGTCTAGATGTCAGAAAAAGACCGGGCGTTGACGGCTGCGCTCAGCCAGATCGAGCGGAGCTATGGAAAAGGCGCCATCATGAAACTTGGCGAGGCGGCGGCCCAGCGCAACATCGACGTGATCCCGACCGGATCGCTCACCCTCGACATGGCTCTGGGCGTGGGTGGAATTCCGCGGGGGAGGGTGGTCGAGATCTACGGCCCGGAATCGTCCGGGAAGACGACGCTAGCGCTGCATGTCATCGCCCAGTCGCAAAAACAGGGCGGCGTCGCCGCCTTCATCGACGCCGAGCACGCCCTGGACCCGGTTTACGCCGGCCACATCGGGGTGAAGACGGAGGACCTGCTGATTTCGCAGCCCGACACCGGTGAGCAGGCGCTCGAGATCGTGGACGTCCTGGTGCGGTCGGGGGCGGTGGACGTGATCGTCGTCGACTCGGTGGCGGCCCTGGTCCCGAAAGCGGAGATCGATGGCGAGATGGGGGATAGCCACGTCGCCCTGCAGGCCCGCCTGATGTCGCAGGCGCTCCGCAAGCTGACCGGCGCCATCTCCAAGTCCAGCACCTCGGTGATCTTCATCAACCAGCTGCGCGAGAAGGTCGGGATCATGTTCGGCAATCCTGAAATCACGACCGGTGGCCGGGCGCTGAAGTTCTACGCTTCGGTCCGGCTCGACATTCGCAAGGTCGATTCGATCAAGAACGGCCTGGACGTGACCGGCAACCGGGTAAAGGTCAAAGTGGTCAAGAACAAGGTGGCCCCGCCGTTCAGGTCGGCGGAGTTCGACATCCTCTATAACGAGGGGATCTCCTACTGGGGCAGCGTGCTCGACGCAGCTGTCGACGCCACCCTGGTTGAAAAGGCTGGCTCCTGGTTTTCCTGCAACGGTCAGCGACTCGGTCAGGGCCGGGAGCAGACCGTGGGCTTCCTCAAGGCCAATCCGAAACTTGGCGAAGAGCTGATCGCGCAGCTGAAGGGGAAGGCGGCGGAGAAGATCCTCCAGCCGGCGTGAGACCCGGCGGCCGGCGGGCGCCGCCGACTGCCCGCCAGCCAGAGAGCTCGGACGCCGCCTATGCCGAGGCGATCAAGCGGCTGGCCCGGCAGCCCCAGTCGCGGGCCGCGCTGGCGCTCAGGCTGGCTCGCCTGGGCTACGCGGAGGAAGCCGTTCGGCGGGCGCTCGAACGCGCCGAAGCGGACGGCTACCTCGACGACCGGGAGTTCGCCGCCTCGCTGGTCCGCCGGAGATCAGCGGGGCGCGGCCACGCGCTGATCGCCCAGGAGCTACGGGCGAAAGGAATCGAGGACTGGGCGGCGGATCCGGCCCTCGCCGCCATGGCGCCGGAATCTGAGGCCGAGCGCGCGCTCAGTCTGGGACGCGCCCTGCTGGCTCGAAAGCAGCCGGCCACTCCCGAGGAATTGCGAGCCATCGTGGGCCCGCGGCTGAGCCGCCGCGGGTTCAGCAATGGCCTGGTCTACCGAACCTGCCTCACCCTGAGTGACGAGTGGCAGGCAGCCGGCGCCTTTGACAGGGTTTAGTTTCCCAACTAAAATGGTCAAGATTTTGTCGCGTAACGACTAGTCCCGCCGCGCCGGGGCGCGGTGAGAAGAACTTTCACAAGTCCATAAAAGAGGTGTAACTATGCCCAATCCATTACTCCTGGTCATAGGGGTCGTGGTGGGTGCGGCGCTGGGTGCCCTCATCGCCTACCTCTGGCTTGGCAACGTTCGCCGCCAGCGCGATCTCGTTTCCACGGCGGAACGGGAAAAGCTGCTGTCGGATGCCGAGACCCAGATGAAGGAGATGGTCCTCGAGGCCAAAGAGGAAGCCCACCGCATCCGCATGAGCCTTGAACAGGAGGTACGCGACGCTCGTGCTGAGATCCAGCGTTCGGAACGCCGGGTACAGCAAAAAGAAGAATCGATCGACCGTAAGCTCGAAGATCTCGACCGAAAAGAGCAGGCGGTTACCGCAAAAGAGTTAGAGATCGGGAGGACCCGGGAGCGCGTCAACGATGCCCTCGCCGAGCAGGTGAAAGAGCTCGAGCGGATTTCGGGGATGACGCGAGTCGAAGCGAGGACGACGATCCTCACCAACCTTGAAAAAGAACTCAACCAGGAGATCGCCCAGAAGATTCGCGAGGGCGAGGAGATCGTCAAAGAGGAGAGCGAGAAGCGTGCTCGCAACATCCTGGTGACCGCGATGCAGCGGGTTGCTGCCGAGCAGACCGCGGAGACGTCCGTCTCGGTGGTGGCCATTCCCAGCGACGAGATGAAGGGCCGCATCATCGGTCGGGAAGGTCGGAACATCCGGGCGCTGGAACATGCCACCGGGGTTGACCTGATCATCGACGACACGCCGGAAGCCGTGATCCTCAGCGGTTTCGACCCCGTTCGCCGCGAGGTGGCCCGGGTGGCTCTCAATCATCTGCTCGTCGACGGCCGGATCCATCCGGCGCGGATCGAGGAGATGGTGGTCAAGGCCCGCAACGACGTCCAGAACCGGATCCGGGAGGAAGGCGAGCAGGCCATGTTCGAGACCGGGGTGACGGGGCTGCACCCTGAGCTGGTCAAGTTGCTGGGGACGCTGGCGTTTCGGACGAGCTACGGCCAGAACGTCCTGACCCATAGCAAGGAGGTATCGTTCCTCTGCGCCATGGCCGCAGCCGAGATCGGGGCGGACGTGGCGCTGGCCCGGGAGGCCGGCCTGCTGCACGACATCGGGAAGGCCATCGACCACGAGGTCGAGGGCTCCCATGCCATCATCGGCGGGGAGCTCCTCAAACGGCTCGGGAAGCCCGAGACGTTGGTGAACGCCGTCGCTGCCCATCACATGGACGTCGAGCCCAACAGCCTGGAAGCGATCCTGACGGTGGCCTGCGACGCCGTGTCGGCAGCCCGGCCCGGAGCGCGCCGCGAGACCCTCACCACCTACATCAAGCGGCTCGAAAAGCTGGAGAGCATCGCGAATTCCTTCGAAGGCGTAGAGAAATCGTTCGCAATCCAGGCGGGTCGCGAGATCCGCATCATCGTCAAGCCCGACACGATCGACGACAGCCGGGCGCAGATCCTCGCCCGAGATATCGCAAAGCGCATCGAAGGCGAGCTCAGCTATCCCGGCCAGATCAAGGTAACCGTGATCCGCGAGACCCGTATCGTCGAATTCGCCAAGTAACGCAAGAGGCGACCCCGCTGGGGCCGCCTCTTTTGTTTTCAGCCGGATGCGGTCTGCAGAAGGGCGCGCATCCCGAGCCGAAAGGCGGTCGCCCCTGACTGCGCGGGATGGCGGACGTAGACCGACCGGCTTCCCAAAGTTTCGGCGGCGATCCGGCCCACTCCTACCAGCAACCGTGGCCGCATGATGTCCATGAGCCCTTGCGCGAAGACGGAGCCGGCTGCGATCTCCGACCGTGTCGGGCGCCGGTTGGACAGCGGCTGGCCCGGCATTGAGGGATGCGTCGGCACCGTGTTCCACAGGATCACGCGGCGTTCGGCGTCGAGCTCACCGAGCACACCGTGCACGATCGTTCCGGAGGGCTCCTTCCACGGTCGCGGGCGGCGGCTCGACCGGCGGTAGGGATCGCCCCAGCCCAGCAGGTCGTATTCGCTGGTAAAGGCGATCCCCGACCAGCGCATGCCCTGGTAGCCGGCCGCCTCACCGACGGCCACGATGTCGGCAGCAGATCGCTCGTCCAGATACTGGCGAAGATTCGCGCGCCTGATCGCCGGTGCATCCGGCAGGTCATCGGGTCCGGCGTCACGGAACTGGTTGAAGGTCGCGCCGATAGTCGCGTTCGACAGCTCCCCTAGCAGGGCGTCGAGGGCCACCTTGTTACGATCGGCCAATGGTCGTGACCGTGCTGGCCATCGGTGACATCATCGGTCGCCCCGGGCGGGAGGCGGTGGCCAAGCTCCTGCCACAACTACGCCGCGAATTTGCCATCGACCTGGTGGTCGCCAATGGCGAGAACGCGGCCGGGGGCTTTGGCCTGACGCCCAAGATTGCCGATGACCTCTTCAGCCTGGGCATCGATGTGCTCACCTCCGGCAACCACATCTGGGATCAGCGGGAAATGATGAATGGCTTCGAAGACCATCGACCTATTCTGCGTCCGCATAACTACCCGTCGGGCGCCCCCGGACGCGGATGGTTCTGCCACGACCTCGGCGAAAAAGGCCTGGTGCTGATCGGCAACGTCCAGGGCCAGCTGTTCATGCCACCGATCGACTCTCCGTTCAGGGCGGCGGATGAGGTATTGCGTCAGGGGACCGGGACCAGGCTGCGCCTGATGGATATCCATGCCGAGGCCACCTCGGAAAAGATCG
>VBHC01000157.1 GCA_005889535.1 Chloroflexota bacterium
GCGTTCGGCGATGTCGCAGTACGCGCCGCGGATGCTGACCATCCAGATCCATCCCGACAAGATCCGGGAAGTGATCGGTCCCGGCGGCAAGATGATCCGCAAGATCATCGAAGACTCGGGCGTGACCAGCATCGACATCGAGGACGACGGTCGAGTCGTGATCGGGTCGGTGAACGGCGAGTCGGCGGCCAAAGCGGAGCAGATCATTCGCGACCTGACCGGTGAGGTCGAGGTGGGCAAGAATTACAAGGGCAAGGTGGTCCGCATCATGCCCTTCGGCGCCTTCGTCCAGATCATGCCGAACCAGGACGGGTTGGTGCACATCAGCCAGCTGGCCGAGGATCGGGTGGAACGGGTGGAGGACGCGGTCAATGTCGGCGACGAGATCGACGTCAAGGTGACGGAGGTCGATCGCCAGGGACGGGTCAATCTCTC
>VBHC01000158.1 GCA_005889535.1 Chloroflexota bacterium
CGTGCTTCAAGAAGCCAAGGGCATCACCAACGGCGACTGGATCGTTACCGATCGGGATCGGGGCGGCCCGCGCCGCGAAGGCAGCAGCGGCGGCGGATATCGCCCCGGTGGCGACCGCGGGCCCCGCCGCGACTTCGACCGCGCCGGGCGGGGACGCGATCACCGCAACTAAAGCTGTGGAAATCCTGTATGCCGGGACGCGCATCCCGGCATACAATGGCCGCCGGTTTGGATTTCGTCGACCTGCCGAGCTTGAGCGCGGCGGTGCACAGCTGCCGGCGCTGCCCGCTGGGTCACTCGCGAACGAAGGCGGTCCCGGGCGTGGGGCCGGCTGGCGCGCGGATCATGATCGTCGGGGAGGCGCCCGGCCAGAACGAGGATCAGCAGGGCGAGCCGTTCGTCGGCGCGGCCGGCAAACTGTTGGATCAGCTGCTCGGCGGCATCGGCCTATCACGGGCGGACGTCTTCATTACGAACATCCTCAAGTGCCGGCCACCGAGCAACCGCGATCCGCAGCCCCTCGAGGTGGAGGCCTGCTCACCGTATCTCGAGCAGCAGCAGCGCCTGATCAAGCCGGAAGTCGTCCTGCTGCTCGGTCGGCACGCCCTGGCTCGGCTGCTGCCGGGCTACGAGTCGATCTCGCGTCTTCACGGCAAAGTCATCGTCAAGGACGGCGTGACGTACATCCCGGTCTATCATCCGGCGGCCGCGTTGTATAACAGTTTTCTGATGGGGCCGTTGGGACAGGACTTCAACGCCGTCAAGGCCTATCTCGATCGGGTGGACGAGCGGCGGCGCGTGCTGGCTGCGGCTGCTACGCCGGTCCTGAAGCCGGAGGAACAACTCACCCTTTTTGGCTAAACGACCCCGTTTGCGTGCCATCCCGCTTGGGGGACTGGGCGAGATCGGGCGCAACATGATGGCCCTGGAGTACGACGAAAACATCGTCGTGATCGATGCCGGCCTGATGTTCCCCGAAGAGGAGATGCTCGGCGTCGACCTGGTGCTGCCGGATGTGACCTACCTGGCGGAGCGCAAGGAGAAAGTCCTCGGCTTCCTCCTGACCCACGGCCACGAAGACCATGTCGGCGCGCTGCCCTACATCCTCCCCAAAGTCAATGCGCCGATCTACGGCAGCCGGCTGACCCTAGGTTTCATCAAGAACAAGTTGCGCGAGCACAAACTCGTCGAGCAGGCGGACCTGCGAGAGGTGAAGGCC
>VBHC01000045.1 GCA_005889535.1 Chloroflexota bacterium
CCGGCCAAGGCGGCCAAACCTGGCAGCGGGTCGACATTCAACCCCAATCTGGTCCTCCAGGGGAGCACGAACACGGCAGAGCCCAGCATCCGGACCGATCGCTTCGGGCGCTCCTTCGTGATCGGACCAACCGGTGTGCCGGCCGGCTGCAAGGCATGGCGCGTGACCCATGACGGATCGAGCGCCACCTACATCGGCCAGCCCGACCACACCGCGGGTGGCGGCGACTGCGACTGGGCGATCGGGCCGCAGGAGACGTCGGCCACCATCTCCCCAGCGCCGACCGACGATGACCTCGCCTACTCGAGCCTGTCGCTCGCCAATATCACGACCGGCAAGTCCGACGACGGCGGCAACAGCTTCGGGCCGCCCAACGTGTACTCGCAGCAGGTGGGCGGCGACGACCGGATGTGGATGGCGGCTGATCCTCGGCTCAACACGCTGGGCTTCGCCAACATCTTCATGACCTACCACGACGTCGGGGGTCCCCAGGACATCCAGCTCGGGGTCTCGGTCGACGGCGGCTTCAGCTATGTCCAGAACGCGCCCATCATCAACAACAGCGACGTCCCGATCGGGCAGTGGCACGGTTCGGGCGCTGGCTTTGTTGGCGACGGCAACGAGCTCGGCAATATCGTGGCCCGACGGACGGCCAGCGGGCTGACCCTTTACTCGATCTTCGAGACGCCGGACAGTCCGGCCGATAACACCAACCAGGCGCTGGCGGGAACGGCTAATTACAACCGCGTCTACGAAGCGGTTGGCACCGTGACCAGCGATACGGCGCCGCCGGTCATCTCGTGGCGCAACTACGAGATCTACCACGGGCCGCTGGGTGCCCGCTACGACCGGATCTTTCCGGTTACAGCAGTGGATGGCGGCGGCCGCGTTTACGCCTTCTGGACCGATGGCAACCACATCGACTACAAGACGGATGCCACGGGGACCGGCTGGAGGCCGAGCAAAGCGCCCTCGACGATCAACAATCCCTCGGGCGTCAACACGGCAATCATGCCGTGGGCGCAAGCCGGCGCCGCCGGAATCGTCGACGTGGTGTTTTATGGCGCCTCGGGCGGCACGGGTGCTCAACCGAGTCCGCAGGACGATCCGAACAATCTCTGGAACGCCTACTTCGCCCAGTCCACCAATGCGGGCGGCAGCTTTACGGTTTCGAAAGCCAGCGACCACGTCATTCACCACGGCCCGCTCTGCATCGACGGGCTCAACTGCAACCTGAGCACTCCGCCGCGCGATCGGACGCTGCTCGACTTCTTCCAGGTGTCGATCGATCCGACCAACGGCGCGGCCGACGTCACCTTCGCGGACGATCATGCGGCGCCCGGCACGGCGGTCGTCTACTTCACCCGGCAATGCACCGGAACCAGCGCGACCACTGGTTCCGCGCTGGTCAATGATTGCGTGGCACCGGCGCCCGTGCCGCCGCCGCCACAGGGCAGCACCTGCCCCGGGCCACAGGTGGTCGATTATGTGGGCGACGCGCCGAACAACTATCCGGGTGGCGACGGTAGCAACATCGACAACCTCGACGTGGTGAACGCGTTCTTCGGCACGCCGAGCAGCACAGACTTGCAGGTCACCCTGACCATCAAGAACCTGGCCGCGCCGCCGCCGCCCGCCAACCTGGTGTCAGCCTTCTGGACTGTTTACTGGTCCTTCGGCGGCACCACGTACTACGTCCAGGCGACCAGCAATGGACCGGTGGTGACATACAGCGACGGAACGTTCAGCGGTGGCAGCTATAACCCGACCGGTACGCCCGCTGGTGTCTTCAATGCGGGTCCGAACGGTCAGATCATCTGGACCGTTCCCCGGACCGATGTCGGCAATCCAACCGACGGCACGACCTTGACCAGCCCATTCGCTGACACCCACGGGTCCTTCACCGTAGGCGGCACTGGCTTGTACTACACATCGGCCGCCGACCGCGGCCCCGACTCAGGGTTCGGAGAGAACTACGTAGTCGGCCAGGGCTGCTAAAGCCCCCACCCTGATCCCTCCCCCGCGATGGGGGAGGGACTGGGGTGGGACTTCTGTTTGCGGTACTCCCGATAGGTGAGCCAGGCCACGAAGACATCGAAGACCGTCAGCGCGGCCAGCCCTATGGAAGGCGCAAACGTCATCCGGTAGGCCTGATAGACGATGAAGACACTGAGAAAGACAATCATCCACGGATAGGCCCAGAGCTTGTCGCGTAGCAACGCCGCCACCAGCACGATCTTGACCACGCCGTGCAACAGCAGGTAGATGGCGCCGAACCTCACCGACGATCCGGTTAGTCCACTCGCGGCGTTGAGGAGGTGGGTGGCAATGAAGTCGTGTGGATCCTGTGAGAGCTCGTGCTGCGTCAGACTCCGGACCAGCTGGTTGATCGTGGCCGGGCTCACGACAAGGAGGAGCACGCCACCCACGACTTCCAAAACGCCGTCGAGACCCTTGAGGGTGATGCCGACCTCGAAGGTCCGGTCGAGCAGGTCTGTCGGTTTGAGGCGGCTCATGCATCAGTCCGTACGGTCATTTTCGTAAACGTCGCCACCCTGGCGCGGCCTGTTTGACAAATTGGCCCATCCGTCGTATAAGGCTTGACAAGGGCAGGCCGTCGATCGGGGGGAAGGGAGCGCGAGTTTGGGCCCGGTTACGTTCGGCATTTCCCCGGAATGCCTCTGCCACGATGTCCGGGACAACGTCCAGCGGGTCCGGAACCTCGAGCAGGCCGGCTTCGACTACATCTGGGAGGGCGACCACACGTTGCCCTGGCAGCATTCGTCCGGACACAGCGCGGGGATCTTCACCACGCTGGCG
>VBHC01000046.1 GCA_005889535.1 Chloroflexota bacterium
TGCTGGAGACCGATACGGCGTAAACCGCCCACGTTCCCATCGGATCTGCTGTTGAGGAGACCGCCAGCTCGACAGCGCTCTGGGCCGTCGTGGACGTAACCGCGAAGGATAGTCCGGAGGCAAACCAGAATCCGGTGCCGTCATCGTATTGCACCCGCGGGTCGGTGAAGGTCTCACCCGAGGGCACCTGAAAGAAGTTGTAGAGATTCGCGTGGCCCTGCAATGCGCCGCTCTTCGAGACAATTGACGCGCTGCTGTTGACCATCTCGACAAGGTTGTCGGGGCCGGCAGCCAGCTGGGTATCGGGCGGCGCCAGGTTCTGGCTGTTGCCGTACCAGCCCACCTGGGTGTCCCGGTCGACCATGGGGAAGGCGGCGCCCAGCTGCAGGCCCTTTCCGGAGCTGGCACTTGCCGTCGCCGCGCCGGCTGGCGCGGGTGGGCTCGCCGGTTTGACGTCGATGACACCGGATCGCCGCCCCGTTGCGCCCGACTGGGCGGCATGCTTGGCCGCCTTGAATCCGGTGGACGAGCGGGGATGAAACGGCAGCTGCCCGGCCGGCCGGCCGGCACCCTGGGGCAGCCGTCGAAATTCGACTGTGCGCGGCGGGCCACTCGTGCCGTATTTGGCGGCGCGTCGCGAGCCAGTCTGTCCGTTGGCGGCCGCATTCGCCGTCGTGCCCCAGATCTGCGCCGGCAGGGCGATCAAAAGGGTCGCGGCAACCACGGCAAGCATGGCCGTTCGATGGCGGGCCCTCGAGCGAGTGTCCATATCGGTGCCCCCCGGGCCGCTCAAGGGCCGGAGATGTCCGGCCCAGTGTACCGGCTGCCGGTGGGCCTTACAACGCATGGCGTAGCGGCCGGCTGACCTCGATAAGCCAGCTCAGTTCCGGCCGGAGCAGCCAGAAGGGAACCAGCGACAGCCACAGTGTCGCGCTCACCCAGAACCAGGTCCTGCTGCGAAGCACCGGGAGGAGAACAGGCAGACAGAGCGTCGCCGCCAGCACCACCCCCGCCGTGACCCGCGCGGACGCCGAGATATCGACGTAGGCCGACTCGGGCAGCAGGGCCACGAAGAAGACGACGTTCGCGAGCAGCACCCACGGCTCGAGCAGCCGCGGGCGGCGCCAGACGGCGACCGCCGCAGCGCCGGCGCCAATCAGCGCCGGAAAGACGACTGTGCGCACTTCCTCGACCCAGCTGCCCGAGTGGCGCTGGCGAAGCAGGCCGAGGAAGGGGACGCGTTCGAGCAAGAGCCCGGGATCCCCATGACTCCCGAGCCACAGGAGTAAGAAGGCCTTGTAGATGAGCAGCGGCCCGATCGCCATCGCCACGACGAGCGCGGCCGTCAGCCATGCATTTCGGGCCGGGCCCCTGGCCCGGTCGGTAGGCGGCGCGACGAAGAGCAGGCTGAGCGCATACAGCACCGGAAAGACCGCCGTCGACTCCCGCGTGAGCACGGCAACCGAAAAGACCAGCGATGACCAGAGGATCCGGCGCGGGCCACCGTAGTCCCACAGGAAAACCGCCCGCCCCACGAAGGCATAGGCCAGCGCCTCCGTGGTATCACGTTGCAGGCAGATGAACAGCCCCGGATAGAAGCCGTAAACGAGGGCAAACCAGGGAGAGACGCTTCTGCGCCTCAGCCACATCGCGAGCATCAGCGTCCCTGCCGCGATCGCCAGCCAGTTGATCAGCAGCAGGACGTATGGCACCAGGGCGGGTTGGCCCAGGGCGAGGGCGCGCGCCAGCAACGGAAGGACGATGCGGCTGTACCGGTAGCTTGGGGTGTCGACGTAGTAGCGGGCATTGACCGGGTCGAGGGCGATGAAGTACACGAACTCGCCGTCGTACCCGATCTCGCCGGCGGGATAGTTATAGGTAGGGTCGTATTTGATCACCGAGCTGGCGTGGCTCATGGTCACAAAGTGCCGGCCCAGGAGAATCGCATCGCGCGGATCACGCCCGGGCCCGTAGAACGCAAAGATCCATATCCCATACAGCAGGAGTACGGGCACCGCGACCAGCCAGGGGGAGGTGAGCAGGCGGCGCCAGCCTTGCCGGGTCGCGGCGTGGGAGCGAGGCTCGAGAGGGACGAGACGGCGCGACTGGTCGGTCGCGATCCCGTCCGCCATCTGGTAGCCCATGATAGCCGCGCCAGAGCGCGCTATTCGGATAGCATCAGAGGGCATGCAAGCCATTCCTGGCTTGGCCTGCCCTGCCTGCCGGGGGGACCTTACGGCGGACGGCGAGGCGAAGCTCTTTTGCGCGGCGTGTCACTGCGCCTATCCGGTCATGGAGGGGATCCCCTCCTTCATCGCGCCATCGGCGGCCGATCGGATGTCGCAGTATCAGCTCACCGTAGTCATCCCGGCCCTGAATGAGGCGGCCAATCTCGACGACATCCTTCCGGCGCTGCGCCGGGAGCTTCAGTCGCTCGAGGTGACCTACGAACTTCTTGTCGTGGACGGTGGATCCAGCGATGGGACGGCCGGGGTAGTCGCTCGCCACGATGCCACCCTGTTGCAGCAGACGATCCGCGGCTACGGCGGGGCGCTGCGTGCCGGATTCGAACATGCCCGCGGCGACTTCGTCCTGACGCTCGACGCCGACGGCTCGCACGATCCGACCTTCTTGCGCGACATGTGGGCGGCCCGATCGCAGGCCGAGGTGATCATCGCCTCTCGGTACGTCGCCGGGGGAGCCGCCGACATGCCGCGATCCCGCCGAGTCCTGAGCCGAATCCTGAATCTCGTCTTTGGCCGCGGTCTGTCGCTCCCCTACGCCGACCTTTCGAGCGGCTTCCGGTTGTACCGGCGACGAGCGTTGGAATCGCTGACGCTCAAGGGAACCGATTTCAACATCCTCGAGGAGATCCTGATCCGGGCGGTCGCGGCTGGGTTTACCGTTCGCGAGGTCCCCTTCCACTACCGTGCCCGGCTCGCCGGCAAGACGCATGCCCGGCTGGCCAGCTTTGCCGTCTCCTACCTGAAGACGTTCGGCTCCATGTGGAGGCTGCGAAACTCGATAGCCTCGGCGGACTATGATGCGCGCGCTTACGACAGTGTCGTGCCCCTACAGCGCTACTGGCAGCGCCGGCGGTACGCCGTGATTACACAGCTGGCCCGTGGCGCCAACCGGGTCCTCGATGTCGGCTGCGGATCCAGCCGCATCATCGGCTCCGGCAGGCTGG
>VBHC01000160.1 GCA_005889535.1 Chloroflexota bacterium
AGGTGGTCGACTACCGGCCGTCGTTTGTCGACGGCATCGGCAGCAAGACGGTGTTTTCAAACATGCTCGCGATGGCCCAGGAGTTGCTCGATGGAACGTTCACCGCCAGCGTCGATGAGATCGCCGCCGCCCTCAAACTCATGGCCGAGCGCAACCGGGTGATCGCCGAGGGCGCCGGCGCCGTTGCTCTGGCGGTCGCGCTCTCCGGGAAAGCGGGAGGCGGGCGGATTGCCTGCATCGTATCTGGCGGGAACATCGATGCCGCAAAGCTGGCGAGCATTCTGAGCCACGACTGAGGTGGCCGAGCTCAGCGGTCGGATCGCACTGGTCACGGGCGGAGGCCGTGGGATTGGCCGAGCCGTGGCCCTCGCCCTGGCGTCGCAGGGAGCCGATATCGCGGTCGCCGCTCGCTCAGCCGATGAGTTGGACGAAACCGTGTCGGCCGTCCGTGCCGCCGGCCGCCGGGGCGAGGCGATTCTGTGCGATGTCACCGAGCGGCCGAACGTCGATGCAATGGTCGCCCGGGTCAAGGCCGCCCTGGGCAACCCGCTGATCCTGGTCAATAACGCCGGCGCCGCGGCCAGCGCCAAGCTCTCGGATACGACCGATGAGATGTGGGACCACATGTTGCGGGTCAATGCGACGGGCGCCTTCTACTGCACCCGTGCCGTGCTGCCCTTGATGCTCCAGGCGAAGTGGGGTCGAGTGATCAACGTGGCCTCCATCGCCGCGAAAGTTGGCGCACCCTACATCGCGGCGTACGCCGCCTCGAAGCATGCCTTGCTGGGTCTGACCCGCGCGGTGGCGGCTGAAGTCGCGACTCGGGGCGTCACCGTCAACGCCGTCTGCCCCGGTTACGTCGACACCGAAATGACGGAGGCGTCGACCGCGAACATCGCCTCGAGGACAGGACGCTCGGAACAGGATGCCCGCAAAATCCTGGAAGGCTTCAGCCCGCAGGGTCGGTTGATGACCGCCGCCGAGGTCGCAGCCGTGGTGACCTTCCTCTGTTCGGAGGCGGCCCGAGGCGTTAATGGACAGGGCATCGTGCTGGACGGTGGCGCGGTGCAGTCGTGATGGAGCGCGGATCGCTCGCCGCTGAAGCCGCCACGGTCGCCCGGAAGGTTGCTCCCATGGCCGCTTCGGGCGAAGAGGGGCGGGTGAATCGTCGCTTGATCCGAGCGATCGCGGACGAAGGGCTTCTGCCGCGATTGTTCCCCGGACGGGCCGGCGGGAGCCGCGACGGAGAGGTCTCGGCTGTCGACCTCTGCGTCGTGCGTGAGGCGCTTGCACGGGAATCGACGCTGGCCGAGAACGCCGTAGCCATTCAAACGCTTGGCGCCTACCCGATTGTGCTCGCCGCCTCGGAGGAGATGGCAGCGCGGTATGTGGGGCCGGTCGCTCGCGGCGAGGCGGTCGCGGCCTTTGCGTTGACCGAGCCGTCCGCCGGAACCGACGCGGGGGCACTCTCGTTGCGCGCCGAGCCGGACGGCACGGGATACCGTCTGTCGGGCACGAAAGTCTTCATCTCCAACGCCCCGGATGCAGACACATACACCCTCTTTGCCAGGACCACGGAGGGGGCCGGAACCAAGGGGATCACCGCCTTCGTTGTGAACGGCGATGCGAAAGGACTGCACGGAACCCCGCTTCAGCTGCTGTCGTCGCATCCCATCGGCCGCCTCGAACTGGATGGCGTACTCGTCTCGGCGGATCAGGTCCTGGGTGAGGTCGATCATGGATTTCGCCTGGCGATGCGGACGCTCGACCTCTTCCGTCCCAGCGTCGGCGCTTCGGTGATCGGGATGGCCCAGGCGGCTCTCCAGGCGGCTATCAGGCACGCAAACAGCCGCCAGGCCTTCGGCCGTCCGATCAAGGAATTTCAGGCGGTCTCCCACCAACTGGCGGAGATGGCCACGCGCCTCGAGGCCGCCAGGGCACTCGTCTACTCAGCCGCCGAAGCCTACGACCGCCGTGACGCCGGGATCGCCCGCCGCTCGGCGATGGCGAAACTCTTTGCCACAGAGACGGCGCAGGAGGTGATCGACGTTGCGATCCAGGTTCACGGGGCGGTGGCGCTGGAGCGGGGCCATCTCCTCGAGCATCTCTACCGCGAAGTCCGGGCTCCGCGGATCTATGAGGGCACGTCCGAGATCCAGCGCGAGATCATCGCCCGCGATCTGTTTCGCTAAGGGCCGGCCGGACACGGGCACGGCCAGGTGACCAGCGCATCACGGGCGATCGTCGTTGCCGCTCCGGCACCATTGACCACGACGAGCTCCGGCGCACCGCCTTCCGCTCCGCCGATACCGATCAGAACGTCGGCTGAGTCAGGCCGCGCCAGCATCGACTGTGCCAACCCGGCGCGATGCCAGATCACCTTCTGATCGGCCCACCGCAGCAGCTCTGCCTCGTAATCGGAACCGCCGTTCCAACGACTGACGACGAGGCGCGAACCATCCCACGAAAAGCCGTGGACGCTGCCATGCAGGCTTGCCACAATCCTTCCGGACGGCAGCTCCCGGATCGCCGTCGTGCCATTGAATACGCCGCTCTCCGCCACGTAGTGGCCATCAGGCGACGCGCTCACCAGCACCCAATCCGGAGCGACCCCGGGGGTCCCCTGTCCCGCGAGGTAACCAAGCGGGTACTGGTGGTGATACTCGATGGTTCCCGTAGTCAGGTTCACAACCTCGATGTCGGTACTCATCAAGTAGCGCGTCGCCTGTGGTGGCCAATGTGGAAAGAGCCCGCCGACCACGATCGCCCGGTTGTTCTTGATGGAGCACGCTGCAACGGCGGCTGCCGAACCGGATTTGCCTATGGGTCCTACGATGCGGTTCTTTTCCCCGGGTGCCCCGATCCACAACGAGCCAGTGCCCGTATCCGGCCCGTTTCCGGAAGGGAAGACAATGCCGCAGATATGTCGACCGTCGTCGGCCCAGCTCGAGAGACCATATGAGATCAGATCGCCCTCGAGCGTCCCAAGCTCATGGCCGCGAGAATCCTCGACGCTTGTGTGGTCGGTAGCTCGGATGAACTTGGACCCATCCGGTGAGGGCGAGCTGAGGCCCTGTGCCGATACGCTACCGCGGACCTTGCCTGACCAATCCAGCTCGAGCATGGCGGCGTGAGCTGTGCCGAAGGCTGGGGCTGGCAGGCAGTCAGGGTGAGCGCGATTAGGAGGAGCGCGATTAGGAGTGCCGGAGGTCTCACACCCGATGCAACGGGCCGCCGGACTGAAGATTACGGCGGCAGATGGCGAAGGGTGTTCGGGGTACGCCGTTGCTCTCGCTGTGAGCGTTCTCGCGCGATTTGCCTCACCCTGGCGGCGGCTGATCGTCGCCGTCCTACCTCTCGCGGCGGTTGGACTGGTCCTGGCGCTAAACGGTCCATCCCTCGGCCGGGTCCATCCGAATCAATCGAAAGCCGCCATCATCGATGCTGCCTTGCACGGGTACGACGCAACGGCGTTCTCGCGAGTGGAAGCGAAGTTGATGTATCGCCGTGATCTGCAGCGGGCCGCGAAGGAGCTAAGTGGTACAAGCCCGGACGAGAGCCCGGACGACCTCATATGGGTCGTCGCCGTCTCGGGCAATTACGGGATATCGCCCAGCTTCGGCTGCTGCTCGGTGCCAGCCGATTACCACGGCCACAACACGTGGGGCCTAGCTATCTTTGTTGATGCTCCCAGCGCGCCCCAAGCCAACGAGTTCGGCGTTTCCTACCATGGCGATTGGCCGCCATAGGCGATCAGGCAGTCACGGCGATGCACATCAGCTCGACCTTCGCCGCGGGGTCGAAGAGTCGACGAACCTCGAGGAGCGCCATCGCCGGGTAGTGGCGCCCGAAATGCCGGCGGTAGGCTTCGCCGATCTCCTTCGATGCACGCAAATACTCGTCAATCTGGGTCACGAAGATCTGCATGCTGACCAGGTCCTGCGGATGGGCGCCGGCCGCCTCCAGGGCGAGGACAACGTTCGTGGCGGCCAGATCGAATTGCTCGGCCATCGTGCCACCGGCAATGGTTCCATCCGGCCGCTGGGCGGTCTGGCCGGCGAGGTAGACCGTGCGTCCCGCCTGCGCAATAACGGCATGAGAGAATCCCGACGGCGGCGATAGGTCCTTAGGGTTGCGAATTTCGTGAGGACTGGTTAGCGGCCGCTCCATTTCGGTTCCCGCCCTTCGCGGAACGCCGCGTAGAACTCCGCGTGGTCGGCGCTCTTCATCAGTAGCGCCTGCGTCATCGTGTCTAACTCCAGGGCGGCGCCCAGGTTCATGTCCATCTGCTTCGAGATCAACATCTTCGTTGCGGCGTAGGCGAGCGCCGGGCCCCGCGCCAGCCGGGCGGCCACTTCGCTCGATGCGGCGCTCAGCTCGTTGTCCTCGACCGCCGCATTGGCGAGCCCGATCGCTAGGGCCCGGTCGGAGGTGACTGGCTCGCCGAGTAGGAGCAGCTCGGTGGCGCGGCCCAACCCGATCAACCGGGGCAGCAGGTAGGCGGCGCCCATGTCACCACCGGAGAGCCCGACCTTCGTGAACAGGAAGGACAATGTAGCCGACCGCGCCAGGATGCGCAGGTCGGCCGCAAGGGCGATGACCGCCCCGGCCCCAGCCGCCACGCCATTCACCGAGGCGATGATCGGCTGGGGGCAGTCGCGCATTCGCTGCGTGACCGTCCCGGTCATGCGCGCGAACGCCAGCAAATCGCGGGGGTCCATCTTTTGCAGCTCGCCGATGATCTCGCTCACGTCGCCGCCCGAGCTGAAGCCGCGGCCCGTGCCCGTGATGACCAGGACCCGGACGTCGTCGCGCTGCGGTAGCTCGGTGAGTAAGTCGCGGAGGTCCGCGTACACCTGGAAGGTCAGGGCGTTCAGCTTCTGGGGACGGTCGAAGGTGAGGGTGGCCACCCCATCGTTGACGGCGAAGCCGAAGTGGTTCCACGATTGCGTCGGCGAGGCCGAGCCGCGGAACGCGCTCATCGGCAAGAACTTATCATCTCCTCCAAAGGAGCGAGGCGCAGTTGAACATCGGACTCGGTCTTCCGACGACGATGGCCGGTATCAGCGGTGGTCTCCTGGTTGAATGGGCGCGCCACGCCGACGCCGGCCCCTTTAGCAGCCTCGGCGTGCTGGACCGGGTCGCCTACCAGAATTACGAGCCCTTCACTGCGTTGGCAGCGGCGGCCGCCGTAACGGGGCGCGTTCGGCTGGCCACGATGATCGCGATCGCGCCCCTGCGGAACACGGCGCTTCTGGCCAAGCAGGCGGCATCGGTCGACGCGCTTTCGAGCGGGCGGTTGACCCTTGGCCTTGCCGTGGGTGCGCGCGGAGAGGATTACGAGGTGGCGAACGTCGACTCGAGAGGGCGGGGCCGGCGGTTTTCGGAGCAACTCGAGGCGATCCGCGACATCTGGGAAGAGGGGAAAATTGGCCCGACACCGAAAGGGCGAGGCCCTCATCTGCTCGTCGGCGGATCGAGTGGCGAGGCGCTCGCTCGGATGGCGCGGTACGGCGACGGCTACATGCATGGCGGCGGGCCACCGCGCGCCTTCGCTGGCGCGGCGGCGAAAGCTCTCGCCGCCTGGACCGACCTCGGCCGGCCGGGGCGTCCTTCCCTCTGGGGCATGGGCTACTTCGCGCTCGGCGACGGGACCGCCGAGAGCGGCGCCGCGTACCTGCGTCATTACTACGCATTCACGGGACCATTCGCTGAAAAGATCGCGGCGGGGAACCTGACATCGCCGGGCGCGATCGTGGACTTCATCCGAGGCTATGAGGACGCCGGCTGCGATGAGCTGGTGCTGTTCCCCACCGCGCCCGCACTCGACCAGATAGACCGGTTGGCCGAGGTTATCCACTAAGTCCGTGCGTTACGCCGTCATCGGCGGCGGCCCGGCGGGGCTTTACTTCGCGCTTCTGGCCAAGAAGGCCAACCCCGCCGACGAGGTGCTGGTTGCGGAGCGCAATCCACCGGATGCCACCTTCGGCTGGGGCGTGGTCTTCTCCGAGGAGACTCTGGGCGCCCTGCGCGATGCGGATTATGAGACCTACAACGAGATCGCGGACAGCTTCGCCCGCTGGAACGCGATCGACATCTACTACCGCGACACGAGGATCCGCTCGCGCGGCCATGTCTTCACCGGTATTTCGCGCAAGGTGTTACTGAATATCCTGCAGCGGCGGTGCCAGGCGCTCGGGGTCCGGATCGATTTCGAGCGCGAGGTAAGCGATATCAATGAATTCGCGGGCGCCGACCTGATCATCGGAGCCGACGGCATCAACGGGCTGGTCAGGCGGACGTATGCCGAATTCTTCAAGCCGCAGGTCGCCGTTCATCCGACGAAGTACGTATGGTTCGGCAGCGATCTGCCGCTGGACGCCTTCACCTTCATCTTCCGCCGCAACGACCATGGACTCTTCCAGGTACACGCCTATCCCTTCGACGCCCGCACCTGCACCTTCATCGTCGAGTGCCCCGAGGATGCCTGGCAGCGCGCCGGGTTGGGATCGGGTGCCGAAGCGAACAGCATTGCCTACTGTCAGGACCTGTTCCGACCCGAGCTGCGCGGCCGGCGATTGATGTCAAACCGGTCGCTATGGCTCAACTTCGTCACGCTCCGGCAGGAAAGCTGGCACAAGGGCAACGTGGTCGTCCTCGGCGATGCCGCACACACGGCGCACTTCTCGATCGGCTCAGGGACGAAGCTGGCGATGGAAGACAGCATCGCGCTGGTCGATGCCCTGCGCCGGCATCGCGACGTCAACGTCGCCCTCAACGACTATGAGATGGAACGCCAGCCGGTGGTCGAGCGCTTTCAGGAGGCGGCGCTCGAAAGCTCGAGCTATTTCGAGCACGTGTCGCGGTATGCCAGCTTCGATCCAAGACAATTTGCCTTCAATCTGCTCACCCGCAGCCGCCGGATCACTTACGTTAACCTCACCCAGCGAGATCCGGAGCTGGTCCGCACTGTCGACTCGTGGTTCAGTGCTGCAGCGACGGCCTCGCCGGACGGCGCCGCCCGTCTGAGTCCGCCACCAATGTTCGCGCCGTTCCGGATTGGGGGACTGACCCTGCCGAATCGGGTGGCGATCGCGGCCGGCCCCGACCTCGCGGCGGCGGCGCGCACGGGCGCCGGCCTGGTGCTCACGGAGTTCGTCAGCATCACGGAGGATGGACGCATCACTCCCGAGACGCCGGTGATCGATCGCACCGGCCAGGACATCCTGCGAGCGGCGGTGGAGCACGTACACCAGGCGGGCAGCGTCGTAGCGCTCCAGCTCGGTCATGCCGGCCGCCGGGGCTCGATGCGGCCGCGCGTGGAGGGGATCGACCGGCCGCTGCGGCGCGGTGGCTGGCGACTGATGGCGGCCTCGCCAATTGCCTATACGCCGCACGCGGCACTCCCGAAGGAGATGGCGGGCCGCGATATGGCGCACGTGGTAACGGTCTTTGCCACCGCGGCTCGAGCTGCGGCGAGCTGCTGGGTCGATGCCCTTGAACTCAACTTTGGCCAGGGCTATCTGCTGGGCAGCTTCATCTCACCGCTGACCAATCAGCGGCGCGACGAGTACGGGGGTGCGCTCGAGAGACGGATGCGCTTTCCGCTCGAGGTGCTCGACGCCGTCCGGAATAGCTGGGACCGTCCGCTGATGATCAGGATTTCGGGCGACGACTGGGCGCCGGGTGGGAACGACCTCGATGCAGTCGTGCAGATTGCGGCCCAGCTCAAGGCTCACGGCGCCGACCTGATCCACGCTGTCATGGGTCAAACGGTCTGGGAGAGCCGCCCCGACTACCGCCGTCTGTTTGGCGTGGCGGCCAGTGATCGGATCCGCAATGAAGCCGGTATCCCGACGCTTGCAGGCGGGAACATCACCACGTCTGACGAGGTCAACACGATCGTGGCGGCTGGCCGCGCCGACCTCTGTCTGTTGGACCTTTAGCCGTGCCGATGATGCGCGACGTGGCTGGCGACCTGGCGAATTTCGGCAGAGATTTACCCAAGGCCGAGCTTCATCTCCACATCGAGGGGACACTCGAGCCGGACCTGATGTTCGAGCTCGCTCACCGAAATGCCGTTCCGTTGCCCTATGCCTCGGTGGAGGACGTCCGCCGGGCCTACGTTTTCAGCGACCTGCAGTCCTTCCTCGACATCTATTACGCGGGTTGTCGCGTACTGCTCAGGGAACAGGACTTCTACGACCTCACCTGGGCCTACCTGACCCGTGCCGCCGCCCAGGGCGTGCGCCACGCCGAGATCTTCTTCGATCCTCAGACGCATACGGATCGCGGGGTCGCCTTCGAGGCGGTCATCACTGGCATCCACCGGGCGCTCGACGACGGGCACGATCGGCTCGACATCAGCAGCGGGCTGATCCTCTGTTTTCTTCGACACCTCAGCGTGGATGCGGCAATGCAAACGCTGACTGACGCGATGCCGTACCGCGAATGGATCCTCGGCGTTGGCCTCGACTCCTCGGAAGTGGGGCATCCTCCGTCGAAATTCCGCACTGTCTATGACCGCGCCCGGGAGACCGGCTTGCTTCCGGTGGCCCATGCCGGGGAGGAAGGGCCGCCGGCCTACATCTGGGAAGCGCTCGACCTGCTACACGCCCGCCGCATCGACCACGGAGTGCGCTGCACCGAGGACGCGCGACTGGTTGCCAGGCTCGTCGAGGAGCAGATTCCCCTCACGGTCTGCCCGATGTCGAACGTCAAGCTCCGGGTCTTCCCGTCGTTGCGGCAGCACAACCTGAAGCGGATGCTTGAGCGTGGTCTGCTCGCCACCGTGAACTCTGACGATCCGGCCTACTTCGGCGGCTACGTCGCCGACAACCTCGAGGCGGCGGCCGCCGCTCTGGAGTTGGGCCGCGAGGACCTGATCCTGCTTGCCCGCAACTCGTTCATGGCCTCGTTCCTTTCAGAAGGGGAGAAGCGACGTCACTTGAACGATTTGAGTGGGTTCGCCGATCAGCCTTCGCTGAAGACGACCTCCTGAGCGCCGTCGTAGAGCACCCGCCGGCCGAGCTCGGTGAGCAACTCGCGACCCTCCTCGATGGTGGCGAAGTGGTTACCGGCCAGCTGTCCCGCCTTGCTGGCAAAACATGTTGAGCCGTAGGGGAAGAGGATCTCGGTCTCGCTGATTCCCCCCGGATAAAGCAGCAACTGCCCGGCCCCGGGATAGCTCGTGTGGTTCTCGTAATCGAGACCGGTATCCAGGTCGCCCAGCGGAACCCAGGCGGATTCGCCACTCCAGCGAGCCTGGACCAAGCGGGCGCGGAGCGGCAGCAGCCGGCGGAATGCGGCACAGGTCTCCGGCGCCGCCCCGGCCTCCCAGCGGGCGGTGAATCGGAGTGAACCGACGAGAATCTCAAGCATCCCGAGTAAGGGTAAGGCCAATCGCGCCATGGGCGGGCTTGGGGTCGCTGAAGACTTTGACGGTCGGGTCGGATTCGGACACCTTCGATGTGTCCCAGAGGCGGTTCTGCGCCTCGAAGCTGACCTCGGCCAGCCCCTCGAAACGTGTCAGCAGCCGGGTCCCCATCTCGTGAACCAGGTGCTGGATGGACATGCTGATGAAGTCATCGAATGTCTGAATGACGGCATCGCGCACCGCCGCCGAATCGATGCGCGAGGGCCCATCGCTGATCCCGTCTTCGGTCCGCCGATAGCGCCAGTAAACGTCGAGGTAGACGAACAGGGGCCGGTCGGAGACGTCGGGCAGCGTCGTGTAGGCGTCGCGGGCAAAATCTTTGAAGGCGCTGCCCGTCAGCTTGACGAGCCGCAGGTTGCGGCGCCCGCAGCGCAGGGCGCGAAGGCCGGCTTGCCCGATCTCCAGTTCCACGGTGCCGTAGTCGTCCTCAAGCGGGCTCAGCAGTTTCGGACTGTGAAGCGCAAAGGGAATTTCCCGCAGCAGGAGCCGCAGCCATTGCATCTGCGGATAAGTTGTAAGGAAGCGGCGGCCCAGGAAGGCAGCGAAACCCTCGTGGCTGCGTCCCGGGTATTCCAGCGCCGCCGCATAGACGAAGTTCTTCATGGTATCGGTGGCCACCACGTCACGGTTATCGCCCTCGGTATAGGCGGGCATGAAGTTGTCGCCGAAGACGTCGATGCTCACCCGACCGCCGAGCAAGCCGCGGGTCGGATGCGTTCGGTAGAAGGACACCTCGTGCTTGCCGTACCGGATCTCGGCCTTCATGAGCGAAGCCGGTCCGCGGCGATGTCGACGATCGCCTGTAGGCCCTCCTCCATTTCTTCCGCTCGGGAACGCCCCAGGCGCCGCCGGAGCACCTCCACGATCTCGGATTTCGGCCGGTGGTTGACGAAGACTACGAAGCGGAAGCCGAAGCGCCCCTCGTACTCGGCGTTGAGCCGCTCGAGCTCGGGAATCGTGTCGTCTCCTTGCTCCTGGAGCGAGCGGGTGGAGAGGCGGCTCGGGTCTTCGCCGATCCGGGGGTGGGCGTTGAGCGTTACCACTTTCTCGTCTTCCGTCAGCGTGGGGAGCAGGGCCCGCATTTGCGCGATCAGCTCCGCGGTGGAACGGTAGGGACTCCCGGCGCGGACCTTCTGGGCCAGCGGCGTCGTGCCCTCGAGCGCCTCTTCAACCGTCGTCATCACGTTCCGCGGTAGGTCGAGCAGGAATAGGGCGCGATCAGCAGCGGCACGTGATAGTGGCGACCCTCGCTCAGGCGAAGGTCGAGCGCAACGGTTTCGAAGAGATGCGGCGTGGTGCCGAAATAGGCACCCACCTCGAAGAGCAACCGGTACGACCCGGGATTGATGCCGCCGTCGCTCAGGTCGGCGATCCGGCCCTGCGCATCGGTTGTGAGCGTCCGGGTGCCGAGCGTGACGCGGATACCGGAAGCGGGTTGGCCGGAGGCGACGTCGAGCACGTGAGTAGAGACGGTGGCGAGCGCGCTCACAGGCCCACCAGGTCGTCCGGCTTGACGGGAGCCCGTCGCAGGTCACGACCGGTGGCCTGGCGCAACGCGGCAACGACTGCGGCCGGGACCACTACCGTCGACGGCTCGCCGACGCCCTTCGCCCCATAGGGCAAGCCTGGCTCTGGCTCCTCGACCATCTCGGAAACCACGGGCGGCATGTCGAGGATGGTGGGAATCAGGTAGTCGGTGAATGAGGCATTCTTGACCAGGCCATCGATCAGCGCCACCTCCTCCATCAATGCCAGGCCAAGCCCCTGAGCGCTGCCACCCTCGATCTGACCGAGCACGCTCTGCGGATTGAGGGCGCGGCCGACGTCCTGTACAACCGCAAGCTGGACGACGCGGACCAGTCCGAGGTCGGTGTCGACTTCGACGACGGCGCGGGCGGCACCGAACGCAAAGCTGACGTGCGGATCGCCCTGGCCGTCGGCGTCGAGCTTGCGGGTCGGACGGTGGTGGAAGACGCGGCTGGCCTCGACCGGCCGGCGCAGGTCCTGGAGTCCGCCGTGCCGTTCGATTTCGGTCCGCACCGCCTGGCAGGCGAGTTGTACGGCCCCACCGGTCATCATCGTCTGCCGCGAGGCTGAGCTGGACCCCGACGATCCGATCGTGGTGTCGGGTTGCCGGACCACGACCCGATCGATGCCGAGCTCGGTGCGAACGATTTGGGTCACGATCGTGTCGATGCCCTGGCCCACGTCGACGGCGGCGGTTTTGACCTCGGCGATGGGGCCTTCACGGTCAATCGTGACCCGCACCCATGCTTCGGACGAGTCGTCGAAACCTTCGCTGTACGCCAGGTTCTTGTAGCCGACCGCCACGCCGACGCCGCGCTTGATCGATTCACCGTGACCGACGTTGCCGGTGCCACCCGGAAGCAGCATCGGATCGCGGTCGAGTGGCGACTCCTCTGCCGGCAGAGGCAGGTCCCTAAGGCGCTGCAGGCATTCGCGTACCGGCGCGGTGCCGGTGATCGGCTGACCGGTCGGCAGCACCGATCCCGAGCGCAACGCGTTCTTGATGCGGAGCTGTTGTGGGTCGAGGTTCAGCGCCGCGGCCAGCCGGTCCATCTGCGCCTCGTAAGCAAAGCATGCCTGGACCGCCCCGAATCCGCGCATCGCGCCGCAGGGTGGGTTGTTGGTGAAGACCGCCGTGCCGACCAGCCGTGCGTTGGGGACTTCATAGGGGCCGGCGGCAAAGGTGGTGGCGTTGCCGATCACCGCCGGCGAGGTCGATGTATAGGCGCCGCCATCGACCAAGAGCCGGGCCTGGACGTTGACCAGCGTGCCATCGTGCAGCGCGCCGTGTCGCATCCAGATTCGCGATGGATGCCGGTGCACATGGCCATAGAACGACTCCTGGCGTCCATAGCTCATCTTCACCGGGCGTTTGGTGTGCAGGGCCAGCAGGCAGGCATGAATTTGCATGCTGACATCCTCGCGGGCGCCGAAGGCGCCACCCACCCCCGATAAATGCAGCCTGACTTTTTCCGGGGGGAGGTCGAGGCAGGGTGCAAGCTGCTCAAGGTCCGCGTGGAGCCACTGGGTAGCGATGAACAGGTCGACGCCGCCGTCCGCCGCCGGCGCGGCGAGCCCGGATTCGGGGCCGAGGGGGGCCTGGTCCTGCATGCCGGTCTCATACGTGCCCTCCACCCACACGTCGGCGCGGGCATTCGGATCGCCGTGGACGATCTGGAGCGTTCGCACGACGTTTCCTTGCGGGTGGACCGGCGTAGCGGTTGGCTCGAGCGCCTCCTCCATGTCGGTGACCGGCGTGAGCACCGCGTAGTTCACCGCGATCTTTTTCAGGGCAGCCCGCGCCAACTCTGCATCTTCGGCAGCGACGATGGCCACCGCCTCGCCGGCGTAGCGCACGACGTCGCTCGCCAGCACGGGCTGGTCCTGGACATCGAGGCCGAACGTTTTCTTGCCGGGTACGTCCGCCGCGGTCAGAACGGCGAAGACCCCGGGCGCCGCGGCGGCAGCGGAGACGTCGATCGTCACGATCCGGGCGTGCGGATGGGGGCTGCGGAGGGTCGCCCCCCAGAGCATGCCGTCGCGGCGCAAGTCGCTGGCGTACTCGAACTCGCCCTTCACCTTGGGGATGCCGTCGACCCGGCGCACCGACTCACCGATCCCCCCTTTTCGACGGATCTCGATGCTCATTGGATTTGCACACCCCCCACCCCGACCCTCCCCCGCAAGGGGGGAGGGCGGTGCTTCAAGGTGACCAGGTGGCCGTCGCGGACCACCGGCTTCCCCTCGACGAAGAGGTGCTTCACCGGGCCGGAATTGCAGAACACCAGGGCGGCAACGGGATCCGATTCCGCCCCGCGATGGGCCAGATCGTCGACGGCGAAGAGGGCGATGTCAGCTCGCTTCCCAACTTCGAGCGAGCCGATGTCATCACGACCCAGGCAGGCGGCTCCGCCGCGGGTGGCGACCCGCAGCGCCTGGCGCGCCGTCATGGCCGCAGGGCCCTTCCGTGCCCTGGTGGTGAGCAAGGCCTGGCGCGTCTCGGCGAGCAGATTGCCGCTGTCGTTCGAGGCCGAGCCGTCCACGGCGAGACCGACGGCCACCCCCGCCTCGATGAGTTCGCGTGCTGGCGCGAATCCCGAACCCAGCCGCATGTTCGACGTGGGGCACCAGGCGACGGCAGTCCGGGTCGAGGCCATCCGGCTGATATCCGCCGGAGCCAGGTGCACGCAGTGGGCGAGCCAGACATCTGGACCAAGGAAGTCGAGATCCTCGAGGAGCTCGAGCGGACGCCGGTCGAAGGTCTGGCGGCAGAACTCTTCCTCATCGAGCGTCTCGGCGATGTGCGTGTGCAGCCGTACCTTCCGCCTTCGGGCGAGTGCAACTGACTCGCGCATCAGCGGCTCCGACACCGAAAACGGTGAGCAGGGACCAACCGCAATCCGCAGCATCGATCCGGGAGCAGGATCGTGGAACCGCTGGATCGCATCGTCAGTCGCGGAGAGGATCCGGTCGACGTCTTCCACTACCGAATCCGGCGGGAGGCCGCCGCGGGACTGGCCGAGATCCATCGACCCGCGGCAGGGGTGGAAGCGCAAGCCAAGACCAGCCGCGACCTCGATCTCCGCCTCGAGGAGACCCGTGATACCGGCCGGGAAGACATAGTGATGGTCGGTCGTCGTCGAGCAACCGCTGAGTGCGAGCTCCGCCAGGCCAACTTCGGCGGCGGAGCGCTCCCACTCGGCGTCAATCCTCGACCAGATCGGGTACAGCTCGCGCAGCCAATCAAATAGGCCGCCCTCCTGGGCATGCACCCGGGTCAGCGTCTGGTACAGGTGATGATGCGTGTTGATCAGCCCGGGGAGCGCAACCAGGCCGCGCCCATCGACGACGTCCGGCCGTTCGCCGGCGGGTGGCCGGCCCCTTCCCACCCAGGTGATCACGCCGTTCTCGATGAGGAGCGAGCCGTTCTCCAGCTCGGTGCCCGCGTCGTCCATCGTGACGACGACACGGCAGCTATCCAGGAGGATCATGCCTGGGTCCGCAGCCGAGCCGCCGCCAGGCTTACCGCGTCCAGAATCTTTTGATAACCGGTGCAGCGGCACAGGTTGCCGCTCAGCGCCTCGCGTACCGTAGCGGGACTCGGGTCAGGGTCTCTCTGGAGAAGATCCGCCACCGCGACAACAAATCCTGGAGTGCAGAAGCCGCACTGCACAGCCCCTGCCTCGACAAAGGCCTCCTGGACGGGGTGAAGCCGGCCATCATCGCGCAGGCCCTCGACTGTGCGCACGTCCCTCTCGTGCGCCTGGGCCGCGAGGACCAGGCAGCTGCAGACCAGCGCCCCATCGAGCCAGACAGAACACGATCCGCACTCGCCCTGTTCGCACGCGTTCTTGGAGCCATAGAGGTTCAGCGCATCCCGCAGCAAGCTCAGCAAGCTCGTGCCCGCCCAGACTTCGGCTTCGCGCCACTCGCCGTTGACCTTTACCCTCACAACCACGATGGCATCCTCCGCTCGCTGAGGGCCCAGGTGATCGCCCGACGGGCCAGCACCTTGCAGCCGTGTCGCCGGTAGGCGGCGGTGCCGCGCACGTCGTCGAGCGGCCGCGCGGCGGCCGCGACCAGCTCAGCGAATTCGTCGATCGACTGATCGGCCATGGGCTTGGTGGGATCGTCCCAGCACCCGGCGGTCGCCAGGGCGGACGAAACCTTCTCCTCGGCCTCGCTCGCCCGGATAATGACGGGGCCGACAGATCCGAGGGCCACTCTCACGCGCCGCCGTTCTTCATCCACAACCAGGCAGAGACCGGCAACCGCGATCACCATGGCGTTGCGGGTGCCGATCTTGGAGAAGCTGCCGGGCCCGCGCACGCGACGCCAGCTGGTGCCGACGATCAGCTCGTCGGGAGCGATGGCCGTCTTCTTTGGCCCCATGAGAAATGTCTGCCACGGGAGCGACCGCTCGCCTCGGGCCTGGCTGCGCAGGACAACCTCGGCGTCGTAGGCGGCGAGCACCGGCAAGGCATCACCCGCTGGCGAGGCCGTACCCAGGTTGCCACCGACGGTGCCGCGATTGCGGATCTGGGGCGAGCCAACCGAGCGCGAGGCCTGCACCAGTGGCTTGAAGGCCGCCATCTCCCTGACGATGGTGGCGTAGGTTACGCCCGAGCCCAGGTAGATCTTCCCGTTGTCCTCTGTGTGGGACGTAAGCTCGCCAAGCCGGCTCACATCGATGATGGCGGGCGGCCGCAGCCGGCCGAAATTCATGTCGACCATCACGTCGGTCCCGCCGGCGAGCGGGATCGCCTCGGGACGCTCGGCCTTCATGGTCAGCGCCTCGTCGAGCGAACCCGGCAGCAACACATCCACGGCTGACTGCTTACTTTATCGACGCCGCCGCGTGCTGGACCGCTCGGAGCAGGGCCCGAGCGCCCAGCACCAGGTGCTCGTCCGATGTCGTCTCGCGAGGTGAGTGGCTGATCCCGGCTGCACTGGGCACGAACAGCATTCCAGCTGGAACGTGATGGGAGAGGACGGCGGCGTCGTGGCCGGCGCCGCTCCACAATTTGCCGGGCGGTCGACCCAGCTCCCGGCAGGCCTGCGCGAGCGTCTCCGTCAGCGAGGGGTCCATGGGCGCCGGCGGCACCCAGGAAAGCAGTTCGATTTCGGCGCGGCATCCCTCCTCGACGCAGATAGCCTCCAGCCGCCTCGCAAATGCGTCGACCGCCTGCCGGACCACCCGCGCTTCGAGATGGCGGACCTCGAGCGTGAACTCGGCGCGACCGGGAATCACATTCACGCCCCCTGGGTCGAAACGCATCATCC
>VBHC01000161.1 GCA_005889535.1 Chloroflexota bacterium
GCTGGCGCCGTGTCGCCAACGTTACGCGCTTGCTTTCGGCTACGGTCACGCCCGGGATCCAGACGATTTCCTCGCGGTCCGAGACGACCGGCAGGCTGTCACGGATCTGTCTCGGAACGTGGGCGTCCACGAGGATATCCTGCAGCCGCTTGGGTTCCTTGAGGCCCAGGGCGCGCATCCGGTCCCCCGGCTTGCGGGTGGCGACCGTTAGGGGGAGCCGCACCAGGTCCGCGTCGAGGTGACCGACCTGGTCGCGAGCCTTG
This sequence comes from Chloroflexota bacterium, assembly GCA_005889535.1. Taxonomy (GTDB): domain Bacteria; phylum Chloroflexota; class Dormibacteria; order CF-121; family CF-121; genus CF-13. Next base: position 264 of record VBHC01000161.1, read on the forward strand.
AAGCTCGCGGGATCGCATGTGCAGGTCGACGCGCGCACACCCGGCGTGGACGTGGCGACCGGCTCGCCCAGCCGAGGAGGCACCGGAGCATCGGCGCGCCGAAAGGTCTCGACCGCCGGGAAGGCCGCGCTGGGAACGAGCCGGCGAACGAGACGCCGCTGCAGCGCCGGCGGCAGCTGTGCGAAGGCGTCGCGGTCTTTTGTGATGTCATCGGGAAAGTCGGCGACCTGCGCCTCGAGGAAACGGTCTTCCTCGCTGAGGATATCGGCGGTCCGGGCCAACAGCTCGCGAGCGGCAGGATCGAAGGCATCGATAGCCGGGAGGACTTGCTGTCGAAGCCGGTTGCGAGTGAAACGGGGGTCGTCGTTGGTCGCGTCGCGGCGGGCCGTGAGATGAAGCCGGCTCAGGTAGGCTTCGATGTCGGTCCGCGCGATGTCGAGCAGCGGCCGCGCGAGGTCGCCTTCGCGGCGGCGCATGGCGGCGAGCCCACGCGAACCACTGCCGCGGAGCAGGTGGAGCAGAAGGGTCTCCACCTGGTCATCCCGGGTATGTCCGAGCGCGATGGCGGTGCTGTTGGTTTTGGCTGCGATCTGCCGGAGGAAGCTATACCGCGCAGCTCGAGCGGCGTTTTCCGTGTGCGGTGTATCGGCGGCCGCGCGTGCCGTGTGGAAGTCAAAACCCCAGGTCGCCGCCATCGCGGCGACGAAATCGCGATCGTCCGTGCTGTCGGCGCGCCAGCCGTGGTCGAAGTGCGCCACGGTGAGATGAAGAGGCATAACCGGAAGGATCTCGCGCAGGATGGAGAGCAGCGCCAGTGAGTCGGGTCCGCCCGACACCGCCACAACCACACGCTCGCCAGGCTCGACGATGCGATGCAGGCTGATGGCGACGGCGACGCGGCTGGGAAGCATCATGGGAAATGGCGGAGGCAAGGATCGAACTTGCGACATACCGGGTATGGGCCGGTTGCTCTACCACTGAGCTACTCCGCCCAGAGCATCGGTTAGTTTAGCAAGGATGTCGCCGTCATTTGCCAAAATTGCGCCCACGTATGACGCGCTGCGGCCGCTCTCCGCCGTCGACCGCGCGCGCCTCGAGGCGATGCTGCGGGAGGCGGCGTTGGGCGCCGAGGATCTTGTCATCGAGGTGGGCTGTGGCACGGGCCGCCTGACGCTGCCACTGGCCGCATTGACGCCGGCGCGAGTGATGGGAGTGGATACGGAGGCGCGCATGCTCGACGTGGCGCGGGCGAAGGATGTGGCGGGGCGCGTGCAGTGGGTGCGCGGCAGTGCCTATCGACTCCCGGTCGCCGACGGGACCGCTGGATTGGTGGTGATGGTGATGGTGGTCCATCTGCTGCGCCAGCGGACGCGCGCGTTCCGTGAGGCGCGCCGGGTGCTGGAACCAGGCGGGCCCGGCGGGCCCGGCGCCCGCTTGTGTATCTGGACATTCACGCCGCGGCATGTCGAGGAGTTCTATCTGAATGCCTACTTTCCCAGCCTCGCGGTCATCGACCGACCGCGATTTCCCGCGGTCGAGGCGCTGACTCAGGAGCTGCGGCGGGCGGGTTTGTCTGAGATCCGGGTCGAGGTCCACGAGGAGGTGCGCCGGATGGAGATCGCCGACGTGGTCGACCGCGTGCGCGGTCGGTATATCTCGACCCTGGGGATGCTGCCGCCGCTGGAGTACCGGCTTGGGCTGCAACGGCTCGAGGAGATGCTGGCGCAGGACCGGACGATCACGCTCTCGCAGCGCTCGGAGTGGGCAATCATCACGGCACAACCCCCACCCTGACCCTCCCCCGCGCGGGGGAGGGTATTAGAAACAAGAAGAGGAGCCGTCGGGCTCCTCTCTGTCAGTTGCTTGGTTGCGGCGGCGAGATTCGAACTCGCGACCTTCGGGTTATGAGCCCGACGAGCTTCCACTGCTCCACGCCGCGCGCAGCCTCTCATCGAGGCGAGACGGTAATTCTAGGCGCGCGGCAACGGCCTCGTCAAGCGAGCACGCCGCCTGCCTACTTGAAGCGGCCGCCCCGCTTCGCTTCGAGATTGCGCTTGATGTCGAGCAGGCGCTCTTCGCTGGTCTTCAGGAACTTGGAAAGCTTTTCCTCGAACACCGGATCGGCGCCTTCCGGTAGCTCACGCTTGCCGCGGCCACCTCGCCGGTAGGAGCGTGGCAGCACCGGCGCCGACATGCCGGCGGGACCGTCCGGTACCGCAGCCTGCTTCAACGAGAGGTCCATCTTTCCATTGGTCGAGTCCACATTCAGGACTTTGACCTTGACCTTGTCGTTCATCTTCACGTGGTTGTTGACATCGCGCACGTACTCGTTCGCGATCTCAGAAATATGAACCAGCCCCGTTCCCGCTCCCTCGATCTGGACAAATGCCCCGAAGTTCGTAATCCCGACAACCGTCCCTTCCACCACCGTTCCAGGCGTCACTGCCACCTAACCCGCAGACCCTCCTAATGCCATAAATTCCTCCAAAAGTCCTCGATTGCCCCGATCACGCCGCCGTCCCCCTTACCATCTCCACGCCGCGCCGCCGCGCCTGGCCCGGCACCCGGCGAGGCCGATCCCCCAGCCAGCACCGCTGCTGCCGAACCACTCGGTTTAACGATGACATAAACCTGTTCGCCAGGCCGAGCAAAGCCAGCCTTGCGGGCGGCCTCCTCCATGGCCGAGGGTGATCCTCCCACCGCCAGCTCCTTCCGCGTTTGATCGTTGGAGGCCGCCAAGTCTGCGTTCCCCTGGCGCAACGACTGCACCTCGTGACTCAGTCGAAGGTTCAGCATCAACTCCGATCCGAACGCCCACACTCCCCACAGAACGATCCCGCCGACGACGACCCAGATCAAGCGATCGGGCGCGGCGAGGTGAACCTTCGCGCGGGAGGCTTTTGGCTCGGAGGTGCTCAAGACGTGATCTGGGTTCGTTTGTTGATCAAGCCGGCCCGAAACGGACAGATTATAGGCAGGGTCACCCGGGTTGGCAAGGCCGCCAGCGCGTAATTGGCGTCATTGATTGCGCTTGGCGGCTTCCCAGTACTGGTCCAGCTCCTCCAGCGGCAGATCCCGCAAGACTCGCCCGTCCGCGCGAGCCTTCTGCTCCATCATCCGGAAACGCGCCTCGAACCTCCCCGTCGTGCCGCGCAGGGCGTCCTCCGGGTTGATGCCCAGCTTGCGGGCGACATTCACCATCGTGAAGAGCAGGTCGCCGAACTCGGCCTCCCGCGCCTCGGGCGTCGGCGCCTGCCGTAGTTCATCCAGCTCCTCGCGCACCTTCTCGAGCGCACCATCGACATCGCGCCAATCAAATCCGACATTCGCCGCGCGCCGCTGCAACGACCAGGCCCACTGCAACGCCGGCAGTGACCGTTGCACGCCATCGAGGGCCGACTCCCTGCCATACTCCGCGGCCTTGAGCGCCTCCCAATTGCGGACGACTTCGTCGGACCCGCTGACCACCGTCGATCCAAAGACATGCGGATGTCGGCGCACCAGCTTCTCACGAACGGCGTCCGCGACTTCGCCCAGAGTGAAGTCACCGGCCTCATCCGCAATCAGGGCCTGCATCAACACCTGCAGGAGCACATCGCCCAGTTCCTCTCGCAGCTTGGCTGTTGACTGCTCATCGATCGCTTCGAGCACCTCATAGGCCTCCTCCAGCAACGTCGCTCGCAGGGAGGCATGCGTCTGCTCGCGGTCCCACGGGCACCCTTGAGGTGAACGGAGTCGCCGGACGACGTCAACCAGCGCCGCGAGCCGCTCGATATCGTCAGCCACGCCCGCTCACCGCCAGCACCGGTCGCAGGCCGGTATCGCGGCCGGCGGCCCGCAGCCACGGGACCCCCAGAAGGATGCACGCCAACGCCGCCACCGACGACACCACGAACGGCACCCAGACCCCGAGACCAAACAGTCCACCGCCCAGCAACGCCCCCACCGCCTTCGCGGCCGTCTCCGCCGTCCCCACCGTGCCGGCGGCTCGCCCACGCTGGTCCGCGGCCACCGCGCTCATCAGATAGGCATTGATCGCCGGCTCGGCAAAGGCCGCCGTTGATGCCTCGATCACCCCGACCCCGATGACCGCCGGAACGCTGTGCAAAAAGGGATAGATCGGCGCGATCAGCGCGGTCGAGGCGGCCGAGCCCGCGCTCAACCACCGGCGGTCGACGCGGTCGGCCGCCCAGCCGGCAACTGGCGCGGTGAGCACCAGCGGCAGCGCGAAGAGGGAAAAGGACAGGCCCACTTCCCAATCCGTCGCGCCGATCGTCTTCATGAACAGGCTCCACACGACGTTGTAGATGCCGTAGAGAAGCCCGACACCCATCGACAGCATGACCAGGCCGCGGACGGCCGCCGCGCCGGCGTTCCGCATCTCGCTCGTGGCGACGGGGCTGACCAGCGGCGCTGATGGGATCCCGTGGCGGCGGACATCGAGCGCGAACGCCAGCACCACGGCGGCGAGCAGGATGGCGAGCCCGGTGACTTCAAAGACGATGGCGCGCCCGAATACCGCCAGGATCCCGCCCAATGCCGGTCCAAAGATGAGCCCTGCGGTATCGGCGCCGGAGAGCCAGCCGTAGGCGACCCCGCGCTCGCCCTCGGGGACCAGGTCGGCGACGGCGGCCCGCGCGCCCGGTCGAAACGCGGCGGCGCCAAGGCCCTGGATGAAGCGTAGTCCGATCAGCCAGCCGATCGATAGCGGCAAGGCGAACGCCGCGATCGCGGCGGCCGCCACCACGAGGCCGCCGATCATGAGCGGCGCCCGCCCCACCCGGTCGGAGAGGCGGCCCGCCGGATACTGCGCGATGAACTGCGCCACCAGGTTCGCGCCCACTACGACGCCGACCATGGCATAGGAGCCGCCCCGCTCCCGAAGGAACAAGGGCAAGATCGGCAGCACGGACCCGACGCCGGTTCCGACAAGAAAGACCGCCGCAATCACGCCCCAGAGCCCGGTGCGCCGCGCCCGCCTAGTCGAGCCGATAGGCACTGGCCTCGATCTCCACCAGCCATTTCGGATCGAGCAGGCCACGCACGCCGACCAGCGAGGTCACCGGCTTGATGGCGCCGAAGACTTCGCCGTGCGCCTTCCCGATCTCCCGCCAGCGGCGAGGCACGGTGGTGAAGATGCGCGTACGTGTCACGTCGTCAAACCCGGCACCGACGCTGGCAAGCGCCTCGCCGATGACGCGCAGGCACTGGCGCGCCTGTTCGTAGACGTCGGCCCCGCCCACTATCGACCCGTCCGCCGCCGTCGGCGCGCAGCCGCAGATTTCGATGGCTGGCCCAACCCGCACGGCGCGCGCGTATCCCACGATGGCCTCCCACTTGCGACCGGTGGTCACGACCTGACGCGGCACGCGCCTCATGCTACTTCTCCCCCGGCGGAGATCAGACGGCCATCGCCACGCGCCCGAGCCGTTCGATCTCGCCCAGCACGTCGATCAGCCGCTCCTTCCATTGCGCGCCGGCCTGGGTGAGGGAAATCCGCACCTTGCCAAACCGGACATACAGGATCGATCGGAACTGCGCTTCCAGCCGGCGCTCGTCGCCGTTCCATCCGGTGGGCAGGCGCATCACCAGCCAATCGCCGTCGGTCTCGATGGCGGCCACGCCTGCGGCGCGTGCCATCAACTTGACGCGCAACGCATAAAGAAGGTTACGCACCGGCGCAGGCGGCTTGCCAAAGCGATCAGCCAGGTTGCGCTCGGCCGCCTCCAGGCCTTGCTCGTCCTCCACCGCCGCCAGGTCGTGATAGACCTGCAGCCGCAGCTTCTCGTCGGGCACATACTCGCGGGGCAGGAAGTGCTCGATCGGAAGGTCCAGTGTCAGCCCGGCCGGCATCTCGACCGGCGCTCCGGTTTTCTGCGATTCGACCGCCTCTCGCAACATCGTGTTGTAGAGCTCGAGCCCCACCGCCGCAATCGCGCCGTGCTGTTCGGTGCCAAGCAGATTGCCCGCGCCCCGGATCTCGAGATCCTTCAACGCCAGCTTGAACCCCGATCCCAGGTCATGCAGCTCTGAGATGACATCGAGCCGCTTGTCGGCGTTCTCGGTATGCGAGCGGGTTGGGTTGTACAGGAAATAGGCGTAGGCCCGCTGCCCGGCGCGGCCGACCCGGCCGCGCAGCTGATACAGCTGCGCCAGGCCCATCCGATGGGCCTCGACCACCACGATGGTGTTCGCGTTGGGGATGTCGAGGCCCGACTCGATGATGGTGGAGCAGACCAGCACGTCGGCCTCGCCCCTGACGAATTTGACCATGACATCGGCGAGCGTCGACTCAGGCATCTGGCCATGGCCGACCACGACCCTGGCCTGCGGCACCAACCGCTTGACGCGCTCCTCCGCTTTCTTGATCGTCTGCACCCGGTTGTAGACATAAAACACCTGGCCGCCGCGCTGCAGCTCGCGCTGAATCACCTCTTTGATCAGGTCGTCATCGTCCGCGGTGACGAAGGTCTTGATCGGCAGTCGCTCCTCAGGCGGGGTCTGGATCACGGAGAGGTCGCGGATGCCCGCCAGCGACATGTGCAGCGTGCGCGGGATGGGCGTGGCCGACAGCGACAACACATCCACCGAGGCCCGCAGCTGCTTCAGCTTTTCCTTCTGCATCACGCCGAACCGCTGCTCCTCATCGAGGATGACGAGTCCGAGGTCCTTGAAGCGCACGTCTTTTTGCAGCAGGCGGTGGGTCCCGATCAGCACATCGATCTCGCCAACCTGCAATCGGCGCAGGATGTCGGTCGCCTCCGCGTCCGAGCGGAAGCGCGACAGCATGTCGACCTTGACCGGGAACGACTGAAAACGCTCGCCAAAGGTGAGGAAGTGCTGCTGCGCGAGGACGGTGGTGGGAACCAGGATGGCGACTTGCTTGCCATCCATGACCGCCTTGAACGCCGCCCGCACCGCCAGCTCCGTCTTGCCAAACCCGACGTCGCCGCAGAGCAGCCGGTCCATAGGGCGGGAGTCTTCCATGTCGACCTTGATTTCCTGCATCACCCGCACCTGGTCCGGCGTCTCGTCGTAGGCGAACGACTGCTCCAGCTCCTGCTGCCAGGGCCCGTCCTCGGAGAAGGCATGTCCCTCAACCAGCTGCCGTTTCGAATACAGGTCGAGCAGGTCGCGCGCAACCGCTTCGACAGATTCCCTGACCTTGCGCTTGGCGCGGTCCCACTCGCCCGATCCCAGCCGCTGCAACCTGGGTGCGGCGTCACCGCCACCAACGTACTTCTGCACCCGGTCCAGGTGCTCGACCGGGATGAACAGCTTGTCTCCTTCGGAGTACTCCAGCTGCATGTACTCGCGCTCCTGCCCGTCCTCACCCATCAGCCGCATCCCGACAAAGCGGCCGATGCCGTGGTCGACATGCACCACCAGGTCGCCAGGCTCGAACTCGAGCTGCCAGGTTGCGGAGCGGGCCCGAACCACGCCGCGGCGAACGCGCTGACGGAGGCCGCCGAAGAGGTCGGTGTCGCCGTAGACCTCGAGCTGCTGCGCCGGCAACCGGAAGCCCTGGGCGACCGGCTGGTTGCCCAGCACAACGAGGCCAGCGGCCAGCGGGGTCTGCGACCAGACAAAGACGCCGCCTGCCGGGTAGACGTCGCGATCCTCGAGCAACTCTCGCAGCCGACGTTCCTGCTGGGTCACGATCAGCACCCGCGACTTCTCACGCGCATCGGTTCGGACCCGATCGGAGAAGGCGTCGATCCGGCCGGCATAGGCGTCTACCGCCTCGAAGCCCAGGTCGACCGACCCCATTTCGCCGCCGCCCCTCGCCACATCGAGCATGCGCCAACCCTGGGCGGCTCGACGCAGGGCGGCGATCGAGACCAATCCCGCCCGCAAGCCGCTGGGCAGTTCGCCACGCTCGACTTCGACCGCCACGAGCTCGGCCAGCTCCTGTTCGCGCTGCTCGGCCTGGGCCAGCGAACGCCGCCCGTCGACGGCCAGAATCAGTGTCTCGGCCGGTAGATGGTCCAGGAGCGTGGGCTGCGAGGGATCGAGGTAGGCCTGAAAGCCCTCGATGCCGTCGAAGTACGCGCCCGATCGAACCCGCTCGATATCGGACAGCCACTGGTCGCGGACCTCGGGAAGCGCGGCACCGAAGTCGAGCTCTCGCAGCGGGACGTCGGCCGCGCCCACCGCGTCCGGAGTCAGGATCAGCTCGGCGGCCGGCAGAATCCGGGCGTCCGCGACGCTCCCGACGGAGCCCTGCCCTTCGACCTCGAACTCTCGGAGGGACTCCAGATCGTCGCCAAAGAACTCCGCCCGAAGCGGCCGCCGCCTCCCGGGCGGAAAGCAGTCGAGGATTCCGCCGCGGAGACTGAACTCACCGCGCCCCTGCACCAGCGGCTCGCGCCGGTAGCCGAGCGTGGTCAGCCGTCGAACCAGGTCGTCGAGTGCGTAGCTTTGTCCGGGCTCGAGCGTGAAGCTCCAATGCTGGAGCGCCGCCCTGGCCAGGGTAGGCCGGGTCATTGCCGTCCAGGAGGAGAATGCGACCAGCGGACCGCCGGATGCCATCGCGTCGAGGGTCTCCAGCCGTCGCCGCACAGTTTCCTCGTCGGGCGCGAGCCGGTCGAACGGGAGTGTCTCGACGGCAGGGAAGACGACCGTGCGGACATCCTCCCTGAACCAGGCGCCCGCTTCCTGGAATGACCCCTCCGGGTCCGGCACCAGGGCCAGCACCGGGCGTCGGGCGCGCCCGGCCAGCCACGCCGCAAACACCGGCAGGGCGCTCGAGGGCAGCCCGTGCGCGTCGAGTCGGGCTGCAGGCGCGCTCCACCAGCCCTCCAGCCGGCCGCGGGCCGGGAGGCGGTCGATCAATTCGAGCAGGGTGTCGGTCACGAGATCGCGGCCATGCAAAAATGCGCCCGCGGCAGAAACCGGGGCGTGCCTGAGCTAGGTTACCATCGCGCGGTCGCCGTCAAACGCTTGATTCGGTCTTCGCCCGCTGCCGGGGCCCACGGCGAGCCATACGTTCGACCCCGGTGATTGCGCCACGTCAACTGGCAACTGGCTCTGGTGAAACCTGTCGACGAGAACTGCCGAATAGCCCGCCGGGAGCAGCGTTTGGTAGCGTCCTCCCTGCGTGTCCGTCCAATCGACGCGGTCGCCATCGGTCGTGAACACGCCACCCGCGACCTGCTTGTCGTCCGGCGCCGTCAGCAGGTCGCTCAACGGCTTCTCGGCGCGCGCCCCGGCTCCGCTGAAGCTCTGATAGCTGGCCCAGATGATCGCCAGCAGGCCGGCCAGCAAAACGAAATAGATCGTCCTACGCCGGCGAAACGGCAAAGCCATAGTCGAGTACCGTAGCAGCCTCCTCGAAGACCCGCGGAGAACCCAGCACGACTGCCAGGAGGTGGCGCCCGTCGCGGTTCGCAGTGGCAATCAGGCAGCCGCCGGCCCGCCCGGTCCAGCCGGTCTTGAGCCCGGTCGCACCGCGATAGGTTCGGATCAGCTCGTTGAGGTTGTAGAGCTTAAGCACATGGTGGGTGGCGGTTGCCGGCAGCGTCATGGCGGGCACGGTGGCCATCGCCGCGACCTCGGGGAAGCGGGAGCGCAGCTCGATGGCCGCTTTCGCCAGGTCGGCGGCGGAGGTGTACAGGCCGGCGTCATCGAGGCCGATGGGGTTGGCGAAATGCGAGTCTCCCATGCCGAGGGCGACTGCCTTGGCGTTCATCCGGGCGACAAAGGCCGCCCGCGGCATGGCCGCCTCCGACAACGTGACGGCGGCGTCGTTCCCGGAATTGAGAAAGAGTCCGTACATCAGCTCGCGCACGGTCAGCCGCTCGCCGGCCCACACGCCCATGCGCGTCGAATCCCATGGCAGCTGGTTGATGGAGGCCGGGACCACCACCACCTGGTCCAGCCGGAGCAGGTCGAGGGCGGTGAGGGCCGTCATCACCTTCGTCAAGCTGGCCGGCGGGAAAGCGCCATGCGCGTCGCGGGCAAAGAGGGTCTTGCCGCTATCCAGGTCGAGCAGGATTGCCGACCGGGCCTTGATGGCCGGAAGTGCCGGCGCGGGTGCGAGCTCATACAGCTCGACCTGACCGGGCGCGATCCCGGTCAGTGGCAGATGGGACGCCGTGCCGACTGGCGTGAGCAGGGCGAGGAGCAGCAGCCAGATCCGCATGTGCGAACCACGCAACCATGCGCGCCGCCTTCACGCAAGGGCCTTCAGACCCAGCCCCACCGCCTCGGCCCAGGTGAGGTTAGGCGGCAGCGACATCGACGGCGGCTGAGTCGTCCAGGTCCTCGCTGTCCGCGGCTTCGTGCGCGGCCAGGGGCTGAGGATCGGGGCGCAGCATCAAGCTCGCGACGAACCAAGC
>VBHC01000039.1 GCA_005889535.1 Chloroflexota bacterium
CTTCAGCTGCTGCTGGGCAACATGGGGCGGCCGGGTGGCGGCATGAATGCGGAACGCGGCCACGCGAACATTCAGGGCAATACCGACCACGCGATCTCCTGGGAGATCCTTCCGGGATACATGCAGATCCCGGCTCCTCAGCGCAGGACCATCGACGAGTATGTCGCGGCCCAGGCGCCCAAGAAATTCGATGCCCACTCCTGGAACTTCGTCGGCACCAACTACAAAAAATTCACGGTCAGCCTGCTGAAGGGCTGGTACGGCGACGCGGCGACCAAGGCCAACGACTTCGCCTTCAACTTCATCCCCAAGCCGGCGCAGAACTCATCCTGGATGTCGATCTACGACCAGTCGCTCAAGGGCAAGATGCAGGGCCTGATCCTCTCCGGGATGACGGCGACCAGCATCGGCCCCGATTCGAATCGGGTGATGGAGGCGCTGGCCAACCTGAAGTGGCTGGTGGTGATGGACGCGTTGCCCACGACCAGCTCCGAGTTCTGGCACCGCCCCGGCGCGGATCCGAAGTCCATCCAGACCGAGGTCTTCCTCGTACCGACCACCCACTGGATCGAGAAGGATGGCTCCTTCGTCAACAGCGGCCGCTGGTCGCAATGGAAGGACCAGGTCCTGCCGCCTGAGGGCAACGCCCGTCACGACCACTGGATCCTCGCGGACCTGTTTGGCCGTGTCAAAAAGCTCTACCAGCAGCAGGGTGGGAAATTCCCGGATCCGATCATGGCGCTGACTTTCAAGTACAAGGACCCGGCCAAACCGGAACTCGACGAGATCGCCCAGGAGATCAACGGTTTCGACCTCACCACCGGGAAGCGGATGGCAACCTTTGCCGCCCTCAAGGACGACGGCACGACCACGGCCGGCGACTGGATCTACACCGGGAGCTACCCCGACAGCGGGAACCTGATGAAGCGCACGAAGGGCATCCAGGATATAACGGCGAACGATCCAACTGGCATGGGCTTCTTCCCCAACTGGGCCTGGTCCTGGCCGCTGAACCGGCGTGTCATGTACAACCGCGCGTCCGCGGATCTGGCCGGCAACCCATGGGACCCGAGCCGCACCGGCATCAAGTGGGATGCGACGCAGGCGAAGTGGGTGGGCGATGTCCCTGACTACCCGCCGAGCGGCCCTACTTCCGATCCGAAGAGTCCGACCGCCTGGCTGCCCTTCATCATGACCGGCGAAGGTGTCGGCCGCCTCTTCTCCAGCTCGATGGTCGATGGGCCGTTCCCGGAACACTACGAGCCGATGGAGAGCCCGATCAAGAATCCGCTCCACCCAGCCCAGTCCGAAGACCCGGTTGCCTTTATCTACACCGGCGGGACGGGCAAATACGGCAAAACCACCGAGTCCTTCGGCACGGCCGCTGATTATCCATACGTCGCCACGAGCTACCGGCTCACCGAGCACGAGCATTACGTCACGCAGCACGTTCCGCTGCTCGCGGGGCTTCAGCCCTCCCCGTTCGTGGAAATTCCGGAGGAGCTCGCCAACGAGAAAGGCATCAAGAGCGGCGACCGAGTGCGGGTCCGCTCGAAGCGCGGCAAGATCGAAGTCCTCGCGCTGGTGACAAAGCGGCTGGCCGCGTCCACCATCGATGGCAAGAAGGTCTTCCAGGTGGGCATCCCCATCCATTGGGGCTTCGTCGGTGTCTCGGCGGAGGCGGATCCGAGAAAAGGGGCGAACTGGCTGGCCAACGCCCTGACGCCGTTCGTCGGCGATGCCAATGCCTATACGCCGGAGTTCAAGGCCTTCCTCGTGAACCTGGAGAAGATCTGATGCAGGCGCTGGATGCGATCCTGTCGGCGACGTCGGAGGCCGATCCCTGGCCGGCGCGCCGCCAGCGGGCTGAGGAACTCGCATCGCGCTATCCGCACGCGGCGGACATCCTGCGCCTCTACCGCGCCTACGCCGACAATCTCCCTCCCCCGCTTGCGGGGGAGGGTCAGGGTGGGGGCATGATATTTCCCTCCCCCCTTGTGGCTCCTTCAGTTCCCTCCCCC
>VBHC01000162.1 GCA_005889535.1 Chloroflexota bacterium
CGAAGGCGGGGTTACGCCAGCGGTCGGCGGTTCGGCAGTCCGGGCCGACGCGGAAATTCGGCTGGCGTCGGCCCCAATTTCTGCACGACCAGCAAGGCGGTCCCCCCGGCCACCGGCCGTTCCAGCCTTGGCGCGCCGCCACCCAGGAGGCGGGCCGCCTGTTCGAGCCGATGCGGGTCGACCGAGCTGACTTCGGCAATGAGGTCTCCTCCGGTTGTAACGAAGGGGAGGGCGAGCTCCAGCAGCACCGGCGCCGGCGCCGCCGCCCGCGAGATGGCCCGGTCGAACTGCTCTCGAACGGACGGCTGGTGGCCCAGTTCCTCCGCCCGACCCGCAAGCACGGCGACGTTGCGCAGCTCGAGGGTGCCGGCGACATGCTCCAGGAAGGCGCACTTCCTGGCGTTCGCCTCCAGCAGGGTGAACTGGACCTGTGGCAGTGTCAGGGCAAGCGGCACGGCCGGCAATCCACCCCCGCTGCCGATGTCGATCACCCGTCGGATACCGTCCCAGGAGAGCGCCAGCAAGGCGTCGGCGTCCCTGACCTGCGCCTCGAACTGCTCGAGGGTGCGGGCTGCCGTCAGGTTGATGGACCGGTTCCACTCGAGCAGCAGCTCGGCGTAGCGCTGGAGCGGCGGCCTCACATCCTTACAATATGGTGGTGCCGATCTACGAGTTCTCCTGTCTGACCTGCCGCCATACGTTCGATGTCCTCGGCAGCTACGCCAGCCGTGACGAACGCCAGGTTTGCCCGCAGTGCGAGGGCACCAACACGAGGGCGATGTTCTCCACGTTCGCGGTCGTCGGCAGTGGCGAGGCGGCGGAGGTCTCGTCCGCCGGGAGCTGTGCCTGCGGCGGCAGCTGCGCCTGCTCGAACTGACCCGGTCTTTCAAGTCGCTGGACACGAGGGCGATCTTTCCCGCATGATTGCCACGTGGCGACAGCCGGTACACCCGTCCGCCTCCGGCCGCTGCCTTTAGGCGAGCTGCTCGACGAAAGCTTCAAGCTCTATCGCCGCGAATTTGCCGTCATCGCCGGCGTCGCGCTGGTCGTCATCCTCCCGAACCTGCTGCTCACGCTGATTTCAGGATCGTACCGAGCTAACCCCTTCAGCTACCTGCAACAGGTCTTTCAGAACCTGAACGACCCTGAGGCGCTTCAGAGAATTCAGAACCGCCAGGCGCAATTCACGAATTCGGCCCTGTACTTGCTGACGTTTCCCATCGCGTTCCTCCTCGTCCCATTCACCACGGGCGCGTTGTATCGCGCCGCCACGTCGCTGGCCGCCGGCAACGTCGAAACGATCGGCTCGGTGCTGGCCGGTACCGCCCGCCGCTATTTCGGCATTTTCGGAAACCGGTTTCTGTGGGGGTGCGTGATCGTGGGATCGGTCCTTATCGTGACCATCCCGGTCGTGATCTGGGTCCTGGTCCGGTGGGCGGTGTCGTTGCCGGCGCTCTTTGCGGAGGGCGCGGGACCCGTGCAGGCGCTTGGAAGAAGTTGGAACCTGACCAGGGACAACTGGTGGCGCTGCCTCGGTGTTCTCCTCGTGATTTCCTTCATGGTGGGGCTGATCCAGGGCGCCCTCGGCCTGTTGTTCACGGGAATCGCCGCCCTGATGCCAGGCCTGAGCGATGACCTCCGGGCCGGCCTGGTGACCACCGTCGCGACCCTGGTCAATGCCCTGGTTGGTGCCATCACGCCGATCGCCATCACCATGCTCTACCTCGACCTGCGGGTTCGCAAGGAGGGTCTCGATCTCGACCAGCTTGCCCGTCAGGCCGTCCCGGGCCCTGCGCCGGCCTAGACCGTTGCGCCGGGGGGCATCGGCGCCGATCCTGCTGATCGTTTTCGGGCTACTGGCCACGCTGGGCGGAACCTCCGCGTCAGCCAGCTCCGCAGACGATTACACCAACGCGGTCCATCGCGCTCTGACCCTGGTTCAATTCGCCGAGCGCGGTGATGTGCCATCGGTCCAGCAGGCGATCGACGTCCTCGTTGCGGGCACCGGCAAGAGCCAGCCGGAGATCTTACGCGACCTTCGCCAGGGGTCTCCGGATCTCGTCGACGCGGACCAGCGGTTGCAAGCCCTGTACGCCACGCTGCAGGCGCGGGTCGATACGCCCGACCCCGTCAGGTCCAGCGAGCAACTGCAAGCGATCCTTTCGCAGCCGCGCTACTCCGGCCTCAGCACCGGTCCGTCGCTGCCCGAACAGATCCTCACGTTCATCCTCGGCAGGATCGGCGATTTTCTTTCGTGGGCTGGGATCGGTAACCTCCACCTCAACATCCCGATCTGGCTGTGGCTGGCGCTCGGCCTCGTGGTGTTGATCACGATCGTCGTCTGGCTGATGCGTGCCGTTCTGAGCGGTGGCGGACGGGAGGCTCGGCTACGGGAGGGCAGGTCGACCGCCCGCCCCCAGCTCGACTTCTTCGCCATTGCCGACCGGCTCGCCGCCGGGCAGGACTACGCGGCCGCGATCAAGGCGCTCGCCGGCGGCGTATCCGTGCGGCTCCGAGGTGAGCAGGCGTGGGAGCACAGCCCCTTCACGGTGCGCGAGCTGTTCCAGCAATCGGACCGGGCCGAAGGACTGCGGCCGTTGCTCCAATCCTTTGAAGAAGCGAGCTATGGCCACCGGACGCCCGATGCGGCCGCCTACGCGCGCGCCGCCGAGGCGGCGGCGCCCTACCGGCAGGCGGCGGCATGAAGGGACGCGGCTGGATCGCGCTGGGCGCGATGGCGCTGCTGGTCATGGTCCTGGTGTTGTTGCGTGGCAGCAACAGCCAGGGCCAATCCCCGAACCACGCGTCGACCAGCGATGCTGTCGATGGCACCTCCGCGTTGCGCGCGTACGCCGACGCTCTGGGCTATCCGAGCGGCTCGGTTGAGGGCACCTTCAGCCTGCCCACCACTTCGGGCCTGCTCTTTGTCTTCACCCCCTCGAACGGCTTCAGCGCCGACCAGGTTGCGCAGCTGAACAGCTGGATGCAATCGGGGGGCGTGGTCGTCTACGCGGCCGAGGAGGGCGACCCACAGCTCGATACACAATTTGGGTTGCGTCGCTCGGGGACCGGCGTCCCGGCGAAGGCCCACGCCGCGGCGCCCATCTTTGGCGGTGTGGAAGCGGTCGCGGGCGCCGGTTCCGCCCGCGCCTTCAAGCCGGCGGCGTCGCAGGTCCCCGTGCTTCGTAACGACGCGGGCGAGGTGCTCGGCCTGAACCAGGCTGTCGGCCAGGGCCAGCTGGTGGCGCTCACCGACCCGCTCATCCTCTGCAACGGCTACCTCGGCAAACCTGACAACGGTCGCTTCGCCGCCGACCTGATGGCGATGACCCCGGCGGGTGGTCGAGTCTGGTTCGATGAATTTCACCACGGCGCGGCCGCCAGCGCCTCGCCGGAAACGGCCTGGATGACAACCCCCTGGGGCTTCGCCCTCCTCCTGGCCGTGGTCATCCTCTTCGTCGGCCTGGCCATGCGCGGCCGTGCCTTTGGCCCGGCGATCGCTTTGCGTGCCCGGGAGGACCGGTCGACGGCCGAGTACGCAGTGGCGGTCGGGAGTCTCCTGCATCGGACCGGCGCCCGGCGGGTTACGCTGGAGGCCTTGCTGTCCGCCACGCGTCGCGCGGTCGCTCAGCGGGTTGGTCTCGGCGCCGACGTCCCGAGCGATCGCCTCAACGCCACCATCGCGCAGCGTGCCCCGGCGGCTGCCGCCGAGCTGTCGCGGGCGGAGCGCGAGCTCGACCTCGCCACCGTGGGCGAGGCCGAGGTCCTGGCGATGGCCCGCCGGTTGCACGACCTCGCTTATCCGTTGTCCATGAAGGAGTCCGCATGAAAGCCGCCGAGTTTTACGCCCGTTTTCGCGCGGAGGCCGCAAAGGCGATCGTCGGCCAGGACGATGCGGTGCGACTCTGCGCCCTCGCCCTGATCGCGCAGGGCCACGTCCTGCTCGAGGGGGTTCCCGGCGTGGGCAAGACGCTGCTGGCGAAGACGATCGCCCGCTTGCTCTCACTCCAATACGGCCGGGTCCAGTTCACTCCCGACCTGATGCCGGCGGACATCGTGGGCACCTCGGTTTACGACCTGCAGTCCCGGTCATTCCGCGTTCGGCAGGGGCCGGTGTTCACCAACATCCTGCTGGCGGACGAGATCAACCGCGCGCCCGCAAAAGTCCAGGCGGCACTGCTCGAATCCATGGAGGAGCGGGGCGTGAGTCTCGAGGGGCAGCAGTTGCCTCTGCCGGATCCATTCATGGTGCTGGCGACCCAGAATCCGATCGAGTACGAGGGGACCTATCCGCTGCCGGAGGCGCAGCAGGACCGGTTCTTGTTCAAGGCATTCATGAACTACCCGACCCCCGAGCAGGAACTCGAGATGCTGCGGCGCTGGGACGCCGGGATCGAGCTTCGCGACCCGGCGCGGGCCGGCGTCGAGCCGATCTTCGATGCCGCAGCGGTCGCGGAGTGCCGGGCCGAGGCGCGCAAGGTCACGGTTGACGAGCGCCTGCGACGCTACATCATCGAGCTGGCTGTTGCCACCCGCCAGGCCGCCGAACTCGTGCTGGGAGCAAGCCCACGGGCCGAGGTGCTGCTGCTGCTGGCGGCCAAAGCCGCGGCGGCATTCGAGGGCCGCGACTACGTCACGCCGGACGACGTCAAAGGGTTGCTCCGCCCAACCTTCCGGCACCGGCTGCTGCTGCGGCCCGAAGCCGAGGTCGGCGGCCAGACCGCCGATAGCCTGCTCGACGCCGTGATCGCCCGCGTGACCCCGCCGCGCTGATGCGCCGGCTGGGCTCTTGACCCTCCTTCCGCAGCCGCGGTTGCTGGCGGCGCTGGTCGCCGGTTCGGTCCTTTTCCTGCTGCTCCTGCTGAGCCCGGTGTTCATCATCGTGCCACTCATCTATTACGCGGCCATGGTGGGACTCGTCCTGGCGGACGCCCGGCGACTGCCGCGCAAGGCCGGCTTCATGGCGAGCCGCGTTTTGCCCCAGCCTTTCTCGCTGGGCGAGATCCAAGCAGTCCAGGTGCTGGTCGCGCATGGGGACGCCGCAGGGCTGCCTGCCGAGCTGGCCGACCACGTACCCCCGGACCTCCGGCCGGACCAGCGAGTCCTCTCCGGCCGGTTCGACGGTGAAGGCCTGCTGGCCGTCGAGTACATGGTCCAGCCGCCACACCGGGGGGCCTACCGCTTCGGGCCGGTCGACCTTCGCTGCTGGCGGCCCGGCGGCTGGCTCATCCGTCAGGTCCGAATCAAGGCCGATGAGGCGGCGTCCGTCTACCCCGACGTCCTTGCCGTCAAGCGTTACGAGCTGATGCTGCGCCGCGGCATGCGAATCATGGCCGGGCTGCGCCGGGCCCGGCCGCCGGGCGCAACCACCGCGTTCGCCGGCTTGCGCGATTACCTGCCTGGCGACGACGTGCGACGCATCAGCTGGAAGGCGACGGCGCGCCGGGACCGGCCGGTGGTGATGGAGGTCGAAGCCGAGCGTGGCCAGCAGGCGATCATCGCGCTCGACTGTGGCCGTCTGATGACCGCGCCGGCGGGATTGCTCACCAAGCTCGACCATGCGGTGAACGCCGCGCTGCTGCTGGCCTGGGTAGCGCAGAGCCAGGGGGACCGGGTCGGCATGCTGACCTTCAGCGACGGGGTTCGGCGTTTCGTCGCGCCCCAACGCGGACCGGCCCAGGTGTCGCACCTCAACCGGGTGCTGTACGACGTCAAGCCGGAGTACACCGAGCCCGACTTTGCCGAGGCCTTCTCGCACCTGGCGCTTCGAGTGAGCCGCCGGTCCCTGGTCGTGGTGCTCACCGACGTGCTGGATCCCGAGGCCTCGCGCGAGTTGGTGGACCACGCCATCCGCTTGAGCCACCGGCACCTGGTGATGGTGGTCGCCATGGCCGATCCCGAGGTGCTGGCCGCCCGCAGCGCGCCCATCGAACGCGTCTCGCGCGCCTACGAGTGGGCGGCGGCCGAAGAGCTCCTCTCTGCCCGGCGAGCCAGCTTCGAGCAGCTGCGACAAGGTGGTGTCCTGGGCCTCGACGTCGAGGCCGGCCAGCTCAGCCCCTCGCTGGTGGAGCGCTATTTGGAGCTGAAGGAGCGGGCCCTGCTTTAAGCTCCGCGCGCCGTTCGGCCGGTGAAGAGCAAGTAGCCGTAGAGCAGGACGCCGGTCGTCAATCCGACCAGGACTTTGACGGCAGTCGGTGCATCCGAGGGGCTCAGGTTGCCCTCGATGATGCCGGCGACGATCAGCAAGGGGGCGATGCCGGCGAGGATGATCACGGCTTTGCGCGCGGCCAGAACGAGCGCGTCGCGGCGACGGTGGGCGCCGGGGAGGAGGATCGCCCAGCCCATCATCAGGCCGCAGGCCCCGGCTGCCACCACGACGGACAGCTCGAGAACACCGTGGCCGACGACGAAATCGAGGAGGCCGGGCGCGATGCCGTAGGCATTGGTCAGTCCGAGCAGCCCGCCGAGCTGGATGCCGTTGGTCATCAGGAGATAGATGGTCGGCAGCCCGAGCAGCACGCCGAAGGCGAAGGCGAGGATCGAGACGTTGATGTTGTTCGTCATGATCACACCGGACATCAGCGGGCGTTTGTCCGCCGGGATCTGGGTCCAGAGCTGGTGGTTGTGCACGAGTTGCACCAGCTCGGCCGGCACCAGGGCGTAGGCCAACTGCGGATCGAGGGTGATGGCGATGAACGCCACCAGCGCCGGTCCGAAGAGGAGAAGGGCCGCCGCGATCAGGTATGGGGCGGCATCCCGGTAGGTCTGCGGGAGGGTGCGCCCGTAGAACACCGCGATCCGCTCGCCCAGGTTGCCGCCCTGCCGGTAGACAGCGGCGTGGCCGCGGGCGACGAGCCCGTTGAGGTAGCCCGCCACTGGCTCGGTCGGCCAGTCGCGCTTGGCGCGGGCGAAGTCGGCAGTCGCCCGACGATAGAGGGCGGCCAGCGCCAGGACCTCGGTGGCGCGCAGCCCACCGATTCTGCTGGTCCCGGCTCGCGCCAGGAGTTTTTCCAGCCGATCCCACTCGGGTCGCCGGCGGGTGACGAATTCATCAGCACGCACGTCTTCCATGATGACGGACACGTGCGGTCCCGCCCCGCCTGTCGCAGAACCGCGACGCGCTATCGCGAAATCCGCGCGTAGAGTGAAAGCGTGCAGCCGCCGGACACCTCTGACGACCTCGTTATTTCCACACCCGAGCGGGTCGCCTTCCAGTACGAGATCGCGGGCATCGGGAGCCGCTTCCTGGCGCAGGTCGTCGATAGCCTCGTCATCATGGTGATCCTGATCGCGATCACGATCCTCGCCGCCTCCCTGGGTGGAGTCTTCAGCTCGGGCGAGCTGGCCATCCTGGTCGAAGTCATCCTCGGATTCATCCTCCTGGCGGGCTACTTCCTGATCAGCGAGGCCGCCTGGAACGGACAGACCCTCGGCAAGCGGGCAGCCCGGCTCCGGGTGGTCGGCGATCACGGGGAACCGCTCACCATCGGGCAGGCCGCGATTCGCAATCTGGTTCGGATCGTCGACTTTCTTCCGATTTTCTACGCCATCGGCATGTTGACCCTCTTCATCAACGGCCGCGGCAAGCGGCTGGGCGATTTCGCCGCCGGAACGCTGGTGGTGCGCGACCGGCAACGCATCAGCCTGTATGACCTGTCCGGCACGCCGGCGGGCCCGGCGCCGGCCCCCTCCATGCCCGCCTCGATCTGGGCGGCGCCGTCGGCTCCCCCCAGCCCGCCGGCCATGATGCCGCCCGGCGAGCCGCAGAGCCTCGAACCCGGATTGCGGCGGCTGGTCGTCGCCTATGCGGCGCGTCGGGAGGAGCTCCCCATGGCCCGGCGCGAGGCGCTCGCCCAGAGCGCGGAGCCCGCCTTGCGCAAAGCGCTGCCCGGCATCGTCACCAGCGCCGGCCCGCTCGCCGCTCTCGATCACCTGGCCGAGCTCGAGGGCGTGTCGCCCCATCGTCCGAAGCACCCGCGGGCCTCGAGCGCGATGACCTGGGGCATCGCCACCCTGATCTTTTTCTGGATGCCGCTGATCGCGGTCCCCACCGGGATTCTTTCGATCGTGTTCGGCAGCGACGCCGTCAAGCAGATTCGGGCGCAGCCGAACCGCTACCAGGGCGAGGATCGGGCGAAGACCGGGCGCCTGCTCGGCATCGTCGGGCTGGCGATGTCATCGATCATCCTGTTGCTCGTTCTCGCCGGGATCGTCTTTCGGACCGGCTAGAGTCGCTCGCGACCAGCGATCCCGCTGTGAACCGGGTGCCACCACTCCACATTTCCCTCGCCGAGCTTCCAGCAGAGAAACACCGTTTCCCCCGCGCGCTGGTGAAAGAAGTCGATCAATCCGATGCTCGGGTCTCTCAGCACGATGCCCAGCTCCTGGAGCTGATGCAGGTCGCGATCCAGCGTCTTTGTCAGCTCGGAGAGGTGGCGACCCGGCAACCCGCCTCCGTTGTGGGCGGCCTTTGCTTTCACAGCGGCCAGCGTCTTGTCGCCCGCCAGCGCCAGCTGCGTGTCGCGGATCCGCTGCAGGAGCGGCTTGAGCTTGGGCAGCAGCGCGTTCGCCGCCTCGACGCTGTAGAAGGTCTCGGGCAACCTAAAGACCTCAAGCGGCCGAGATGGGCGCCATGGCGCGCAGCCGGGCCACCATATCCGGCAGACGCTCGAGAACGAGGTCGACGTCGGCGTCACTGTTGCCCTTGCCGACCGAGAGCCGCAGGCTGCCAAGCGCTCGTTCCCGCGGATAACCGAGGGCAAGGATGACATGGCTCGGCTCGAGCGACCCGGAGGTGCAGGCCGATCCCGACGACGCGGCGATGCCCTCCATGTCGAGCTGGAGCAGGAGCGACTCGCCCTCGACCCCCTGGAAGAGAAAGCTGGCGTGGTGGGGAAGCCGCCTAACCGGGTGCCCCGTGATTTCCGCAGCGGGGATCCTATCGAGCACGCCCCTGAGGAGGCGATCGCGAAGGGAGGTCAGGTGGGCGATGTCGTTGGCCATGTCGCGCTGGGCGATGCCGACGGCCTTCGCCAGCCCGACGATGCCCGCCACGTTTTCCGTGCCCGCCCTGCGGTTACGCTCGTGCCCACCGCCCAACATCAACGGTTCGAGGCGGACCCCGGATCGCGCCACCAGGCAGCCGGTGCCTTTTGGACCATGAAGCTTGTGGGCCGACATCGAGAGCAGATCGACGCCGAGCTCATCCAGTCGCGTCGCGATCTTTCCGGTCGACTGCACCGCGTCGGTGTGGAAATAGGCATCGCTATGCTCGCGAGTCACGGCCACCAGCTCCGAAATTGGTTCGATCGTGCCGATCTCGTTGTTGGCGTGCATGATGCTGACCAGGATGGTGTCCGGCCGCAGCGCGTCTCGCAGCGCGTCCGGATCCACGCTCCCGAATCGGTCTACGCTCAGCCGGGTCACCTCGAAGCCATCGCGCTCGAGTGATTCGGCGGAACGAAGCACCGCATCGTGCTCGATCGTCGAGGTGATCACATGGCGACCACGGTCCGCATTCCGGCGGGCGATTCCGCGCAGGGCAAGATTGTCACCCTCGGTTCCCCCCGAGGTAAAGATGATTTCGCGGGCCTCCACCCCATAGAAGGCCGCTACCTCATCGCGGGCCTGGTCGATGGCCTGCCGGGCGGCCTGACCCAGCCCATAGACGCTCGAGGCATTGCCGAACTCGTCCGTCAGGTACGGCATCATCGCCTGGAGCACCTCCGGATCGAGCGGCGTGGTGGCCGAATGGTCGAGGTACACCATCGGCATCATTCTATGGTGAGTCGCGAGCGCTAACCGCTGCGCGAGACGCCGTTAACTCGAAAGCTGGCGCGGAGGACGCCCGCGGGTGAGTTCCTTCATGGAGCCGTTGAAGGCCTTCATGTACTCATGGACGTCGAGCATCTCGTCACCGCTGATCGGGCCTTCACCGGCCGCCTTGGGGAGGCCGTCCGGGTGCTTGGCTTTCTTGAGTAGGAGGACCGCAACGAAACTGACGCCACAATTCGCGCACGTCACCTCGACGGTGCAATGCCCGTCCGCCTCGTTCAGCAGCTTGACCTGGCAGTCGGCCAGGGCCTGCGAGCAGGCGAGGCACTTGTAGTATTTCGCCCGCTCCTTAATCAACGCGATCAAGTTCACTTCTTTCCACTATAGACGGCACCTTGGCGCCCCGCCAAGCGCTCGAATCGAGAGCCATCTCAATAGTTGAGCCGGTAAATGCGGATCGGTGGGCCGGGGCGAACCCAGCCGGCATAGCCGGCCAGCGGAACGTAATACGTATCGATCGGATCGAAAACGCTGATGGGACAGCCTACTGTCGGTGAAAAGCTGGCGACCGGAGAACCCTGTGCCAGGAGCGTGCGCTCCAGCGGGCTGTCCGGACGGCAACCGGTGCCGGGCGTTTCGTAACCGACGACGATGTAACGAATGCCTTGGGCTCGGAAACTGTCGAGCGATGTCAACTTGAGGTCGTCCCTGGTCAGCTCGCGGATGGGGTACTGTGTTTCGAGCCGGCCCTCGAGGAAGGCCGCGACGTAAGCGTCAGCCGCCCCGTGACTGTATTTGCCGCTCACCACCATCGCCCGGTCGTGCGCCGGCCCCGCCTTGTACGGCACCGCCGCGCCGGCACCGGCCGGGACGTGCTGCGCCAGCCAGTCGTAGGCCAGCGTCCGCGTATCGGTTTGCTGAATCAACAGGTCATAGCGCAGGTCGTGGACGAGCGGGGGTGTGAGGATCAGGACGAGAACCCCCGCGAGGACTGCGTATCGGAATGCGGGACTTACCGCGTAACGCACCAGGTCGGCGAGCGCCCGCCCTCCCAGCAAGAGCAGGGGCGGGATCATCGGGTCGGCATAGCGGAAGAAGACCGATCCGCCCGCGCCGATGACGAGGAAATAGCTGACCAGGAAGGCGAGGAGCACCCAATCGGCGGGTTGTCGGCGAAGTGCCGCGTAGCCGATGCCGATCACGCCGACCAGCACCAGCACCGGATCGATCCCGTACCAGAGTCCGGTCGCCACCTCTCCCCACCCGATCGCCGGCGTCGACCGGGTCGCCAGGTGCTGAAAGATGTAGCCGACGCCGCGCTGAGTGACGGCGGGATCGATCACGAGGAAGGGCGACGTCACAGCCAGCGTCGCGACCCCGACTACGGCGATCAGCACCAGGCGAGCGACCAGCGTGAGCCATGTCGAGCGCTCGGCGCGGGTCCGCAGCAACTGCGCGGCTGCCATGCCGGCGAAGACGAAGGCGCCGTTGTACTTCAGGCTGGCCGCGACGCCGAGAGTCAGCCCGTTCAGCAGCAGCGGTCGCGCGCCACGCATGGTCAGAGTCCGGTAGGCAACGTAGAGCCCGACGGTGATGGCCAGCGTCAGGGGAATGTCGAGCGTCCCGAAGTGGCTGTCGCGAACATGCAGAAATACAACGGCGAGCGCGGCCGCTGTCAGGAAACCGGCCAGCCAGCCGTACGCGCGGCGACCGAACTGGAAGACGACCAGCACGGTGAGGCTGCCCAGGATCGCGTCGAGAATGCGGACGCCGAGGTCCCCGGACGCCTGGTCTGACACCAACCCGAGCAGGCGAAAAAATGTGGGTCAACGATGCCATGAAGGATTCCCATCGCGCGTCCCACGGTGACGTCTTCGTCCGGCCGGTAGAGCGCCGGCAGTCCGAAGTTGATCCCCCAGAGCCGCAGGCCAAGGCCCGCGACGAACACTCCGGCGACCGCCGCGCGACCGAACCGGGGCGCGCGGGGTGTGCTAGCTGCCGACGAGGTCTGGCCGGGTCGGTCCGTAGAGGTCGACCGGTACCGGCGTGGGCTCGTGCTTCTTGGCCTCGAGCTTCTTGACGGCGTCGATGGCGGCGGTGGTGGCATCGCCGACGGCGGTCGTGATCTGTCGGGTCAGCTGGGA
>VBHC01000040.1 GCA_005889535.1 Chloroflexota bacterium
CCGATTCTCGCCACCTATCTCAACGCGTTCTTCCCCGGCCTGGGCGGCGGCTCGGCACCCGAGCACAACCGCAATGACCTGGTCAGCGTCTTTCTGACGGGAATCCAGGGACTCAACCAACCGGCGCACCTGAGCGCACCGGGTGAGGAACTTCGGCTCAACACGTCGATCGCGCCGAGTAGCGCAAACCCAAACGCGGTCAACCCACTTGGCGTGCTGGGTGGCCAGCTGGATGGCTTCCCCAATGGGCGGCGACTCGCTGACGACGTCGTGGACATCGAGGTCCAGGCGGTGCTGGGAATTCTGTGTCAGGCGGGTGGCCCACTCGCGGGTCCAACCCCCTGCCGGACGGGATCGGTACCGGACGTTGGCGACGGCGTACGTGCCAACGACGTTCCGTTCCAGGCCAGCTTCCCCTACGTGGCTGACCCGCACTCGCCGTAACGATCGCTGAGACGGGGCTCCCCGCGGAGCCCCGTCACTCAAGCTAAGGAGGACCGATGCGAAGCTCGATGCGACTGGCGGCGGTGGTTGTGACGACCAGCTTGCTCGCGGCATGTGGTAGCCAATCCGCATCACCGATCACGAGTCGAGTTCACCAAGCGATCGGGATGGGGACCAACGATGTCATTGCCCAGGCGCAGGCAAAACTCAAGACTCAGCCGAACGATTGGCAAGCAGTTGACCTGCTCGCCGGGACCTACCTCCAGAAGGTCCGCGAGGCGGGCGATCCGTCCTATTACCCCAAAGTCGAGACGCTGTTGAACCGTGCCCTCGCCCACGATGCATCGGATGCCGAGGCGACGACGCTGATGGGGACCCTGGCGCTCGCCAGGCATCAGTTCGTGGCCGCCCTCGACTGGGGCCGCAAAGCGCACGCGCTCGATCCAGCGTCATCCCGAGCACTGGGCATTATGGGCGACGCGCAGATCGAACTGGGCCGGTATCCGGAGGCGCTGCGCAGCGTTCAGCAAATGGTTGATCTGCGTCCCGACCTCAGCTCCTACGCGCGGGTGTCGTATGCGCGAGAGCTGTTCGGCGACGTCCCGGGCGCCATCGAGGCGATGCAGAAGGCGGTCGAGGCCGGCGGGCCGGTACCGGAGAACAGCGCCTACACTCGCGTCCTCCTGGGCAATCTCTATCTCAACGCCGGTCGCCCGCAGCAGGCCGACCGGGAATACCGCCGGGCGTTGTTTGAGTATCCGGGATACCCGTACGGGCTCGCAGGGATCGCCCGAGTCGAGGCGGCGACCGGCCGTTATCCGGACGCCGTCGGGCACTACCGCCAGGCGGTCGACACCTACCCGCTACCCGACTTCGTCATCGCGCTGGGCGATGTGTACGCTGCGACCGGCGACCAGCGGAGGGCCTCGGAGACCTACGATCTGGCGGCAGCCGAGCAACAACTCTACCGAGCCAACGGGGTCGACCTGGATGCCGAGCTCGCGCTGTTCGACGCAGATCACCACCGCGATCTGTCGGCGGCCCTCCTCGCCGCCCGTGCCGCGATGGCAGACCGACCCAGCGTGCGGACCGCGGACATCCTTGCCTGGACGTTGTTCCAGACCGGTGACGACCGGGATGCGGAGGCGGCGTCCCGGCAGGCGCTGAGACTCGGGACGCAGGACGCGACGATGTTTTTCCACCGCGGGATGATCGAGGCCCGCCTCGGCCAGACCGCCGCCGCCATCGGCGACCTGCATCAGGCGCTGTACATCAACCCGTACTTCTCTCTCTTGTGGGCACCGGTCGCGCGAAATACGCTGATCTCCCTCGGAGCGATGTCATGACGTTGCGTCGAGGACTGCTTGCATTGCTGGGTGCGCTCGCCCTGTCCATCGCGGTCGCCGTGCCGGCCTTCGCCCACCCGCTGGGCAACTTCACCATCAATCGATTCAGCCAGGTATCGCTGAACGGCGATCGGATCGACGTCGTCTATGTGGTCGATTACGCGGAGATCCCCGCCTTCCAGGAGAAGCAGCGGATCGCCGATGACGCCGGTTACATCGACCAGCGCGTGCGCGACCTGAGTGGCGGCCTGCTGCTGCAAGTGGGCGCGCGGCGCCTGCCGTTGCTCGTTGGTGACCATTCGGTTGTCTTTTTTCCCGGCCAGGGCGGACTCCAGACGATGCGGTTGCAGATCCTCCTCTCCGCCGCTACGCCGGCGGCCGGCCGGCAGTCCGCAAGCTATCGCGACACGAACTACCCTGGCCGCCTGGGGTGGAAAGAGATCGTCGTTCAGCAGATGGGCGGCGCCACATTGCTGACGTCGACCGCTCCGAGCAAGAGTGTCAGCGATGCGCTGCGTAGCTACCCGCAGGACCTGCTGACCAGCCCGCTCGACGTCACCGGGGCACGTTTCACCTTCATTCCCTCCCCAATTGCGGCGACTTTTCCCTCCCCTCATGTCGGTCAGGGTGGGCGGGCTTTCTCCCCACTGTCCGACCGCTTCGCCGCATTGATCGCTCCGCCCCACCTGTCGCCGTCACTCGTCGCCCTTTCTCTCTTGACGGCACTCGCCCTCGGCGCGTTGCATGCCCTGTCACCCGGGCATGGCAAGGCGGTGATGGCCGGCTATCTGGTTGGCGCCCGTGGCACCGCGCGGCACGCGGTCGGTCTCGGACTCACGATTACCGCCACGCATACCGCCGGGGTCTTCGCCCTTGGCTTCGTCACGATTTACGCAGCGTCGCTTGTCACGCCTGAGCGGCTCTATCCGTGGGTCACGTTGCTCTCCGGCCTTCTCATTGTGGCCATCGGCAGCGCGCTGGTCCTGTCCCGAGCTCGATCAGCCTGGCACGGACACCAGCACACCGACCATGGCGACGATGGCCATCGGCACCCAGGGCTCGGGCGCGGTGGCATGCTGGCGCTCGGCATTTCGAGCGGCATCATTCCCTGCCCGTCCGCGCTTGTGGTGTTGCTGGCGGCGATTTCACTGCACCGCGTCGCCTTCGGCATCGTCATGATCGTTGCGTTCAGCGCTGGGCTGGCCTCGACGCTAATCGGCATCGGGCTCGCACTCGCCGGCGGTCTCCCAGTTCTCCTACGGGTTCGGCGAGCTGGGCCTGCTCGGATCATGACCCGTGCCGTGCGCTTCGTTCCAGTCGCGAGCGCGCTCGTCGTAACCGTTGCCGGCCTGGGATTAACCGTCCAGGCTATTCCAGGTGTGAGGTGAAAAGCATGCTCCAGAAGCTCTCTGTCATCGTGCTCGCCGTCGCATTATCGGCGTGCGGCACTCGTGCAAGTAACGGTGAACAGCTGACCGTTAATGGTCAAGCCGTCTCCCTTTCCCTGTATCACGCGCTAGTGGCAGCCGAAGAACAAAGGGTCGAGCGGAGCGGCGCTGAGATCAGCTCACAAACGCCGGCCGGGCGGCGGAAGAAAGCAAGCATTGAAGCGTCGGTGATCCGCGAGGTTACGCGCGATGCCATCATTGGGCAACTGGCGCAAGCACGCGGGATCCGGTTGACGGCTGCTGAGCTCCGGCAGCGGGTCTCCGCGGCGGAGCAGGCGTTCGGCGGCGCGGGTCCGTTCGAGGAGGCCCTGCAGCAGGCGGGGCTATCCCGGATGGAGTTTGCGACGATCGTGCGCTTCCGGATCCTCGAGTCTCACCTATCTGAGATCGCCACGGGCGGCTCAGCGGGAATCGACGGCGCCGTCCTGAAGGCGCATGTGGTTATAACCCTTGGTCCGTGCACCGGCGGCGCGGCCTACCCGGATTGCCTTTCGGCGGGCTCCTGACAAGATTTCATTGAGGCGCGACGTTGTTGACGACGAGGTGAAGATCTGCCTCGTCGATGCCCGTCATCCATCTGAAGACTCGGACGGGGCCGCCACCTACGTGCCGCAATTGGCGCCGGCGCTTGCGGAAGCTCAACGACTGACCGTGGTCACGGTCGGCACCGGACCCCATGAGATGCCGCGCGCCGCGAACCTCATTCGCAAGGTGGCCGATCGCGAGCGCCCGGAAGTCATCCACCTGAACAACCTCGCCGGCGCTCCGCTGGCGACGGTCATGTGGGCGGCGGGCAACCATGTTCCGCTGGCGATCAGCCTGCATGATGGTGGCCTCCTTCGCAGCATGACGGGCTTCAACCGCTGGCTGACGGGGCGGGTCGGCCTGGTCATCAGCCCGACGCACGACCTGCTCGATCAACACCTCGAGCGCGGATTTTTCCGCCGCGCCATCCAGCAGATCCTCCCCTATGGCATCGAGCCGGGCCCCGCGCCACGCCCGCGCCCGGTCAAGGACACCTTCGACGTCTTTTTCCTCGACCCGTCGATGAGCGGCGAGGCGCGGCGTGCCCGGCTGGAATACACGGAGT
>VBHC01000001.1 GCA_005889535.1 Chloroflexota bacterium
GATGAGGCTCAGCTCAGCAAGATCTATAGCGACCTGGGTTCACGGATTGGTTGGGTCACGACCAAGCTGGACCTCACGGTACCGTTGCTGGCCTTTGGCACGTTCATCCTTGTCGTCGGCGGCTTGTTCAGCCTCCGCTGGTTCCGATTGCTGCCCTAGGCTTCTGAAGCGAGGCTGGTGGCTGGGCGCGCGCGGCGTTAGCATATGACGGGGGTCCGATCCGACAACCTGAACTGGAGGTAGAAGCATGCCAACGTACATGGATGTTCACGAGGGAATGCACGTCACGCTGCAGCAGCTGATGGAGGCCCATAAGAAGGATGTCGAGGCCCAGAAGGGGACGGGGGTCGAGTACGTCCGCTACTGGCTCGACTCCAAGGCGGGCAAGGTGTTCTGCCTGGCCAAGGGTCCGAGCAAGGAGGCGGTCGAGGCGGTCCATCGCACGGCTGGCCATCCGGCAAATGAGCTCTACGAGGTGAGCGAAGGCTCCTGAGCTCCGGTCAGCGCGCGATGGCCGGCTGCCGGACCCCCGGCAGGTGGCGTTCGGCCGGTCCGGTATAAACCTGCCGCGGCCGGGCGATCTTCTGCTCGGGATCGAGCAACCCCTCCTGCCACTGTGCCAGCCAGCCGGGCGTGCGGCCGATGGCGAACAGCACCGGGAACATGTCGACCGGAAACCCGATGGCGGCGTAGATGATGCCCGAGTAGAAGTCGACGTTGGGATACAGGCGATGTTTGATGAAGTAGTCGTCCGCCAGGGCGACCCGTTCCATCTCTAACGCGATATCGAGGAGCGGGCTGCGCCCGGTCACCGCCAGGACATCGTCGGCCACCTTCTTGATGATGCGGGCCCGCGGGTCGTGGTTCTTGTAGACCCGGTGACCGAACCCCATCAGCCGCAACTCGCCGGCTCGCACCCGCTTGACGTACTCGGGAACCCGGCTGATCGAGCCAATTTCCTTGAGCATGCGCAGGACCTGCTCGTTGGCGCCGCCATGCAGCGGGCCATAGAGCGCGGCCGCCGCCGCCGCCGTCGCGGAGAACGGATCGGCGTGGGCGCTGCCCACCGCCCGCATGACGTTCGTCGAACAATTCTGCTCGTGGTCGGCGTGCAGGATGAGGAGCACGTCGAGCGCGCGCTCGAGTACGGGGTTCGGCTCGTATTTCAGCTCGGTGGCTTTCCACATCATGTTGAGGAAGTTGCCCGAGTACGAAAGGTCATTGTCCGGATAGGCGAACGGCATGCCGACCGCGTGCCGATAGGCAAACGCCGCCAGGGTGGGCATTTTCGCGATGAGCCGTAGGATCTGGAGCCGCCGGCTTTCCGCCTTGAAGATATCCTTGGCGTCCGGGTAGAAGGTCGAGAGGGCGCCCACCGTGCCGACCAGGATGCCCATCGGATGGGCGTCGTGGTGGAAGCCGTCGATCAGCTTCTTGATGTTCTCGTGCAATAGGGTGTGATGGGTGATGGCCCCAACCCATTCGCGGGCCTGATCAGGATCGGGCAGCTCGCCGTGGATCAGGAGATAGGCCACCTCCAGGAAACTGCTTCCCTCCGCCAGTTCCTCAATCGGGTAACCCCGGTAGCGCAGAATGCCGCGCTCGCCATCGATGTAGGTGATGGCGCTGCGGCAGCTGGCGGTGTTGAGGAATGCTGGGTCGTAGCTCATCACGCCGGTCCCGGCCCCGTCCGCCGTGATCTTCTGGAGTTCGGTGGCCGGGATCGCGCCGTCCCGAATGGGAATCTCGTAGCTGCGGCCGGTGCGATTATCGACGACGGAAAGCGTCTCCTCAGGCATTGGCTCCCCCGAGTTTAGTCGGGCCGAAGGCCCTTCCCGCCCGGCCGGATATATCCGTCCCGTTGCGAACGATACGTCGACATCGCGGTGACCCAGGATGCGCCGGAGGAACGTCGGCGTTTGCATTCCCGCGATTCCGAACGGCCGCCATTTTCGGAGCATGATTCCCAACGTTAGCGCCGGCCGGGCCCAGAGGGCGAACCTGCATGATATGCGGCCGGACTGCCCGCGTTGATGAGGAGGGCGATCAGCGCCGCGCCAACGACGAGGATGGCGGCGGCCCATGCGGTCGCCGTCGAGTAACCGTGAACCAGCGCCTGCGCGATCAAGGCGGCTGAGGGCTTGAGTCCCGTGAGGTAGGCGGCGGTCGCGCTGGCCGCCACCGTGTTCAGCACGGCTGTCCCCAGCGACGCGCCCACCTGGGTGGCGGCATTGACGGTCGCGGCCGCGACGCCGGCCTGCCGCGGATCTACACCGAGCGTTCCAATGTTGAAGGCGGGCGCCATCACGCAGGCGATGCCCGCGCCCAGCAGAACTTCGGCGGGGAGCACGAGGGTCAGGTAGAAGCTGTTGACCTGCAGCTGCGTCAGGAGGAACATCCCTGCCGCCGCGACCAGCGCCCCGGGCGCCATGATGGCGCGGGCGGGAACCCGTGGCATCAACACGCTGGCGATGCCCCAGGAGCCGGCTTGCGAGGCAAGGGTAAGCGGCAGGAATGCCAGGCCGGCCTGAAGCGGCGAGTAGTGAAGCACGACCTGCAGGTAATAGGTGAGAAAGAGGAAAGCGCCGAACATGCCGGCGATGGCGAACGCGGCTGCGAGGTACGCGCCGCCGCGATTGCGGTCGAGAGCGATGCGCAAGGGGAGGAGTGGCGTCGGAGCGCGGGCCTCGCGAATCACGAAGCCGATGAGCAGCGCCGCACTCGCCGCCAGCAGTCCGATCACGATGCCCGATCCCCAGCCCGCGGAGACCGCCTGGGTGCAGGCATAGACGAGAGCGACCAGCCCGCCGGTCGCCAGCACCACGCCCGGAAGGTCGAAGCGCTGCTCACGACCGCCGTTCGCGCCGCTCAGCACCCGCCAACCTCCGATCGCCGCCACGAGCGCGATCGGCACATTGACGTAGAGGCACCAGCGCCAGTCAAGGTACTGGGTGAGGGCGCCGCCCAGCAGAAGCCCCAGCGCTGCGCCACTGCCGGCGATCGCCCCATAGACGGCGAAGGCTCTGGCCCGCTCGCGCGGCTCGGTGAACGTTACCGCCAGCAGCGAGAGGGCTGTCGGCGCGAGCAGCGCCGCGAAGGCGCCCTGCGCCGCTCGGGCCGCGAGCAGCAGGAGGAAACTTTGCGCGGTGCCGCCGACGATCGAGGCCACGGCAAAACCGCCGAGACCGATGAGAAATGCGCGCCGGCGTCCGATCATATCGGCGATTCGTCCGCCGACCAGCAGCAAGCCGCCAAACGCCAGGGTGTAGGCGGTGATCACCCACTGGCGCTCTGCGTCGGACGCGCCCAGGGCCCGCTGCGCCCAGGGGAGCGCGATGCTCACGATGGTCGCATCCAGCGCGGTCATCAGCTGGGCTAGTGCGATGAAGGCGAGCCCGATCCACCGGCGGTCCGCCGCCCGCGGACCCAAGGGCTCAGCCCGCTGCAGGGCGGAGTTCATTTGGGCTCCGTCGCGCCGGCAGCAGGCCGGCCACCAGCCCGACGGCGATCGCCAGGACGATGACCACGACCGAGGTGATTGCCGACGGCTTGACGGTCATGAGGAAGAG
>VBHC01000002.1 GCA_005889535.1 Chloroflexota bacterium
GGCCGAGGACCTGGTCACCGCCATTCGTGTTGATGCCGACAGCCAGCTCCCGAAACGGCCCGGCCGCTTGGCTGATTGCCGGAAGGGCGGCCGTGGCCGCGACCTGCTGGGGTGAAACGCGCCGCGAATCGAACGACATGACGAGATGAGCGCCATTGGCCTGCTGGAAGGCGCGGTCAAAGGGGCCGCTGACCTCAACCAGCAGGCTGAGCGCGAGCGTCCCGGCAAAACTCGCCAGCGCGACGACCAGCAGGATGATGGTCGATTGGAGCTTCCGCCGACGAAGATCGGCCAGCGTCTTTCGAATGGTGGCGCTCATTGGACGGCGACCCGCCTCGCTCCCGCGCTGTCATCCGCCACCTGTCCATCGATCAGCCGAATCACTCCGGTCGCATATTGCTGGGCGATCCGGGGATCGTGGGTAACGAGGAGGATCGTCTGACCGGCACGGTTCAAGTCGGCGAGCAGGTCCATGACCTGTTCGCCAGAATGCGTATCGAGGGCGCCGGTCGGTTCATCGGCGAGCAGCAAGACGGGCCGGTTGACGATCGCCCTGGCAACGGCAACGCGCTGCCGCTCTCCGCCACTCAGCTGGGCGGGGTACTTGTGGGCTTGTTGCCGGATGCCCAGCTGGTCGAGGAGTTCGTGTCCGCGCTCGAGCGCCTTCCGTCGCGGCACGCCGGCGAGCTCGGCGGGGATGAGCACGTTGTCCAATGCGGTCAGGTTGTTCAGAAGGTTGAAGAACTGAAAGATGAGGCCGATCTTCCGCCGGCGATGGCGGGCCAGCGCCCCCTCGCCCAGGCGGCTGAGCTCGACGTCCTCCATCGTCACGACGCCGCTGGTTGGCCGATCGAGGCCGCCGATCAGGTTGAGCAACGTTGACTTGCCGCTGCCGGAGGGGCCCATGATCGCAGTCACCCGTCCCGTCGGGACTTGCAGCGAGACTCGGTTCAAGGCGGGTTCCCCCGAGCCCGAGCCATACCGCTTGGTGACGTCGGAGAGCTGGACGAGCGTTTCCATAACCGCCTCCTTGCTGAATGTGGAACAAGGTTGCGGCGACTGGCGGCGAGTGGCGTCATCCAGGGGGGCGAATCTGCATACATCGCCGGGATGATGCGGAGCACCCCTGACCGAACTAGAGTTCAGGCGTGGAGTCGATGAAGTCCGCCTGGCGAGACCTGCGCCGGCTGCCCGCATTCTGGTGGGACGTGGCCCTGGCCGCACTCCTCACGGTCCTCGCCCAGCTGGCGGGCAACTATGTCGGCGACGACAACTGGGACCGCATCCCGGCCCTCTTTCTGACTGTCCCGCTGGCCTGGCGGCGTCAACGTCCGCTGCTCGTGTTCTTCATCGTCCTGGCGGCGGTTTTCCCAGCCGGATACCTCAATCCCGCAGCCGCCATTGCTTCCGGCGTCGTCGCCACTTACTCGGTGGCGCTGTATAGCCGCCATCGATGGATCTCGCTGGCCGTGGTGGTGGTCGAGGCCTTCCTCATCCTGGCGATATTCGGAGGCGGGTTACCGCCGCTGCCTGAGTTCAGCGCGCCATTCGTAATCCTGGTGCCGGCCTGGCTCGTGGGCAACGCGATTCGCATCCGGCAGCTCCGTGCCGATCTCTTCGAGACCCGCGCCCAGCAGCTCGAGCAGCAGCAGGAACAGGCACGCCAGGCGGCGATTCTCGAAGAGCGCGGCCGCATCGCGCGGGAGCTGCACGACGTGGTCGCCCATAGCGTCAGCATGATGGTGGTCCAGGCGGGGGCGGCTCGCGAGGTGTTGAAGCATGAGCCGCAATCGCCGGCCCAAGCGACCCAGTCGCTGCTTGCCGTCGAGGCAAGCGGGCGGGAAGCGCTCACCGAATTACGTCACATGCTGGGGGCGCTGAACACCAATGGGTTGGCCGGCGCATCCCAGCCTATCCCCGTGCCGGACGCCGGCATCGAGCCGCAGCCTGGCCTGGATCAGCTCGACGCGCTGGTGCAGCGAGTCCGTGATGCGGGGTTACCGGTGAGCGTCCGCACGGAGGGCGAGCCGTTGCCGCTTCCCGCCGGCGTCGATATCGCGGCCTATCGCATCCTGCAGGAGGCGCTGACCAACGCGCTGCGTTATGCAGGTGGTGCCCCGACCGAAATCAGGCTGAACTATCGAAACGATGAGCTGAAGATCGAGGTGCTCGATGATGGGCCGGGTGCCGCCCGGACGGACGGTGAGGGGCACGGATTGGCGGGGATGCAGGAACGGGTGGCGATCTTCGGCGGCAAATTCGAAGCCGGTCGGCGGCTGGAGCGAGGCTTTGCGGTGCGCGCCTGGTTGCCCCTCGACGGCTCGCCGGCATGAGCGAACGCCCGCCGATACGAATTGTGCTGGCCGATGACCAGTCGCTCGTTCGTGGGGGCTTTCGAATGATCCTCAACGCGCAGCCCGACATGGAAGTGGTTGGGGACGCGACCAATGGCGAGGAAGCGATTGCGTGCTGGCGTCAGCTGCGCCCGGCGCTGATTCTGATGGACGTCCGTATGCCAAAGCTCGACGGGCTCGAGGCCTCGCGCCGGATCTTCAAGCAGGGCGGTAATGGCACCCGTATTGTCATGCTCACCACCTTCGACCTGGATGAGTATGTCTATGCCGCGCTGCGCGCAGGCGCGAGCGGGTTTCTGCTGAAGGATCTCACGCCCGAGCAGCTGGTGGCGTCGGTGCGGATGGTAGTCAACGGCGACGCGCTGCTGGCGCCATCGATCACGCGGCGCCTGGTCGAGCGGTTCGCCCGCCGTGATCCGGCCTCAACCACGACCGGCAGCCTTTCGGTACTGACCGCGCGCGAACAGGAAGTCCTGCGGCTGATGGCGAGGGGACTGAGCAACGCGGAAATCGCGGAGCGCCTCTTCCTCAGCGAGGCCACGGTGAAGACGCACGTCGCCCGCATCTTGCCGAAACTGGGCCTGCGGGACCGGGTGCAGGCGGTGGTCTTCGCCTACGAATCCGGCGTCATTACGCCGGGCGATTGATCTACGCGCTCTTTGGGCGAGAGGATCCGCGCTCGCGCCGTTTATCCGCGTACATGGCGGCGTCGGCACGAACTATGACCGCAGTGTGAGTCTCGCCCTCTTCAGCCGTCGCTGCGCCAAGGGATAATGAGAGGCCCTCAGGCAACCCGACGCGGCCGAGGGCCGCGCGAACGCGAGAAATGTAGCGAGCTGCGCCTGTGGCGCCGGTTTCCGGCATGAGGATCAGAAACTCATCGCCACCTACCCGTGCACGATAGGCCGTCGACTGGAGCATCTAAGACAAGCTTTTCTATGGCCGGACGGGGAGCGGATACCC
>VBHC01000003.1 GCA_005889535.1 Chloroflexota bacterium
TCGAGAAGGCGCCGAAAAGGTTCGTCATCTTCCCGGGTTCCGGTGGCGTCAAGCGCGATATCGAAAATCCGGAGCCGCGGCTTGGCGGCGAGTCGATCGCGTCGGTCTTGCGGTCGGTCGGCGCGCAGATCCGTGAATCATGGTGCGGCCCCTGCTTCGGCCAGGGTCCGGACGCGCTGAAGAAGGGCGAGATCGCCATCACCTCGTTCAATCGCAACTGGCAGAACCGCATGGGGGTGGGCGGTCTCGGCTACCTGGCCAGCCCGGCGGTCGTGGCGTCATCGGCCCTGCTCGGCTACATGGCCGGCCCAACCCAGCTCGGCATCAAGTGGGATCCCGAGCGCTTCGACGTCTCGACCTAGCTGCGAAGATGGCGGTCAAGCCAGCCATGCTGGAGACTCTTGATGACCGGCAACTTGCGGAGGCGGCCAGACGGAACTTCGCGGCGTTCGGCGTCCTCTACGACCGGTATTTCGCCCGGGTCTATCGGTTGGTGTCGGCTCATACTGGGAACCAGGCACAGACCGAGCAGCTGACCGAGGAGGTCTTCTTCAACGCACTGAGGGAATTGAAGCGGTATCGCCGGTCGCGCCAGCAGTTCTTCTCATGGCTCGGCGGAATCGCGCTGATGTCCCTCTCAGCGAGAGGCCTGAAGGTACGGCCAGAGCGCGATGAGCCACGGCCGGACACCGGCTACCAGGCAGCGGGCCGGCCGGCACCGATTCGTCCGCAGCGCCCGACCTTGTCCGCGGCAGCGGCGGTGCCATTGCCGCTGATCGACGAGGGACCAGACATCGTGTACGCGCTCGGTCGCTGCAGCCTCTAACCCTAGCCGGAGGCGATTTTCGGCGACGCTCGCTGCACGATGTGGAGAATTTCCGCCTCCGAGAGGAGTCCGTCGCCTTGCTTCGCCGCGTTGATGATGGTCTGAACCAGGTCGGTGCGGGCCTCGATACCATGCTCCTCGAGCCAGAACACGACGTTGGATTCGCCGCTCATCGGACCGATCTCGATCACCTGCTCACATCCGAACAGCTCCGCCGGAACGCCCGAATAGACCCGATTGGCAAGCCAATCGTCGCCCTTGCGTTTGGCTTTGATAACCGCGGCGGCGTGGACGCCGGTCGCGGTGCGGAAGGCATCGCGACCGAGCACCGGGTAGTTTGCCGGGATCGGCATGCCGGTGCCTTCGGCGATCACATCGCCCATCTCGCGCAGCTTGCTGAGGTCGGTATCGATCCAGCCCAGCAGCCGAAAGTTCACGAGCAAGAGGTCGAGATGCGTATTGCCGACCCGCTCCCCCAGGCCAAGCGCGCAGCCGTGGATGCGGTCCGCGCCCGCGACGGCCGCCACGATGGCGTTGATCAACCCAAAGCCGCGGTCGCTGTGGCCATGCCAGTCGAGGCCGATGTCGGGCTTCATCTCGTCGAGCATCTGGCGAACGTAGCCCACGACGGCGCGCGCGCCATCGGGGGTCGAGTGACCGACGGTATCGCAGACCGCCACGCGCTGCGCTCCTTCCTCGATCGCCGTGCCGAACAGGCGGCGAAGCGTCTCCGGCTGGGCACGGGTCGTGTCTTCCGTGACGTACATCACCGGTAGCTGGTTCCGCCGGGCGAAGCGGACGGCGTTGCGCGTGTTGTCGACCATCTGCTCGATGGTCCAGCCCTCGGCATACTGCCGGATGGGGCTCGAACCGATAAAGGCGGCGACCTCGATCGGAATGCCGACCCGCTGCGAGATCTCCACCACGGGACGGATGTCGACCTCGAGTGTGCGTGCCGCGCACAAAGGCTTGATTTGTAGCCGCTGGTCCCGGATTTCGGTCGCCAGCCGTTCGACGTCGGCCACCGCTCGCGGCCCGGCCCCCGGAAGGCCAAGGTCGATGGAGCCCACCCCCAGCTCGTCGGCCAGATGCAGAAAACGCAGCTTGTGTTCGATGTCGGGGTCGCGGACGGACGGACCCTGGATCCCGTCACGCAGGGTCTCGTCGTGGATCGCGACCGGCCGCGACGGTTTGGCCGGCGCCCCGACCATATTCCAGTCGTAGATGAGCTGCTGCTCTTCAGGCACTGATGTGTTCCAGCTCGCCGACCAGCGCGGTCAGAAATTCCGTCGCGAGTGCCCCGTCGACAATGCGATGGTCAACTGAGATCGAGATCCAGGCCCCGCTGCGGGCGACGACCTGCCCGTCGATCACCATCGGCCGCGGCTTGATGGCGCCGAACGCCACCACGCAGCACTCGGGGGGACTGATAATCGGAGTCCCGGTTTCCACCGGTCCGCTGGCCCCGACATTGGTGATGGTGATGGTGCCGCCACTCATCTCACCGGGTTTCAGCGTGCCGGCACGGGCACCGTCGATCAAGCGGGCCGCCTGATCCGCGATGGCCATCACGCCGAGCTGATCCGCGCTGCGCAGCACCGGGACCAGCAAGCCCTGGCTGGTGTTGACGGCGATTCCGACATTGATCGGCTGTTTCACGATGATCTCGTCGCGCGCCTCATCCCAGGAGCTGTTCATCAACGGAAAAGCCCGGACTGCCTTAACCATCGCCAGGATGAAATAGGGAAGGGGGGTCAGTGAGCGGCCGCTTCGCTTTTGCCGCTCGCGAGCGTCCAGCAGGTTCGTGGCATCGAAGATCGCAAACTCGGTGAACTGCGGAATGGTGGAGACCGAGCGCACCATCTGGCGCGCGATCGCCTTACGAATGCCGACAACGCTGATCCGGCGCTCACCATCGGTCGAGGTGGTGGCCGCTGCAGGGGTTGCGGCACCTGCCGGCGAAGCGGCCCCTTCGACGTCGGCTCGCGTGATGCGGCCTCCCGGACCCGAGCCGGTCAGCCTCGCCAGGTCGACGCCCCTGTCTTTGGCCAGCTGACGCACGAAGGGTGCGGCCCGGACGTCGCTGCCAGTCGGTTGCGCGGACGGCGCGACCCGCGCTCTGCGGCGACTGCCGGCCTGGGGACCGGCGCCCGCCCCGTAGCCGACGAGCGTGCTCGGGGTTGCCTCGGCGTCTT
>VBHC01000004.1 GCA_005889535.1 Chloroflexota bacterium
AGGTGTTGAGGAAAGCAGGGAAGCCTGGCAGCTTGGTCAGGACATTGGGCGGCTGCCCGTCCAACAGGACCATCCCGGCAACCTGATCGGGGTAGCGGGCGGCGAAGATCTGCACGTATGGGCCCCCCGACGAATGACCGACGAGGACGTATGGTCCGGCGACATGCGCTCGATCCAGCAGGGTGTGCAGGTCGGTGGCGGCGCCGATGCCATCCTGCGGACTCGGCGCGGGTTCGCTAAATCCGCGACCCGCGCGGTCGTAGACGCACACCCTGGTATCGCGTGCAACCGCGGGGGCGATCCACCCCCAGTAGGCTGAGGACTCGCCGGCGCCTGATTGCAAAACCACGGTAGGGCTGCCCGAACCGGTGCAGTACAGGTAAAGCCGGTGCCCGCCCACGTCGATCAATTGGCCAGGCATAGCCGCACTGGCGCGGTCGACCGCCCCGGCGACCGTCTGGTAGGCACCGCCAATCGCGGCAAGGGCCAGCACGCCGAACACCGGGTAGAGGAGCCATCGGCGGGTACGGCTGCGCAGTTGTTGCCGGGCCGCAGCGATCATCCATACGACGAGGGCGAGTACCGGCAGTGGCCATAGCCAGCTGACGACATTCAGCGCCCGCGCATCAGGTGCGAAGACGATGAGGCCGGCGCCAAACAGACCCATGAACGCGGCCGGCACGGCGGCCCATCGCTGCGGTTGGTCCGTCCAAAGCGTGGAGAGGACTGCCAGTAGCGCCCAACCAAAGGCGAACGCGAGCAGCACCGCACCGGTGATTACGTGTTCTTGCGACCCCCGGAATGGGCCGACGACCAGCACAATGGCGGCGACCAGCCCGCTCAGCAGCGAGCCAGCGACGGTCAGGCCAATGTGGCCTTTACCCCGATGGTCTAAATTCCCCGGCCGAAAGGGTTTGTTTGGCGGTCGAGCGTCTGAGGTGGCTGGACGGGTGATGGGCTCGAGTGTTCCTTTCACGTAAGGCCTCCGGGTTTCGTTGCGAGGGTTATCGGTGTCATGCCGACTAGCGCGGCGCTGACGTTCCACAGTTTGGCTGTCATGT
The DNA here is from genome assembly GCA_005889535.1 of Chloroflexota bacterium. Taxonomy (GTDB): domain Bacteria; phylum Chloroflexota; class Dormibacteria; order CF-121; family CF-121; genus CF-13. The sequence goes on from VBHC01000004.1 coordinate 1,062, forward strand.
CGGGGTCGTATGCGATCTTGTTGGCGGTCTTGGGTTTGCGGCCGGCGTAGAACATGCCGGTAACACCATCCATCTCGGGAGAAGAGGCAAGATAGATCGGTGTCTGGGCACCCTGGGCCGGGGTCTTCAGCAGCGGGCGGACCACGCGGCTGATGACGGTGAAGAACCAGGCCTGATCTTCAGCACCGAAGTTGGTGCGCACCACGCCCGGATGGACGGAGTTGGCCGTGACGCCGGTGCCTTCGAGGCGGCGGCCCAGCTCGTTGCTGAACATGACGTTGGCGAGCTTGGACTGGTTGTAGGCGCGCTGCCCGGAGTAGCTGCGAGCGCCCTGTAGGTCGTCGAACGCGATCCGGCCCATCGACTGTGCGCCGGAGGAGACGGTGACGACCCGTGCGGGTGCGCTGGACTTGAGCCGATCCAGAAGCAGGGTGGTGAGCAGGAACGGGGCGAGGTGGTTGAGGGCGAACGTGCGCTCCAGGCCGTCGGCGGTCGGGTGTCGGTGTGCCCAGAACCCGCCGACGTTATTGACCAGCACGTCCAGCCGCGGGTAGGCGTCGAGGACCGCGGTGGCGAGCCGACGCACCTCGGCCTGGGAGGTCAGGTCGGCGGCGAAGGCGTCGATGGCCGGATTTCCCGACGTGGCGCGGATGTCGGCCGCGGCCTGCTCGGCGCGCACACGGTCGCGACCCGTGATGCCGACCCGTGCGCCGAGGGTGGCAAGCCCGATGGCGGTGGCCATACCGATTCCCCCGGTTCCGCCAGTGGTGATGACAACCGTTCCTCGCGCGTGCCCCTTTCCGACATAACCGATTGCCTCGCCGGTCCCACTCAATGGGTACGGTCCGTCGATGACCGGTGTGACCTTCCTGGCTTCGATGAGTCCCTTCAGGGCGACCAGGTCTTTTCTGTTCTGAAACTTGATGGACGGTCCCAGCTGCTGGTGCACGAACCGTGACGCGGCGGCCGTTTTCATCACAGTACCTATGGTGCCGAACCAACGACCGCCGGACGTTCCATTGTTGACCTGCAGCTTCCCGGTGGGAGTGAGTACGCGTCTGGTGGCTGACAACGAATGGTTCCCCACGTTGTCGAGGATGAAGTCGTAGCGTTCCTTCCCCTGGGTAAAGTCCTCCCGGGTGTAGTCGATGACACGGTCAGCGCCGATCGATCGGACCATGTTCACGTTCCTCGTGCTGCACACGCCTGTCACCTCGGCACCGAACGCTTTTGCGACTTGCACCGCGAACGTTCCGAGGCCCCCTGACGCACCGTTGACCAAGACCTTCTGACCTGGCTGGACCTTCGCTTGGTCGCGAAGAAGCTGTAGGGCGGTGGATGCGGACACCCCGATCGCCGCGGCCTGCTCGAACGTGAGGTTGGCCGGCTTCGCCACGAAGTGGTCGGCTGAAGCGCACGCGTACTCGGCGAAGGCGCCCGTGCACCAGCCGAATACCTCATCGCCTGGCCGCAGTTCCGTTACGCCCTGACCGACCGCCTCGACCGTGCCGGCGACATCCGTTCCCGGAACACGGTTCTTTGGCTTGCGCAGTCCGTAGGCCGGGCGCGCGATGTAGGGCACGCCGGTGACCAGCATCCAGTCACCGATGTGGACCGAAGCGGCGTGAACGCGGACCAGCACCTCGCCATCCTTAGCCACTGGCTTGGCAATCTCCTGGAGCGCCAGGACCGCCTCCGGTTCTCCATATATGTCCTGGACGATCGCCTTCATCAGGCCAGCCGAAGGAGCAGGATCGATTTGTTTCGATTCAACTTTTGTAGCGGGCATTACAGCCATTGGTTTAGGACTCCCAAATATGAGCGGTTGTTGTCGAGGAACGCGCGGCGAGTCGGATCAGCGGCACCCTCATGCTGCTGATTCCATGACGGGCTGCCCCTGGTAGGCCTGAGGCTGGAAACCCTTGAAGAGGAGCCAGAATGGCAGCACCAGCTCAAAGAAGAAACCGGGGATCGTGAGATAGAGGCCGATGTGGATTCCGAAGATTTCCGCGATGGTCCCCGCCACGAGAATCGGGTAGCCAATCAAGCCCGAAACCGCCAGCCACCGGGGGACTAACTGGGTCCGGAACAGCAGCAAGCACAGGAAGACGGCTCCGACTCCGAGCGACATCTCGCCCATCTGGTAGGCCGTGGCGTTCGTCTGGACAAGAATCGACCCGAGGGTTTGCGCACCGGTCTCACCAGCATGCTTCGCCAGGGGAACGACCAGGAGGAGAGCGAGCACCCCGACGCTCAGCAGGACCACCTCGACGATCATCGTGGCCAGGTAGGCCAGCGCGGTTCGCTTGCTGTGCTTCTCGAGGATCGGGAAGAACAGAACGCCCTTACCCAGATCCACCCCGGTGTTCAGAAACATCAGAAAGGCTCCGATGACCAGGAGGGTCTGACTTCCGGCAATCGTCGAGAGAAAGTTGGAGCCGCCGACCAGGGACGTCGCAAGGCCAGAGCCCACTCCGTAGCAGAGAAACCCCAGCAGAAACAGCGCTCCGATCAGCCTCGAATACAGCATCCGAGAACCCGCCGAATCACCGACCTTCGCCTCACCTGCGATCTGTGAGGTCGGGGGCGCGTGGCCGTTGGTTGTCGGTTTGGTATCGATCATGTCTGCCCTCCTTGGGAGCGCGCCGAGTTTCTAGGGATGAGTCGGCGACTACGTTCTCGCAGTGTCCTCTGAAAGGCCGTATTCGGCCTCGGCCGAGTGACGCTAAAACGATGTCCCGCCGGTTAACGAGGACCGCCGAGATGAGGACGAAGGCCACACCGTAGGCCAGCACGGCTTTCGCAGGGTAATCGCCAGGCCAACAATGAGGGTCAGAAGCAGGGCCGCATTGAGAGTAAGGTCGAGCATGGTTCGAGGCCCGATCCCTATGGCGATCGTCGACAGGCCCAGCAAGACGCCGAGGATTCCGAAGGACTGGACGGCGGTGGCTGATCGGCGGCTCCAGGGTCGCGGCGTCCAGGTCAGCAGCAGTCCAGCGGCCAGAACCGCAGCGATAACCAACTCGACTGTCCCGGCAGACCTCTGACGGTGGCCGCCTATCAGCAGGCCGAAATGAATCGACACCATCGAAAGAAGGATCGCGATCTGCAGGAGTAGGAAACCGCGGACCCTCCAGATCGTGCCGAACCCCTGTACCAAGCGCGTAGGGAGCACCTGGCCGGGAGACGCAGGGGTTGAGACGGCGGTTTTCATCCCAGAGCTTCCATTTGCATGGACCGCATCCGGGTTGCCGCGCTCGCCCATGTCTTCCATCGCTCGACGTTCACGCCTTTCACTAGGAGCCACAGGCAGAGCGATCCTTCACCAAAGAGCGCCGGCAGTTGGATCCATGGAACCAGCTGAGATGCGAAGCCTGGTGCCAGCATGGCCGCGAAGCTATAGACGAGGTAGGCCAGGCCGTCGATCGCCAACAGGACAGCGATGGCTCTGGGAATGAACTGCGACTTAAGCACCAGGTACGCCATGAGGAGGATGTCGAAGCCAAAGAAGACGGTGTGGATGTTGTAATCGACTGACGCAAGGGCGCTCGGCAAGTAGGCGAGCGCCTGCAGCTGTCCCGCCGGAAGAGCATTCGCATAGGGTCCGCTGCCCAGAAGGGCTAAAGGTGCGAACTGGTTGACGAGGCCCGCGGCCTCAATCGCGGTCGCGACCAGGATGAAGAACACGTCCAGCAGAGCAAGCCTCCGGTTCACCACCTTGAAGATCTCGTAGAAGATCACCGCCAGAAAGACATTCGTCACGGTGACGACGACGTGGGCCGCAAGACCGGACCGGTAGAGCAGCTCATGCGTCTGGATGTTGTGCGCCATGGCTGCCGGACCCGACCCAAACAACAGGGCCGGAACGATGCTGATGGCGAAGGCCCCGCCGACGATGTTGATCAAGTACAGGACGCCGGCACTCCTTGCCAACTTCATCAGGCCACCCGCAGGCGCAGCGCCGGTTTGGCCGGATTCAATTTTTGTAGCGGGCATGACAGCCATTGTTTAGGACTCCCCAAATTGATGAGCGGTTGTTGCCGAGGAACAGGTGACTCGGGCTGGAAACCTAGTGTCCTTTGAAAGCCATTGGGCGGCTTCGGCTGAGGGATTTACGGAAGTGCACACCCTCCGAGCGACGGCGCCTCTCACCCAAAAGGTTGAGCCCGGCGCGATCTAGTCGGTTAGGGCCTGCTCGCGGCGTCAGTCTCCGCGTCGACCAACCTGCGCCAGCGGGACAAGCCCGATGCGTGCTGCGTAGAGCGCCGCCTGGGTACGGCTGAGCATGCCGAGTTTCGCCAGCAAGCTGTGGACATGACTTTTGACCGTCTGTTCGCTGATTCCTAGGTTTCGCGCGATCTCCTTATTGGCCTTTCCCTCGGCGAGGAGGCGCAGGACCTCGGTCTCGCGCTCGGTGAGCGTCTCCGGACTCTGAGGCGACCGAATCTCGCGAACGAGCCGGGCCGACGCCTCCGGCGAAAGGCGGACCTCGCCTTCGGCTGCGGCATGGATGGCACTCAGCAGCTCGTCTGCCTCGGTGTTCTTGAGCAGGTAGCCGATCGCCCCAGCTTTGACCGCGCCTACCACAGATGCATCTTCGAGCACGCTTGTCAGGGCAATCACCTGAGTATCAGGAAGCTCTTCGCGGATCTTCTCGGTGGCCCCAATGCCATCCAGTTTGGGGAGCAGGAGATCCATCAGGACGACGTCCGGACGGGTCTCCCTGGCGAGACGCACACCCTCCTCACCATCAGCCGCTTCCCCCACGATCTCCAGCTGCGGATCATCCTCGAGGAACATCCGCAGGCCACGACGAACCACCGAGTGGTCGTCGACGATCATCACTCGGACGCGATCAGTCACGCCTGCCTCCTCAGGGGGGCCACTTCACGCTCTCCGTGAAACCGCGCTCGGCGCAGCGACAAGCGCCGGGATGGGGACGCGGACTCGGACGGTCGTTCCCTCGCCTGGCCGGCTCTCGATCTGAAGCTCGCCGCCACCCGATTCCGCGCGCTCACGCATGGACGGCAAGCCGAAGTGGCCTGGGTACGACCGGGACGGATCAAAGCCCGCGCCGTCGTCGGCGACTTCCATCGTTAGCGCATCCTTATCGACTCGGAGCCGTAACGAGGCATGTTTGGCACGAGAATGCTTGACCAGGTTGTGCAGAGCTTCCTGCGCGATTCGATAGATGTCCTGTTTGGTGCCGACCGGGATCGGCGGTTCATCGGGGAGGTCCGTCCTGACGTCGATGTCGTACCTGCCCTTGATCGCCTCCGCTCGTTTGGCGAGCGCTCCGACCAGGCCTTCACGCTCGAGCGATTCAGGCTGTAATTCCAGGATCAGGCTGCGCATATCGGCAAGCGCCGCCTCCGCAAGACCGAGGATGTAATCAAGCGGCTCAACCGCCCGCTGTGGATCGCGGGCGAGGCGATTCCGTGCCGACCTGGCCCCGAGAGCGATGCCGTACAGCGCTTGCGACACGGAATCATGCAACTCGCGCGCAAGACGCTGCCGTTCTTCGAGGGCGACCTGGTGTTGAGAGGCGCTGACCAAGCGAAAGATCTCGGCGGACGACGCCGCGAATCCAGCGATCGCATGGAGAAAGGTCATCGCTGGCTCGCTCGGCCGTTGACCGGGCCGAAAGTACGCCGAGAGAGCCCCCAACGGCCGGCCGCCATGGATCATCGGGATCGTGACGACCAGCTTCCACGGCACGTCGCGCAGGACCGAGTATGCGGGTGCGAAGGCAGGGTCGCTGAGCATCCGGTCCGGAAGATCCTCTTCAATGACGTCCGCCTGCTTGGTGATCGCCACGAGGGCTGGCCGCGTGGCTCCCGCCTGGGCGGCGGCATCCATCGCATCGATGTAGCCAGCTGGCAGTCCCCAGATACCGGCGGTTCGGAGGCTGCGCTGACCCTCGAGGAGGAACACTCCCCCGGCGACCGCGTCGGTGGCCTCAACGACGCTACGGGCCACAGCTTCGAGCATGCGCTCGATCGGCTGGGTGACCGCCATGTTGGTTGCCACCTGCGCCAGGGCGGTTGCGGCACGCCGCAGCCGGTTGGTTTCCGTGATATCCCGAAAGATGACCGCCACGACTGGGCGCCCCCGAGCCTCAATCAAGGTATGCGACACGTCCAGCTCGCGAACGTCACCATCCGGACGCATCGCCCGTGCCCTGAGCTGGCCGGGGCGGCGGAGAGCGATGTCAGCGAAGTAGGGCCCGAGCCGCGGACGGTCCTCTGGAAGAACGTAGGCCAGGAAATCGGTGCCGACAATGGATTCCGATGAGACGCCAAGCACTCCCCCGGCTGCCGAATTGGCATAGATGATGCGTCCCGCCTGACTCAGGGCCGCCACGCCGTCCATCGACGAGTCCACGACCTGGGCCAGACTCTCCAGCCCGAACACCATCGATGGGCCCGGTTTCGCCTCGTCAGGCGTTCCCCGAAGGAGGATGACCAGCCGCCGGGCGTAGCGGCGAATCGCAATGGCAACGAGCGCGAATGCGCCGGCTTCGGCGGCAGCGGTGAAGGGTACAAGCGCACCCACCCCACCGGCGACGCCGAGCAGGCCAACGGCCAGGACCACTACGCCGATTGCAAGCGGCGTCGAAAGCAGCCAGGCGGCTGCCACAATCGGGACCAGGCCCAGCGTCGTGACGACCACCTCGCGGGGGGTCGCCAGCTCGGCGACAAATATAAGGATGAGGCTCGCGGCGAGCACCAACGCCACGGGATACTCCCACCGGTGGCCCACCAGCCCGAGCGGAACGTTCCACGGCCGGTGCGACGTGCGATGAGTGGTTGGTTCCTTCCCCGACATTTAGCGCCCCGCCGAAAGGCCCACTCAGCCTACATCGACAGGGGCATCCACCAAAGGATTGGCCCAAGGTAGATCCATCGAGTGAAGCTGGTGCGAACTCGCCATGTCACGCTCAGCAGCATGCCCGGGTCGGTGCGGCTGCTGCTCGTCGGCTCCAATGGAGCCGTACGCCGTGGCCTCGAACTCCTCCTTTCGGGTGAGGCGGGCATCCAGATCGTCGGGCAAGCCGAGA
>VBHC01000005.1 GCA_005889535.1 Chloroflexota bacterium
CGATGATGACGTTTCCATTGAGCAGCGGTTCCCAGGTGGTCGCGGTTGCGGTCGCCGCGGCCGCGCTGTAGGCACCACTGCAGGTGGGATCACCGAGGACGATGGCCCGGTAGCTCGAGAACTGAGCCGGTGTCAGGGCAGACCAGGCCGTCGGATCAACGATGTCGACGGCAAAGCCCTTGGCCGCCGCCTCGTTTGCCTCAGTGCTCGAGATCCCACCGCTGATCGTCGTGCTCAGGATTAGAACCTTGTCCGGGGCTGCGAAACCCTGCGACCGTCCGACGGAGACGACCTGGACTCCCACGACGAGCAGAGCGAGTGCGAGCACGAGCGCGCGATATCCCCTCACGGGCGGCAGTCCCCCTTGATTCCTCGAGGTCCCCTCTCGGCGAAGTATTCGTCCTCGACAGCGGCGTGTCAATACCGCGGCGCTGGTAGCTAATCTTATGAGCGGGTGAAGATCTTCATCTCCGTCGACATGGAGGGGGTTTCGGGCGTTACCGACCCGGAGGACGTCTTGCCGAACGGCGCCGAATACCAGACCTGCCGGCGGTACATGACGAGCGACGCCAACGGCGCGATTGGCGGAGCCTACGATGCCGGCGCCGAGGCGGTCCTGGTCAACGACTCTCACTGGATCATGCGCAACCTGCTGGTGCACGACCTTGACAAGCGGGCGAAAGTAATCAAGGGCTTTCACAAGCCGCTCTGCATGCTCCAAGGGCTGGACGACAGTTACGGAGCGGCGGTCTTCGTCGGCTACCACTCCTGCGCTGGAACAGAAGGCGGCGTTCTGAACCACACAATGCTGGGCAAGGAGGTCCAGAACATCTATCTGAATGGCGAGGCGACGGGTGAAACCCGCCTCAACGCTGGACTCGCCGGGCACTACGGTGTGCCGGTCGCCCTGGTCGCCGGTGATGTGGCCGTCTGTGAAGAGGCCAAGCGGGTGCTGCCGTGGGTCGAGACAGTTGCCGTGAAGGATAGAATTGACAAGTACTCGGCCATCCTCAAGCACCCGGAGATCGCCGCCGCTGAGATCCGCGAGGCGACGGCAAAGGCGCTAAAAGGCAAGGCGGCTAAGCCTTACATGGTCAAGCCGCCGATCACCATCGGCATAGAGTGGAACTCGACCACTATCGCCCAAACCTGCGGACTGATCCCGGGGGTCAAGATGACGAGCTCGCGGTCAACTGAGTACACGACGAACGACTGGCCGGACGGTATGAAGGTCTTGCTGGTTGAGCTTCTCCTGGCGCTGGAGGTCAGTGGCGGCAAGGGGATTTATCAGTGAAGCTAGACTGTTCGCGACGGGGGCCCGTCTGTCTGTTATGGAGGGTATGAGCTATGTCCCCGCGCACCACCAAGAGGCGCCGCCGCAGCAAGGGCCAGCCGGCGGCGGCCGGCAATGGATCACCGGCCACACTGCTCTCCCAGGTGAGTGAGCTGGTCAATGAGAATCAGGCGCTGGTCCGGGAAAACAAGGAACTGCATTCGATCATCGCCCGCGTGAGCCAGGCCGTACAGATAACGTCCTCGCTGCCACGCGGCAGCCGGCGGAGACTGCAGGAGACCGGAGGACGAGTGGCCCGATCTCGGCCTGATGGTCATCGTCGCCAGCGCCGCCGCATCACCGACCCGGCATCGCTCGAGCGTCGTCGGGCCGCGCTCGCCAAGGCTCGCCAGGTGCTGGCGGAGAGGCGTGCGGCCGCAAAAGGCCAGTGATCGAGACCATCGACGTCAAGCGGATCGTCCCGACCGAGAAGCAATACGCCTGGACGTTCGGTGGGGTCGACCCGATCACTCGCGTCAAGCCGGGCGACGTCCTCGACCTCTATACAGAGGACTGTTTCGCCGGCAAGGTCCGGTCTGAGAAGGATCTGTTCAGCAAGGTCTGTGAGTATCCCTATGTCAATCCACAGACGGGGCCGTTCTATGTTGAGGGCGCCGAGCCGGGGGACACGCTCGCGATCCACCTCATCGACGTCCAGCCGGCGCGGGATTGGGCGGCGAGCGTTACGGTTCCGCTCTTCGGGGCGCTGACCGGCACGCACTACACCCAGACGCTGCAGGATGCTTTGCCGGAGAAAACCTGGATATATAAGGTTGACCGCGCGGCCGGGAGCGTCCGCTTCCAGGCGCTGGACTCGGATTACGGGACCAGCTTTCCGCTCGAACCGTTTCACGGCACGATCGGCGTGGCGCCCGCAGCGTTCGAGGCGCGCAACGTGTTGGTCCCCGAGGCGTTTGGCGGCAACATGGACACGCCCGAGGCGAAGGCCGGCGCAACCATCTATCTCGGCGTCAACGTGCCGGGCGCGCTCTTCTCACTGGGGGACGGCCATTACACGATGGGAGAAGGGGAGACCTGCGGCGTCGCCGTCGAGGGTGCCATGAATACGGTCCTGACCGTCGAGGTGGTCAAAGGCGTCTTCGCCGAATGGCCGCGTCTCGAGTCAAACGAGGCGATCATGGTGGCCGGCTCCTACCGGCCGTTGGAGGACGCGTTCCGGATCGCGCACACCCAGATCGTCCAATGGATTGCCAAGGACACCGGGCTCTCGACGATGGACACCTACCAACTGGTCTCGCAGGCGGCGCGCTCGCGGATCGCGAACGTTTGCGATGCGAACTACACCATCGTGGCTAAGGTGCCTAAGCAGTTTCTGCCGAAGGATATCCCGTGGATGAACGGGGTCCACGAGAAGATGCGTGCCCGCGGGAAGGCGGTCATGGCCGCCCGGCCAAAGCGCTAGGCGGCTGCCCCTCGGGTCACGTTATGCGCATCGGACCCATACTTCCCAACTCTGGTGACCCGTCGAGGGCGAACATGCTCGCCGTGGTCCGCCTGGCCGAGGACCTGGGATATGACTCGCTCTGGACGCCCGCTCATACGGCGATACCGGTCCACTTCGAGAGTCGGTACCCCTACAACGCGACTGGACGCCCAGGATGGAGCGCGGCTACACCCTGGGGCGATGCGTTTATCAGCCTCACCCTCGCAGCGGCGG
>VBHC01000163.1 GCA_005889535.1 Chloroflexota bacterium
TTTCGAGCCAGAACGGGTGGCGCGGATGAGTGCCAGGGATGTCGACCGGCTTGCCGGCGATAGCCGGGTGATCCGCAACGTGCCAAAGATCGAAGCCACGGTGCTCAACGCGAAGGAAGTGGTCGCGATCGGTAAGACGCCGGACCGCTTCCGCGCCTACCTCCGGTCGCTGGGTCCGCCGACAGAGGCAACCGCCGCGCTGCGGAAGCGCTTCCGCTACCTTGGCGACCACGGCACCTACTACTTTCTGTGGTCGGTCGGCGAGAAGGTGCCGCCGTGGGACGAGTGGAGCAGCCGACCGTCGAAGCCGCCGGCCAGGACGACAGCGAATCCCAGGAAATCAAGCGCCAAACGGGCGCGCGCATAGAGGAGGGAAACCAATGCATCCATCGGTCGAACCCGCTCGACTCCAACGCAACGCCGTGGGGCTTGCCCCCACTCTATTTCAGTCGATCACCCACATGGCGCCCGCCGCCGCAGTCGCCTTCTCCATCATCGTCGGTGTTCCCTACGCCGGAGGGAGTATCCCGCTGGCGGTTCTGCTCGCCCTGATCGCTTGTCTGCTCTGTGCCGTCAGCATCGGGCAACTGGCAAAGCATCTTCCGTCGGCGGGCGGACTCTACACTTACAGCTCGCGCGGTCTTCATCCATATGTAGGATTCCTGGTTGCCTGGGGCTTCATCCTCGCTGAGCCGATCGTTGCGCCCTTGCTGTATCTGGTCTTCGGGAACGAGCTGGCCGCGAACCTTCACTCGCATTTCGGCTGGCCCTACTGGCTGTGGGCGCCGTTCGCCGTGCTCGCCGGCCTGATCGTCTGGTTCCTGACCTATCGCGGCATCCGGCTGTCGACGGGCACCGGGGTTGCGCTCGGCGTTTTCGAGATCGTGGTTTTCCTCGCCCTCGCCGTCACCCTGGTGATCGCGGCCGGGGACCGCAACACCCTAGCAGTCTTTGGACCGAGTACCGGCAACCCCAAGGGACTCGGCTCGATATTTCCCGCGATGATCTTCGCCATCCTCGCCTTTATCGGCTTCGAGGCCGCCGCCCCACTGGCCGAAGAGGCGAAAGAACCGCGCAAGACGATCCCCCGGGCCGTCGTCTTGTCGGCGTTGTTGATCGGCCTTTTCTACCTGTTCTGCTACTACGCTGCCAGCGTGTACTTTGGGCCCGGCAAGATGGTCAAGGACTTCATCGGCTTCAACGGTGGCGATCCTTGGTCCGGCATGGCCCAGGCTGTCTGGGGACCCGGATTGATCATCGTGATCCTGGCCGTCCTGAATAGCGCCATCGCGAACTCCAACGCTGGAGTCAATGCGGCGACCCGAGTTGGTTATGCCCTGGCGCGCATCGGGCTCCTGCCGCGCACCCTCGGACGGGTCCATCCCCACTTTTCAACGCCTTACGTCGCCGTGAACGTGCAGTCAGTCGGCGGCATTATTCTGGCAGTGGCGCTCGGTCTGGTTGCCGGTGGTCCGATCCCGGCGTTCGCCCTGCTGGCAACAGTGGCGACCATCATCGTGGTCACGATCTATATCCTCACCAACGTCAGCAATCTGATTTTCTACCTGAGGGAGCGCCGGACCGAGTTCAATCTTCTGCTCAATGGACTCGTGCCGGTCGTTGGCAGCCTGATCTTCCTGCCGGCGCTGGTGGCCGCCTTCGGTATCGACTTCCTGAACCTTGGCATCACGGCCCTGACACCACCTGCCAACCTGGCGCCGATCATCATCGGGATCTGGATGGTGGCCGGCATCGCGCTGCTGATCTATTTCGCGACCAGGGCGCCGGCTCGGATCACGGAAACGGGGCGAGTCTTCCTGGAGGAGAGCGAGCCAGCCTAACGGCTCGAGATCAGATTCGTATGGCCGTATTCGCGGGTTGATAGATCTGCGGGGCGGCAGCTAATATCTTCTTCTGCCCAGTCGGGCAGGAGGAGGAATACATGCCAGAAACCGCTGTATCCGCACCCGGCAAGCCAGCCTGGGCGGATCTATCGACGACCGATGCTGCTGCCGGAAAGACGTTCTATAGCAAGTTGTTTGGGTGGCAGCCGGAGGACCAGGGCCCCGAAGCGGGCGGTTACGTGATCTTCAAACTCGGCGGCAAGCAGGTGACCGCACTTGGGCCGGTCCAGAATCCGGGCCAGCCCGCCGCCTGGTCGGTTTACATCGCGACCGACGACGCCGCCGCGACCGCGAAAAAAGTGCGCGACGCCGGCGGGACCGTCGCCCTTGAGCCAATGGATGTCCTGGGGCAAGGCTCGATGGCGGTCTTCCAGGATCCGATCGGCGCGTTCATCTCCGTCTGGCAACCGGCCAAGATGAAGGGATTTGACGTAACGAATCAACCGAACAGCTTCGCCTGGGCCGAGCTGAATGGCCGCGGCGTCGAGAAGACGAAGGCCTTTTACAAGAAGGTCTTCGGCTGGGGGGACAAAACGAGCCCGATGGGCGAAGGGCAGCCACCATACACCGAATGGCAGCTTGGTGGTGAGAGTGTCGGCGGCGGCATGGAGATGGGCAAGGATATGCCGACCAGCGTGCCGTCGTTCTGGCTGGTCTACTTCGGGGTGGCCGACGTCGATGCCACGGCGAAGAAGGCAGGCGAGCTCGGCGGTAAGGTCAACATGGCGCCGCAGGACTTCCCCGGCGGGCGCTTCGCGATCCTCGGCGATCCGCAAGGTGCCGTCTTCGGCATCATGCGTATGACGAGCTAGAAACCAAGTCGTTCATTCAGGCAGGGGTCTTTTGGCCCCTGCCTGATTCTTCCGGCCGAAAGACGCAGCTGCGCCGAAGCGGGCAGACGTGACAGCGGGGCGTTCGCGCGCGGCAGATCACGGCTCCGATATCCATCAACGCCTGGTTGATCAGGTAACCCTTCCCCTTCGGAATGACGGTGGACGCCAGATCCCAGAGCTGGCGTGTGCGGGCTCGAGCCGGTCCAGCGACGCCGAAATGCCGCCGCAACAGGCGGGCCACATTCGTGTCGAGCACCGGCGCGTCTCGATGGTGGGCGAAGTTCATCACCGCCCCGGCCGTATAGCGTCCCACCCCCGGCAGCCGGCGAAGCTCGTCGATCGTCTCCGGAAAGACCCCACCACGGTCGGCCACGTGCAGCGCCGCCCCATGGAGCCAGTCACCGCGGATCTTGTAGCCCAGCGGATCCGTGATCGCCTTGACATCCGTGAGCGGGGCCCCAGCCATCGCCCGCACCGTGGGGTAGCGGTGGAGTAGCCGCCGGTAGACTGGCAAAACGCGCGCAATCTGGGTCTGGTGCGAGAGGATCTCGGAGACCAGGATGGCGTACGGATCGCGGGTTTGCCGCCAGGGGAGGTCGCGGCCATTGGCGGCGTACCAGGTCAGGACCCGCCGGCCAAAAGAGCGGCGGCGGCCCCGGGAAATCGTTGCGGCCGCGGGTGCACCCGCGCGCGTTAGACGGTCCGGACCCTTTCCGAAAAGTGGCAGGCGGCGAAACGGCCCGGCGCCTTCTGCTCCAGCGGCGGCTCGGTGTCGGCACAGGGCGTGGGGACCTTGGCGATGGGACAGCGGGTATGGAAGCGACAGCCTGACGGTGGGTTGAGGGGGGACGGGATTTCGCCGGAGAGCTCGATCAGGCGCCGTTGCGACTCGACCCGCGGATTCGGCACCGGGATCGCCGAAAGCAGCGCCTTAGTGTACGGATGCTCCTGGGAATCGTAGAGCTCCTGGCTAGGAGAGATCTCGACGATCTTGCCGAGGTACATCACCATCACGCGATTGCTGATGTGGCGGACCACGGAAAGATCATGCGCGATGAAGATGTAGGTGAGCTTGAACTCTCGCTGCAGGTCCTCGAGCAGATTGATGATCTGAGCCTGGATTGAGACGTCGAGCGCGGATACGGGTTCGTCGCAGACGATCAGCTTTGGGTTGAGACCAAGCGAGCGAGCGATGCCGATGCGCTGCCGCTGACCGCCGCTAAACTCGTGGGGGTAGCGATTGTTGAAGTAGGGATTCAAGCCCACCACGCGCAGCAACTCCTGGACCCGCGCGTCTTTCTGCCTGCCGGTGACGAGGCCGAAGTTCTCCAGCGGCTCGGCGATGATGTCGCCGACCGTCATCCGTGGATCGAGGGAGGCAAACGGATCCTGGAAGATCATCTGGAGCTGCTTGCGTTGCTGCCGCAGCTTCTCGCCCCTCAACTTGGTGATGTCGACGCCGTCGAAGACCACCTGCCCGGAGGTCGCCGGAATCAGCTGGGTGATCAATCGGCCCAGGGTCGACTTGCCGCATCCGGACTCCCCCACCAGCCCGACGGTCTCGCCCGGCCGGATGTCGAAGCTGACGCCGTCGACCGCCTTGACGCTGCCGATCACGCCGGCGTGGAAGTGCTTGACGACCTCGACCACGCGCAGCAGCGGCTCCTCGGTTCCGAGCCGCTGTCGTTCGGCGTCGAGCGTCGCGCTACTCATCGAACCGGCCCCTCGGCGGCGTCGATCGTGCGCGCGTCGACCACCTTGGCCGCCACCCCCTTGGGCGGCCGTACCCCGCTGGCCGCGCCGGGCCGGGTGTCGGTGATGGTGGCGGCGCCCATCTCCGCATAGGCCCGCTTCATCGTCACCCAGCACGCCGCTTCCTGGCTCGGGGCGACCTCCTTCAGCTGGGGGTCGTCCCTGAAGCAGCGTTCGATTCGGTAGGGACAGCGGGGGCTGAACTTGCACCCGGGCGGGAGCTGGATCAGGTCTGGGGGCAGCCCTTCGATTGACCGGAGCCGTTCGCGGCGGTCGGCATCAATCCGTGGTATGGAGCGCAGGAGCGACCAGGTGTAGGGGTGCTGCGGCGATTCGAAAATCTGCTCCACGGGTCCCTGCTCCACGATCTCGCCGGCGTACATCACGATCACACGCTTGCACAGTCCGGCGACCACGCCGAGGTTGTGCGTGATCAGCATGATGGAGGTGCCGGTCGCCTCGTTGAGATCGCGCAGCAGCTCGAGGATCTGCGCCTGGACGGTGACGTCGAGCGCCGTGGTCGGCTCGTCGGCGATCAGGATCTCAGGTCGGTTGGAGAGGCCCATCGCAATCATGGCGCGCTGGCGCATTCCGCCGCTGAACTGGTGCGGGTAGTCGTTCGCCCGTCGCGCCGCATCTGGCACTCGGACCTCTTTGAGCAGGTCGACGCCCCGCCTTTCGATCTGATCTTTGGGAATCTTGTCGTGCGCCTGCATCGCCTCGTCGATTTGAAACCCAACCTTGAGCACCGGATTGAGCGAGCTCAGCGGATCCTGGAAGATCATCGCGATGTCCCGCCCGCGGATGTCGCGCAACTCGTCGACGGGCATCCGTACCAGGTCCTCGCCTTTAAAGAGAATCTTGCCGCCCACGATCCGTCCCGGGCGCTGCACCAGGCCGAGGATGGATAGCGCCGTCACGCTCTTGCCGCAGCCCGACTCGCCGACCAGGCCGAGCGTCTCGCCAGGCATCAAGTCGAAGCTGACATTGCGAACCGCCCTGACTTCCCCGTCGTCAGTGAAGAATGACGTGCTCAGGCCTTCAACCTGAAGGATTGGTTTAGTCAGACGGCCTCCCTAGCCATCCCCGATTTCGCATGGCATGGCCTTCAGCGCTTCTGGCGAGGATCAAACGCGTCACGCAGCCCATCTCCGAAGAAGTTAAAGGCTAGCAGGGTGATGGACAGCGCCAGCGCAGGCCAGAGCAGGATGTAGGGGTCGAACCCGCCCTGGAGCGAGGGCAGGCCCTCGTTCGCCATGCCACCCCAGTCGGCCCTGGGCGGCGGGACGCCAAAGCCGAGAAAGCTGAGGAAGGCGGCGGTCAGGATGGCGACCGGGATGACGAAGGTAGCCTGGACGATGATCGGGCCGAGCGCGTTCGGCAGGATGTGGCCGAAGACGATCTTGCCGGCGCGCGCTCCGCCGGCTCGGGCCGCCTCGATAAACTCGCGCTCCCGGATGCTCAGGGCCTGGCCTCGGGTGAGCCTCGCCATGTCCATCCAGACGGTCGCCGAGATGGCGATGATGA
The DNA here is from genome assembly GCA_005889535.1 of Chloroflexota bacterium. GTDB lineage: Bacteria > Chloroflexota > Dormibacteria > CF-121 > CF-121 > CF-13. Next base: position 6,017 of record VBHC01000163.1, read on the forward strand.
TGTTGACCAGGCCGGCGCCCAGCAGCACGTAAAGCGCGACGGCGACCAGCAACGGCGGCACGCCGTAGAAGATGTTGATCAGCAGGCTGAATGCGGCGTCGACCGGCCCGCGAAAGTAGCCCGCGACCAGGCCGACGACGACTCCCACCAGCAGAACGATGACGCTCGTCGCTACGCCGACGGCCAGCGAGACCTGGGTGCCAACCATCAGCCGGCTCAGCGAATCGCGTCCAAGGTCGTCGCATCCCAGCGGATGCCCGCCGCCAGGCAGTGCGTAGGTTTCGCAGGTCCCGATTCGGTTGGGGTTGTAGGGCGTCCATACCAGGGAAATCAGGCCCACCACCACCAGCAAGATCAGGTAGATGCCGGCAGTCAGGGCGAGCCGGTTGCGGCGCAAACGGCGGAGGCCGTCACGCCAGAGGCTGACCTGCTCGCGGGCAACCGTGCCGCCTGCGTACTCGAACTCGGTGGGGTTCGTGATCGCGGTGGCCATCAGTAGCGGATCCTCGGATCGATCACGGTGTAGATCAAGTCGACCCCCAGGTTGGCGACCCCGATAAGGACGGCGTAGATCGTGAAGACGCCAACCGTGACGTTGTAGTCGTGCTGGAAGATGCTCTCCACGAACTCCTTGCCGAGGCCGGGGATGCCGAAGATGTTCTCAATGACAACGCTGCCGACGATAATGCTGATCACGGTCGGGCCGAGGATACTGGTCACCGGAACCAGGGCGTTGCGCAACGCGTGCCGCAGGACGACGACCCGATCGACCAGGCCCTTGGCCCGCGCGGTGCGGATGTAGTCCTGCTGGATGACATCGAGCATCGCGGCGCGGGTGATGCGAGTGATCTGGCCCGACGTGTAAAAGCCCAGCGCGATTGCGGGCACCGAAAGCTCGGCGAGGGTGCCGTAGGTCCCCGTCCAGGGCTCCGGGTAATAGATGACACCGTTGGTCAGGTTGTTCAGCCACTGGCCAAAGATCAGGATGCCGAGGGAGGCGATCACAAAGCTCGGCACGCTGTAGCCAATCACGGCGATCGTGGTCAACAGGTAGTCGACCCAGGAGTTCTGGCGGACAGCGGCCAGGACCCCGAAGGTGACGCCCAGCCCAATAGTAATGATCAAGGCGGCGCCGCCCAGCATGGCGCTCACGCTCAGCTCGCGCAGCACGAGCGGGGTGATGGGAAGCCCCCGGATGTAGAGGGAGACGCCCAGGCTTCCGTGGAGGACAATGCCCGTCAGCCAGTTCCAGTACTGGACCGGGATCGGCTGGTCGAGGCCGTACTCGTGCAGCAGGATCTGGAGTGCCTGGCCGTGCACCCGATCGCTGACGAAAGCGTTGCCGGGAAGGAGATGCACGATAAAGAAGACCCCGAATGACACCACGAGCACGGTGAATACGATCAGTACCAAGCGCTGCCCGATATAGATCAGGGTCCCTCGCATTGCCTCTCCCTCGTCAGCTTACGCGAACAAGGGCGCTCCGCTCGGCGGGGCGCCCTTGTTTTCAGCCTGTTGTCAACTCTCTTTAGTGCTGTGCGATCGAGATCTCGTCCCAGTAGAAGTCGGCCTGGGTGTTCGAGCCCGCCCCCTTGGCATAGGAGTGGATAGCGAAGTTGGCGACCGAGTAGTAGAGCGGGATGTAGACGACATTGTCCGACAGCAGCTTGGCCAGCTGCTTGTACTGAGGCAGAGCCTGGTCGATCGGCTGCTGGTCAGCCTGCTTCAGCAAGGCGTTGTAGGCCGGATCGTTGTAGCCACTGGTATTGGCCCCGGCGTCGGTGGCCAGGCTACCCCACAGGTTGTCGAACCAGTCCTGCGGATGGTTGTAGTCGAACTGCCATCCGTCGCGCGCCATCACGTACTTCCCGGACAGCCGGTTGGAGATGAACTGCGAGGCATCGCTGCTGGGGTCGAGGTTGACCTTGACCCCCAGGTTGGTCTGCCAGGCACTCTGCAGATAGGAGGCGACCGGGTCGTTCAGCCCACCGGTGTTGTAGGAGTACTTGAGGTTCTTCGTCAGGTTGCCGCTCGGGTCGTACTGCTGGAGCAGCTGCTTGGCCTTGGTCGCATCGAATTGCGCCAGCGGGTCCTGATTATCTCCCAGGTACCCGACCAGGCCCTTGGTGATCAGCCCGCCGGTGGCGGCCTGGCATTGGGTGTTATGGCAGACGGTGGTCGCCAGGTCTTGCTTGTTGACCGCAAGCGCGAACGCCATCCGCAGTCCCTTGGCGGCTGCCGAGGAACCGAGGAAGGGACCGCCAGTTCCCGTATTGCCAACGTTGAAGCTGACCCAGGTGGTGCGGCCCTTGGGCTGAGTGATCAGCTCCTTGGCGAAGCGGGCGTTGCCCTTGATGCCCTGGATCAGCGGGTAGGTCAGGTTGCTGCTGTTGCCGCCGTAGCCGATGAGGTCGTAGCTCCCCTGCTCCCAGGCCGTGACGTCGCCGGCAATGGCCGAGGGATCATGGATCGCGATGTCGATTTCCTTCAATGTCGGCTTGGGGGTGCCCCACCAATTCGACACGCTCTTGAACGTCATCGACTGCTTGGCGGTGAACGCCGACAGGTAGAAGGCGCCGGTTCCCACCATGCCGCCTTCTGACCCGGGGGTGACCGGCTTCGACCACCAGTTCTCGGGGTCGGTTTGGACCGTCTTCTGGTTCACGATCGAGCCGGTGCTGCCCTGCAGCGACCATGCGGTCAGACACCAGCCACAGGCGCTCGCCAGGGTGATCTTCACCGTGTTCGCGTCCGGCGCCGTCAGCCCTTTCATTTGCAGACTGGGATCATTGGCCGCCAGCTTGTCCTCGATCGTCTTGCGGAAGCTGGTGGTGCCGGCGCTGCTCTTGCTTGAAGGGGGCGAGCCGGCGGCTTTCTTCACGGCGCTAAAGCCATCGATCGCACTCAGGTTCGAGGCGTACGCGCCTTGCAAAGCAACGGCCCGATTGAAGGAGTAGACAACGTCCTTCGAGGAGAACGAATCGCCGTTGTTGAACTTGACATTGGACTTCAGGTGGATGGTGTAGGTCAGGCCGTCTGAGGAAATGCCGCCGTTCGACGAGGACGGCACCTCGGTGGCGAGATCGGGGATCAGGTTGAGCTTGTCATCGAACCGCCAGAGGTTGTCGAAGACGTTCTGGCTGATCTCCGTGTCAACCTCGGCGTCGGCTTCACCCGGATCAAACGTCCCCGCGCTCTGATAGACGGGAAATTTCAAGACCTGGCTGGCGGCGAGGCTACCCTGGTTGTTGCTGGTCGTCCCACCTCCGCAGGCCGCCACCACCAGTGAGAGCGCTCCCATCAAGGCCAGGGGCTGCCAAAAACGAAGCTTGCCAATCAAGCGATCACTCATAGACCCTCCCTTTCCATTTCAGTCGTTAGTACCCGAAAAGCAATCAAACAGTAGCAAATACCAATACGCCTCAATTGTTAGAGGCCTGTTAGACCCTGCGGGCCGACCGGCTGGGGGCCGTCAGACGCCGACCACGACGGCGCTCTTCTGCTCGGTATAGAAGTCGAGCACCTCGACCCCGTGCTCCTTGCCGAACCCGCTGTGCTTGGTGCCACCGAAGGGCAGCTCATCGTAGGCGACCTGGATGGTATTGACCCAGGTATAGCCGGCGTCCAGCCGGTCGATGCCGACCTGCGCCCTTTTCAGGTCGCGGGTAAAGATCGAGGAGCCCAGCCCGAACTCCGAGTCGTTGGCTTTCTCGAGCGCCTCCTCCAGGTCCTTTACCCGAGCGATCGGCAGCAGCGGACCGAAGGTCTCCTCTCGCCAGACCCGGGCTTCCCACGGGACATCGGTGATGATGGTGGGTTCGAAGAAGAAGCCGCCGTCGAAGGGCTCGCCCCGCAGCCGCTTCCCGCCCGCCAGGATCCGCGCCCCGCGGTCGACAGCATCCTTCAATTGGGCTTCGATCGTCTCCCGGCCGCCGGCTGTGTGCATCGGGCCCATCTGCGACGAAGCGTCGCTGCCGGGGGCGACTTTCAACTTCTTGGCCCGGGCGGTCAGCTTCTCGATCAGCTGGTCTGCGACCGAGTCGAACACATAGACCCGCTTGACGGCGAGGCACGCCTGTCCGGCGTTGAAGAAGCGTCCGATGGCGATCGCCTTGCTGGCCTGCTCCAGGTCCGCATCGTCACAGACGATGGCCGGATCGCTGCCGCCCAGCTCGAGGGTAACGTGTTTCAAGTCGGAGGCCGCCTCTGCCATCACCTGCTTACCGGTCTGGGTTTCACCCGTGAAGCCGATCTTGCGCACCTTCGGATTCTTGATCAGTTCCTGGCCCACTACGGCGCCGGGGCCGACCACGACGTTGAGCACGCCGGGTGGAAGTCCGCCCTCGTTCATCAGCTCCACCAATCGGATGGTGGACAGCGGCGTGGTGCTGGCCGGCTTGGCGACCACGGTATTCCCCACCGCCAGCGCCGGCGCGATCTTGTTCGCGAGCAGGGTCAGTGGGAAGTTCCAGGGGATGATGGCGCCTACTACTCCCAGCGGACGGCGCACGACCAGCCCGAAGGCGCCCGGTACTGACAGCTGGACGTGCTTGCCACGGATGGCGCCCGACGCGGAGAGCGACGCGTAGAACTCGATGTTTTCGACGAATCGCTCGGCCTCGATCTTCGAGTCGCGCAGCGGCTTTCCCTGTTCGCGCGTCAACAGCAAGGCAACTTCGTCGAGGTGCTGGCGCGCCAGTGCCGCGCCCTTCATCAAGATCTGGGCACGCTTTGCGGGCAGCGTGTCCGCCCAGGCCCGAAAGGCCGTGTGCGCGGCGTCGATTGCCTGCCGGGTCTCGTCGACGCCGGCCTGGGGAACGTTATCGACCAGGTCACCGGTCGCCGGGTCGCGAATTTCTACAGTCTTTCCCGACCGTGCCGTTGCCGGCTTGCCGTCAATCACCATCGTGCTCATTTGGTTGTCATTCCTCCAGCTATCCGAGCGAGCGAACTAGACTTCAGGGTACACAAAGGAGGGATCGATGGAGCAAGCGACCACCTCGGCAAAGGTTGTGTCGGTCAGCAGGGAACACGACGGCGTCGCCCGCATTCATCTGAATCGCCCAC
>VBHC01000164.1:0-10964 GCA_005889535.1 Chloroflexota bacterium
ATCAACGTCGCAATCGTCATCTACCTGGCATGGCAGAAGCACCTGTTCGGGTTACGGGGTGGGGTGGCGACGGAAACGGAGAGGAGCTAGCGCGTGGAGGCGGAAGCGCTGAGCGGGATGCCGACGCCGGAAACGCCCAGGGGGCGGGCGTGCCGGGTTAGCATGCCCACCAGGAAGCCGAGCACCCGATCCGCGGACGGTCCTTCCGAGATAGTGGCGAGCAGCGCCGGCTCGGGGCTGCGGAAGGCGCCGAGGGCACCGGCTCGGGCGGCGCGGCTGAAGCTCGCGGTGCCGGCCGGGACGAAGGTGACGCGAATCTTGGTATAGCGATCGCCCGAGTGGATCAGGGTGAAGGGTGCTGTTTTCTTTACCTGCCAGGCGCGGATCTCTTCGTTCTTGAGCCGGCGCCGCAGGGTGGCGATCAGCTTCTTGCCGCCGGGATCATGGTCAGCGTAGATCGCGACCTGCACGCCCACATGATACCTAGAGTCCGAAGAACCTAGGTCTTGCCCAGATTTTCGAAGAAGCGCCGCATCGCTGCCCGGACCGGTTGGGGACCGGGAGCGCGCTCGGCGTCTGTGGCCGGCGGTCGGCCCCGGATCTCACGGAGCTCCGCCCGGTTCTGTTGCCAGACAACCCAGACGCGCTGGACCGCGGTAAAGTTCGTGCCGACCGCCAGGACCACCAGGGCGACGGTCAACGGAGTCCAGGCCCCGATCTTGAGGCCAACCGATTCCAGCAACAGCCCAGCAACGATGATGACGACCCGTTCCGGCCGGGCGAGAATGCCCACGTCGCAGGTGAAGCCCAGGCTCTGGGCGCGAGCCCGGACGTAGCTCACCAGGAAGGATCCGGCCAGCGCGATCAAGACGATGATCGGCCGTAGCCCATCGTGCTGGTCGAGGAAGTAGATCAGGATGCCCAGATAGACGACGCCTTCTGAATACCGGTCGACCGTCGAGTCCAGGAAGGCGCCGTACCTGTAGACTTTGCCGGCCGCGCGGGCGAGGGCGCCGTCGAAAATATCGAAGAGCCCGGCGAACGCCAGCACCACGCCACCTACCAGGAGCTGGCCCATGGCCACCAGCAACGCCCCGAGGGCGGTGATCACCAGACCGAAGAGCGTGAGCATGTTGGGCGTGATCGGCGAGTCGCGAAACACGCCGACGAGCCGCTCGGCCCAGCGCCGCACCCAGGCCTGGAATTTCTGGGTAAACATCAGCGCGGGCTCAAGCTCGGCTCGAGCCGAACCGACGGTGCCGGTTGGGCCAGGTCGATGGCTTGTTTATAGACACCGGCCACCTGGTCGATCACCCGCTCCCAGTCGTACTGGCGCGCGTTCAGCAGGCCGGCCATCCCCATCTCGGCGCGGAGCGCCGAATTGTTGATCAACGTCTGCAACGCGTAGGCGAGCTGCCGGCGGCTCTTGCGCTCGACCAGCAAGCCCTCCCGGCCGTGGGTCACGACTTCCCGAAAGCCGTCGATGCTGGTGGCGACGATTGGCTTCCCGGAAGCCATCGCTTCGAGGAGCACGATGCCGAAGCTCTCATCACCCGTCGCCGGCGAGCAGAAGACATCACAGCTGGCGTAGTAGCGGGGCAATTCGGCAGCGGGTACATAGCCGGCCATCACCACGTCGTCCAGTTGCTTGCGGGCGATGAAGTTGCCATACCAGCGGCGCAGCGGCCCATCGCCGACGATGATCAAGCGCAGCTTCGGATACTGAGGCTTCAGCTGGGCAAAGGCGCGCAGCAAATACCCGAGCCCCTTGCGATACTCCAGGCGGCCGACGAACAGCAGGTTGCACATGCCATCCCGAAGCTCGGCATAGGGCGGCTGGTTCTGAAAGCGGCTGAGGTCGATGCCGTTGGGGATGACGCGATAATCACCCGGAAAGTAATGCCGGACGAACTCTCGGGCCGGGTTTGAGACCGCGATTCGAGCATGCAACCTGCGGACGTATCGCTTGAGCAATGGCTTGCCGTAGTAGTAGCCAACGTTCGAACGGGCGAAGGCGTGGAAGGTGCCCACGTTGCAGGTCTTGGAGAAGCGGAGCGCGGTAACCGGCAGCACCGGCATCAGGGGCTCGTGGTAGTGGATCACGTCGAAGCCGCTGTCCCGGACGTAATGTTTGATCCGGTTAGTCAGATGCAGGCTGACCGTGATGCGGGCAACCGAGCCGTGCATCGGGATAGGAAAGGGTCGCCCGACGCGGATGAAGTCATGGTCCGCCGCGGCCAGTTCGCGGTCGGAACACGGGGCAAAAACTGTGACCTCGTGGGCGCGCCGCCGCAGGCCGGCGGCCAGGTGGCGGACGTGCTCGGTGACCCCACCCGGATGCGCGTAGTCGTAGGCCGACACCAGCGCGATCTTCATCTCAATCCCTTCCCCGCCGGGGAAGGGTAGTCGCCCACCTGCTTCCCTTCATCGCGTCAACCCCTGGCGAATGCCCGGACGGCGGACCGTCCCATGCGAGCCCAGTTGCGACCGATCCGCTGAAATTTCAGTTGTGCGATGCGGCGGTGCGTCAGGAAATCCCAGTACTCGCCAAACGCCTTCGTCTGGCTGGCCAGGATGGCCTTCTTCATGTCCTGGGCGGTCTTGCCCGGAAATGTCGTATACCCGGTGCCGATCCCCTCCAGGTGATGACTGTCCGAGCAGCCGACCTCCGGGAGATGAAATCGGCTCTTGTTCAGGCGATGGATCTTGGCGGCGCACGTCCGTCCGGCCACCGACGGGTTGAAGGTCTCGACCGCGTCGAAGTAGATCTCCGGTGAGGTGTTCTTCATGATGCCGTCGAAGGAGCGGTATCCGATGCTGCGGGTGAGCATGGAGAAGGGATGCACCGCGATCGCCAGGCCGCCCTGCTCGTGGATCTTGCCGATTGTCCAGTCCAGCGGACGCCACATCGGGATGGTCTTATCGATGAAGAGGGCCAGCAGGTGGCCATGTAGGGTCGTGATTTCGCAGCCGGCAACCACATTGAACAGATACTCGTTGGCCAGCTCCAAGGCTTCGTAGCTGCCGGTCAGCCGGTCGTGATCGGTAATGGCAATCACGTCCAGGTCCGTGCGGTCCCTGATGTAGTTCAGCACCTCCCGGACGGTGGCCGTCCCATCGTTCAAGGACGTGTGCATGTGGAAGTCGGCTTTGCCCACGATATCCTCCTTAATCGCCCACAGCGGCCTGCGCCGGCGGTGACGGAATGGTGACGACCGGGACGATAGGCTTCTCCGGCCAGATCGGCTCGAGCACGTGCCACTGGTCCGGATACCTCTTTATATACCGTTCAAACGTGGCCAGGATCTGTTCCATGGCAACTCGAACATCGGCCGCGTGATCTTCACTCCGCGTGAGGAACAGCGGCGGTTCGCCGATGGCGACGTAGGCGTCATTGCTGTCGCGGATGCAGAAAGCCGGCAGGATTGGCGCTCCGGTCTTGAGGGCAATCTCAACCGGGCCGGTGGGAAATGAAGTCGAGCGGCCGAAAAATTTGACCTGCTGTCCTGTGTTGAGGATGTCGCGGTCCATGGCGAGCACTACCATCCGGTGCTCCTTGAGCATTCGCATGATGTCGCGTGCGCCGGTCCGGCTCAATGGGATGACCCGGATGCCCATTCGAGAGCGAAGCGCGGAAACGTGGTCGAACAGCCGGCGGGGTTCGATCTGCTCCACCATGATGCCGATCTCGCCAAACGAGGCGGCCCAGCTGGCGGCCGCCAGCTCCCACGATCCCATATGCGGCGCTACGACGATGACGCCGAGCCCGCGCGCCATGGCGGCATCCAGGTTCTCCAGGCCGATCGGCGTCAGCAGGCTGCCCAGTTGGCGACGATCCGTCCGCGGAATCTTGAAGAAGTCGATCCAGGCCTTCGTGTAGTTGAGCCAGTTCCGCCAGGCCAGCTTACGGAGCTGGGGCGGTGCCATTTCCGGCAGCACCTGTCTTAGATTCGATTCCAGGGCGCGCCGCTGGCGGGCGAGAAGGGGAAACGCGAGCGTGCTGATGATGACGCCGATGGCATAGGCGAGCCGGCGCGGCAGGCGGGCGATGACGCCTTCGATCAGCCGAAAGCCGATGTAGGTGATCACGATGGATCGAGGACTGGTTGCACTGGTGAGCCGGGACTGGGCGGCGCGTCCAGCCGCCAGACCGGCAGGAAGACGAGCCACTGGTCGGGTTCGCGCCGGATGATCCGCTCGAAGAATTGGACGATGCGTTCGGTGGTCAGCTGGATATCGCGCTGGGTGTCGCCGCTGCGGCTGACCTCGATCGGCTCCTCGATTTCGGCGACGTACAGGTTGTCGGGCTGGCGGCGGATCCAGACGGGGAGAATCGGCGCCCCGGTTTTCAAGGCGATCGTTGCCGGGCCGGCCGGGAAGATCGCGGGCCGATTGAAAAAGGGCACCCGGACGCCACGGTCACCACTGTACAGGTCGCTCGCGAGCGCCACTAACTCATTTCGGCCCAGGGCCCGGAGGATGTGGCGGAGGCTGCTGGGCCCCAGCCGGATCATTTTCATCCCGATGCGTTCGCGCGAGGCAATCACGAGCTCGTTGAGCCCTCCGCTGGGAAGCTCATTGGTCACTGCGCTGATGGGATAGCCGTAGACCGCTGATGCGGCAGCGAGAATGTCCCAGTTCGAGACATGGGCCGTCACCACGACGGCGCCCTTGCCTTCGGCCAGCACACGATCGATCCGCTCTACCCCTTGTGGACGCACCATGCGGCGGATTTCCTCGGGCTTGAGGCTGTACATCAGCATGAAATCCGCGAACATCTTGAAGTAATTTCCGAAGGCGTGCCGCGCCGTGCGCTTTACCTGCGGGTCATCCCAGGGGCGGCCCAGCACCTGGCCGAAGTTCTCGAACGCGACCCGGCGGCGCCGGGGCATCAGGAAGAAGGCGCAGCGGCCGGTCAGGGCGGCCAGCGGATAACGAACGCGGGGCGGGAGCGCCCGCATGACCCAGTTCCCCAGCTTGAACAGGGGAGGCAGGATCATCAGGGGCGCGCGGTCGCTTCGGGCACTGGCGCCGTCCCGACGCGCGCCGCCGTGTCGCCGTCCGGTGCGGTTCCGGCGATGAACGCCTCGGTCAGCTGATGGGCCACGCCATCGGTGTACTGCGTCGGTGGCGACTTCATGAAGTAGGACGAGGGAGCCTCCAGCGCTCCGCCGAGCTTACGGTCGAGTCCCAGCTTGCAGCACCGGATGGCGTCGATCACGACGCCCGCCGAGTTCGGGGAATCCCAGACTTCCAATTTGAGCTCGACGTTCAATGGGACATCTCCGAAGGAGCGCCCCTCCAGGCGAATGTAGGCCCATTTTCGGTCACCCAGCCAGGGAACGTAGTCGGAGGGTCCAATATGGATGTTTTCGGCGCCAATATCGGCCTTGAGCTGCGATTTCACGCTGTTGGTCTTGGAGATCTTTTTCGAGACCAGCCGCTCCCGCTCCAGCATGTTGAGGAAGTCGGTGTTGCCCCCGAAGTTCAGCTGATAGGTCCGCTCCAGCTTGACGCCGCGATCCTCGAACAGCCGGGTCAGGATGCGATGGACGATGGTCGCGCCCACCTGTGACTTGATGTCGTCGCCAATGATCGGGATCCCGCGTTTCTCGAAACGGCCGCGCCAATAGGGCTCCCGCGCCAAAAAGACCGGCATGCAGTTGACGAAGGCACAACCCGCCTCGAGCACCTGTTCGGCGTACCACTTCACGGCTTCTTCGCTGCCGACGGGGAGGTAGTTGACCACCACGTCGGTCTTCGTCTCCTTCAGGATGCCCACGATGTCGGCGGTTGGGCCGGGGGCCTTGGTGATGATCTCGGAGAGGTATTTGCCCAGTCCATCGTGGGTCATGCCGCGCTCGACCCTGACGCCGAGATGCGGCACGTCGGCGAATTTGACGGTGTTGTTGTGGCCGGAAAAGATCGCGTCGGCCAGGTCCTTGCCGACCTTGTCCTTGTCGATGTCAAAGGCCGCCGAGAATTCGATATCGCGGATGTGGTACCCGCCGAGGTCGACGTGCATCAATCCTGGGATGGATGCGCCGGGTTTCGCGTCCCGGTAGTACTCAACGCCCTGCACTAGCGACGAGGCGCAGTTGCCCACCCCCAGGATCGCCACCCGTACCTTCCGTCGCGACCGGCTGTCCGTGCGGACCACGGTTGCCCGCGCGGCTCGACCGTTGTGCCTAGTGCCGTTCTTTTCTGCCATCGCTGCTTACACCTCGCTCCATTCATGCTCCAGCGCCCGAACCCGCGGTCGAGGCGCGATCAGGGTCGACAGCTCTCGATGGAAAGCGTTCAAGCCTTCCCGGTTGAGTGAGTACAGGACGGTACGCCCTTCGCGGTGAGCACGAACCAGCTGGCCCCGGCGCAGCATCCGCAGGTGCCAGCTGAGGCGTGGCTGGCTGACACCGATCGCATCGGCCAGCTCCTGCACGGTGATCTCCCGGACGCCGGCAAGCACATGCAGGATCCGTAGCCGCGTCACGCTCGCCAGCGCCTGGTAGTGGGCGCGGAACTCTCGGAGCGACGGGTTTGCCAGCAGTGCCGTGGACCTCATATAAAGGAAACTTTATGGATTATAGCAACCCTGCACAGCGAGTCAGGGGTTGGGTGTTTAGCAGGTCCCGGGGCAGGCGCGCGCGAACTCGCAGTCGGCCGCATAGCGGCATTCGTTGATGCCCTTCAGGCCCTTGGCCACGACGGCCTGTAGCTCCCGGATCTTGTTCTGCTGGTCGGGTTCTTCGGCATCCATCGAAATGGTGCTGTGACGTTGGCGGCGACGAATGCGGACGATGCCTACAAGTTGACAGCTTCGCTGTCGGAAACGCCTACAGCATAGGAATGGCTTCCTTCCGCGGTCAAGGAAAGACTTGTTAAGGTGGGCGGCATGCCAGCGTCGCGTATTCGTCGGGCCGGGTCGACCCCCACGATAGCGCGAGGTTTTGCGGCGATCGCCGGACACGAGCGAGCCCTCAGCATCTTCCGGGCCCACCGGGGCGCCGGCCGGCTGGCCCATGCATATTGCCTGACCGGCGAGGAAAGCATAGGCAAGACCGCGCTCGCCCGGGCGCTCGCGGAGGAGTTGCTGCTCGGCGAGGGGCAGCCGCGCCGCCTCGAAATCCATCCCGATTTCTGGTCGGATGACCGGCCGGAAGCGATCAGCATCGACGAAATCCGGTTTCATCCGGAACGGGGGGCGCAGGCCCACGACCAATCGCTTCAGCAGTTCCTGAGCCTCAAGCCCTTCGTCGCGCCCTTGCGGGTCGCCTTGTTGGCAAATGCCGAGCGGATGACCGAAGCCGCGCAGAACTGTTTGCTCAAGACGCTCGAGGAGCCGCCTCCTAACACCGTGCTGATCCTGACCACGGCGTATGCCGACCATTTGCTTTCCACATGCCTTTCGCGCTGCCAGGTCATCGCGCTATCGCCGGTGGGACGGTCGGCAGTCGTTGACTTCATCGCATCGCGCCATGGGAATCGCGAGGACGCAGAAGCCCTCGCTGGCGTCGCCCACGGACGCCCCGGCTGGGCCCTGCGGGCCCTGACGGATCGGGAATGGGTGCTCAGGATGGACCGATGGGCTGAGGAGCTCGCCGGCCTGGCCTTCGAGGACGTCGATGGGGTACTCAAGTATGCCGTGCGCTTCGGCCAGGGGCCGCAGGCGGAGATGCGGCTGGTCGCCTCGGACGCGCTTCGTGGCTTCACCGCCTTCCTGCGCGATGCGATGCTCCTCCAGGCGGGTCTGTTGAGGAGCATGCCGGAGACCCGGAAATCGGCGTTGGAAACCTGGGTCAAGGGAGTGCCGGCTGACCATGTGAGGGCCTCGCTCGCGGCGGCCCAGCGAACCCAGTTGCTGATCGATGAGAATGTGAATCCTCGCCTCGCCATGGAAGTCATGCTGCTCGACCTGCGCGTTCGGCGGCCCGCGTGAGTCGGGTCTTCGTCACCCTGCCACTGCCGTCACCGGGCATCGACATGCTGCGCGAACGGTTCGAGGTGACGATGTTGGAGGCCGAAGGCATGCCATCGGAGACGCTGAAGCGGCACATTTCCGAGACCGACCCGATCGGCATCGTCGGCATGGTCAATGTGCCGATCACCGACGAGATCATGGCGGCGGCGCCGCATTTGCGGGTGGTGGCCAATTACGCCGTCGGCTACAACAACGTGGATCTGGCAGCCGCTACTCGCCGGGGCGTGCTGGTGACCAACACCCCAGGCGTCCTGACCGAGGCCACCGCCGATCTGGCATTTGCCCTGCTGCTCGCAGTTGCCCGTCGCGTGGTCGAATCGGACCGATTCCTTCGCGAGGGCAAATTCAAGGGATGGAAGGCCGACCTGCTCCTTGGCAGTGATGTCTACGGTCGGGTGCTGGGCGTCGTCGGCTTCGGCCGAATCGGGCAGGCGGTGGCGCGGCGCGGTCTGGGCTTCAACATGTCGATCCTGTATTCAGATGCGCGTCGGGCGAGCCCCGAGGTGGAGTCGCAACTGCGCGCCCAGTACGTCCCCCTCGACGAACTGCTCCGAAAGGCCGACTACGTCAGCATCCATGCCGACCTGAATGACCAGACTCGGCACCTGATCGGCGAGCGCGAGTTGAGGTTGATGGGGCCGGAGCATTATCTGATCAACGCCGCGCGGGGGCCGATCGTCGACGAAAAAGCTCTGGTCCGGGCGCTCAAGGACGGATGGATCAAAGGAGCGGGGCTCGACGTCTACGAGCACGAGCCGAAGACCGACCCCGGCCTGACCGATTGCTGGAATGCGGTCCTGCTCCCGCACCTCGGAAGCGCCACCGTCACGGCTCGGGCCGCTATGGCTGAGACCGCGGCGAAGAACCTGATCGACGCGGTCGAAGGGCAGACTCCACCCAACCTGGTCAACCCCGAAGCGCTCGCCGTCCGGCGCTAGGTGGCGATCCGACTGCTGGCCATCGACCTCGATGGCACGCTGGTCAACCACCAGTTGGAGATGGATCCGCGCGACGTGGCCGCGGTCCAAGCCGCGGCGGCGGCCGGCGTCACCGTGGTCCTGGCGACTGGCCGGATGTTCAAGTCCTCGCTTCGCTATGCGGAGCCACTCGGACTTAAGGGTCCGATCATCAATTACCAGGGCGCCGTGGTTCGCGAGATCGCCAGCGGCGAGGTGTGGCATCGGTGCGAGCTGTCGGTTGAAATGCAGCAGCGGGTACTGGCATTTGCTGAGCCGCGGGACTGGCACGTCAACGCCTATGTGAATGAGGTCGTCTACACCGCGCGAGCGCGGCCCGAAGCGGACCTCTACGCGCGCGTAGCGATGGTCCCTTATGAGGTGGTCGGTCCATTGTCGAAGTGGGTGCGGCAGGACTCGACCAAGATGGTCCTCGTCGATCTTGACCCGAGGGAGGTGCCGGCGCGGATGGCCGAGTTGAGCGCCTGGATGGGAGACATCGGGCGCGTGACGCGGTCGCTGGATTGGTTCATCGAAGTCGTCAATCCACAGGTGTCAAAGGCGAAGGCACTGGCGATGGTCGCCAAACGTCTGCGCATTCCGCAGGCCGATGTCTGCGCCATCGGCGACAACCTCAACGATGAGGACATGGTCACCTGGGCTGGGTTTGGGGTCGCCATGGGTAACGCGCCGGCGGCGCTCAAGCAGGTGGCCAAATTCGTGACCGGCAGCATCAGCGAGGCGGGCGTTGCCCAGGTGATCCAGCGCTTTGTAGTAGGCAAGGAGGACACGCTGGTCCGCTCCTAGCCCTAAATCAACCTATATATACTGGGCTTCCGCGGCCCCGTGGTGTAGCGGTCTAACATGCCTCCCTGTCACGGAGGAGATCGGCGGTTCGAATCCGCTCGGGGTCGCCAGATATTGCAGCTATAACAACTTGTTAGTTTATTCGTAACAACTAGGCTAGGGCGTGGACATATGCCGTCAAGCCGGACCTGGGCTAATTCGAGGATCGCTTGGCCGCGGGCGGCCGCCAAATCCATGAAGACGTTGTTATCCCAACGAAGCTAATGCCCCGGGAGGTAAGGTGGTGCCGTGGTGGCCAACCACGTGGACCATGCGCTCGGACGGGTCACAGCACTCAGCGACGGAATCTTTGCCGTCGCCATCACACTTCTGGTTCTGTCAATTTCTGTGCCTGACCTCGGCAACTCGCAGACTGACGCGAATCTCCAGGCCCACCTCCGCGAAGCCATACCGAGCATCTTTGGCTTCGTAATCAGCTTCGCGGTGGTCGGCATTTTCTGGCTTAGCCACCACCGGCTCTTCCAGGTCGTGCGAGAGTACGACCGGCCGACGCTGTACGCGAACTTGCTGTTCCTGATGACGATATGTTTCATCCCTTTTCCTGCTGGCGTGTTGGCGCGGTACGGGGAGCTGACTACTGCCGTCATCTTCTACGCCGCGAGCACCGCGTTCGTTGGATTCACGCTCGCCTTGTTATGGTGGGTCGCGATCATCAGGTCGGCACACCGCAAAGCACAACGCCGGATGGGTCGCTACTTCGGCCTGCGCGCCGCCGGAACGTCGATCATCTTCCTGATCTCGATACCAGTCGCTCTGATTAACGTCGATGCTGCCCGCTTCGTGTGGCTGGCGATCCCTGCAGTTTTGGTGATCGTGAGCCGGATCTATGGGAGCGAGGTGAGGGACGAGATCCGCCCGAGCATCTAGCTTGCGTGCCGCCCAGGCGATGGGATCAGTGGGTTCACATGCGAGCGCAAGTTCCAGGTATTCGGAGCGGCGAGCGGAGAAGCGGAGAATAGGCCGTCGCCCGTGACTTCATCGCCCAGGTAAAAACTGAACTGGGCGGTGCTTCTGACTGGCTGTGGAGGCTACGGCGCGGTCCTTGACAACCAGAGCAGCCATCTCTCGCTCACGGCGGGGGGACGGCTTGCCGACCAGCTTCAGAGTCATCCCAATTCCATCCGCGATGATAGCCGGCCGCTGGTCGCTTCGCGAGAATCGAA
>VBHC01000164.1:10976-14165 GCA_005889535.1 Chloroflexota bacterium
TCAGATTATTCATGTAGCAACGCCGGTGGACGTCTGTGGACGCAGCAAAACGAAAGATAGTCGAACTTCAAAACCGGTAGGAGCACGGAACGCGGCCGTCCGGAGAGCGTCCGTTGAGCGTCCGCAGGCCGTCCGTTAGGCGTTCGTCGACGACGCCATATTGAGCCAGCTCGCCATCACTGAGCTCCGTTGGAGTTCGAAACTCGTCCGGTTGGGGTCGTAAATACCACCTGAAAGTCCTTGCGTAGACGGAATTCAGGTCGACGTCGACCACCTGGTCGTCTCGAATGGCGATCCGCCCGAATACCTGGCTTATTGGCCAACCATGAGCGGACCGGCCGGATACATATCCAGGGGGCCTTCTTCCGCGAGCTTCCAGCGAATGCATGCCATGCCGTAGATTCCGGCCCCAGCGTCGGCTGTTAGTACACCCGATGCCTGCGCCTCTACCGGGAGACTCCGAACCAGAGAAGCGAACTCCGGGTGTCCTAGCGGCGGTTGCTGCGATTGTAGTCGACGCCCCTCTTCGTTGACATGTGCCAGTAGTTCGGCGTAGCTGTGTCCAGCGTTCAGCTTCCACAAATCGAAGTGAGCGCGATCGGCCGTGTTGTTCGCCACTCGGGCGGAGAAGGACCCCGATGCCACGCGCGCAGTTGCGTCGTACTGGCAGCCAGAATCTGTCAGGGTAAAGGTTCCGGCCTCAGGCACCTTCCCGGTGGTCGCCGGCGTCGCGTTCACGGCACCGCCGCACGCACTGGACAGCAGTAGGCAGAGAACGACGATTTTCCGAACCGCCCAGGCGCCTGAAGCTCGTACTTCCATTTGCTATTAAGGGACGCGCGAGGACGTGAAACGTTACTTCTGCTGGCTACTTCTGCTGGCCACAAGGGCACTGAGCTCACGGTGAAACGGTTACTGGACCGGCGGCAAAAATACCGGCTGGCTGGCTGTCGTTCCAGGGGATGCAGGCGATGACATAGGTGGCGACATCTGTGGGTAGGTAAAGGGATTGCGTCTCCTGCGGCTTGATGACATCCGTGAAGAGGAAGGTGGCGAAGTCCGGATAACCCAGAGATGACTGGCCTGCCTGGCTTCGTTGCTGTTCCTCCCGGATGTGGGCCGCGAATTCTAAATAACTGTGACCCTGGTTGAGCCGGAAGAAATCAAAATGAGCATCCCTGGCGGTCTGGTTGGAAAGGGCGACCGAGACATGGTCGACCCAGATCCTCTGTGGTCCCTTATAGGTGCAGGCAGAACCCGAGAAAACCACGGTGCCTGCTGAGGGTGCCTGGACCAGGCTGGTTGGTGTCGGTGATGGCGAAGGTCGCACCTGTCTCGACGGGCTCATCAGCCGCCACTGCATCAACGCGGCCACGCCGACGGCGAGGGCCAGGATGGCTACAGTCGCCAGTAGCTCAACTGGGTGGGTGTCTGCTCGTCGTGCTCCAGGGTCCTCAGAACCGAGGGCGCCGGGGACCTTTGCCAGTTGTCGCGCGCGCGCAGCGATCAATCGATCGAGATCGGGCGCAGGCATCCGATCGAGTTCAGTGAATCGATCCTTGAGATCAATCACAGCGGTTCTCCAAGATTAATCGCAGCCGCTTACGGCCGCGGCTCAAATTAACCCGAACCGCGATGCTGCTGGACTGCAGGATGTCGGCGATCTCGTTGATCGGGCGATCGGCATAGTAAAAAAGGATAAGCGTGGCGCGCTGATGCGGCGGGAGCCGCTGCAGAGCCCAGACCAGCTCCTGGTCGACCTCCGTCATCTCGTAGGACCCACCATGACTGAGGCGCACCAAGCGGCGGCGTTCTTGCAGCATTCCCCCTGCGATGCGAAAAACGGCACGCCAGATCCATGCTGCGGGCGACGGTATGGCATCACCCCGAGCCAGGGCTTGCGCGAAAGCCTCGGCCACCGCATCGCTTGCCACGTCGGGATCGTGCGCGAATGCCCATGCTGCTCGCCAGATGCGATCGCCATGCGTACGGTATAGCGCCTCGATCGCACTCCGGTTCGCATCAGCGACCGCAGCTTTCACCCAAACGTAAAGGGAGCCCCGGCCAGCGAAAGGTTACATTCGCCCCGGAGCGAGTCCTCCTCCGGATCCGACTATGGCGGCACCTGTCAGCAAAGTCAAGCCGGGTTCAGGGCCGACCGCTAAGTCGGGGATTCGGATTGCAAAGCCGCAGAAAGTCCATTCGGTGACCGTCCTCTAAGCGTCCGCCGAGCGTCCGTTAAGCGTCCGCTGACCGTGCCAACAAGCCAAAGCTCAGGGTTGGTATTCAGATTCAGGTCGAAACTTATCCGGTTGGGGTCGCCATACATCAGTCCTTGTCACAACAACTTAGGGTACTGGTGCCAACCGGTACGAAGTGCTCGATCTCGTTCATTCCTCTCGTCGCCCGATCAGGCCCTCCGGCTATCGCTAACGACCGTCTAATAATGCCGTGATACGTTCCCGTGAAGCTCGCTGACAGAGCGGACAATGCTGGGGAGTCACTTGAAAGCGTGGGTCGCGATCGCGGCAGCAGTCGTCCTGTGCGTTGCTGCAATCATCACCATCTACGGCCCTCTCCATCCGGCAGCAACCACTAGTTCTTCACCGTCCTCCCTATTCGCGCGTGAGAGCGTCCTGCCGTCGCCGGCGCCTCTCAGCACGATGGCGCCGCAGCCCTGGGTTCCCGACTGGGAGAGCGTTTCGGGTGGCGCGTACGCCGTGGCGCCCAATTATGGCCGGACATTCCCTTCCGGCTTCGGGCCGCCCCATGCCGCCTCCCTGGCAGAGCTTGGCACTCGTCCCGGTTGTGATCCGGCGATCAGCGCAGCCGATCCAAGTGGTCCGTGCGGCTGGGGTGTTGTCGTTCGGTGCGACGACAACCCATGGACGCCCGTGTGCAATCAGCGGCTTGGCAATGGAACGACCTGCGGGTTCGGTCTCCAGGACTGCATTGAGGCACAGCTCTCGTGCCGCCTTCCGATCACCGGCGGGTCCACGCTTGGAGGGTTTGTGAGCTTCCCGAAAGGTGAGTTCACGCCCGACCCGAGCTCGAACAAGATCACGATGCGCGGGCCCGCTCACCACCCGCCAGGAGTCAGCTATGACCGTGCATACGCTCGCTGGGTGCCAGCCTCCCTGGCGCTAATCTCGTCGAACGGGAGTCACTATGCCTATGTCGATGAAAACT
>VBHC01000125.1 GCA_005889535.1 Chloroflexota bacterium
TGGTCGGGGCGGTGCCGGGCGTGCCCGGGCTGTTCATGGCCGCCGGACTGTCGTTGAACGGTTTCGGCGGTGCTGGTGGGATCGGCGAATCGCTGGCGCAGCTGATCACCGCCGGAGAGACGGAACTCGACCTCTATGCGTACCGGCCCTGGCGCTTCGGGCCGGTCCACCGCGACCATCGCTATGTCGCCGAGCTGGCCAGAGAGGCATACCGCTATTACTACTTCCTTCGCTACCCGTACGACGCCGATGAGTGGGGCCGGCCACGCCGGACGAGCGCCCTGCACCACCGGATGCAGGACCTCGGTGCGGTGTTCGGCGCGAAACATGGCTGGGAACGGCCCGAGCACTTCGAGCCGGGCAGGCCCTGGCGGCGGGCGGGCGCAGACCAGCGGCGCTTCGGCTGGGCACGGCCGCCATGGTTCGAGCTGCAGGCAGAAGAGCATTTGGCGTTCCGCGAGCGGGTGGGGATCATCGACATGACATCGTTCGGCAAGATCGAGCTGGATGGTCCGGGAGCGCTCTCGCTGCTCGAACGCGTCGCGGGCAACCTCATCGACAGGCCGGTTGGCAGTGTTGTCTACACCCAGCTGCTCGACCGCCGCGGAGGAGTGGCCGCGGACGTCACCGTCACCCGGTTGGGCCCGAACCGGTTCCGGCTGGTCACCGGGGCCGGGTATGTGAACAGCGACCTGGGGTGGCTGCGGCTGGAGCAACGCGATGACGATGGGCCGCTTGCGATCCGCGAGACCACGGAGGAGCTGTGCGTCATCGGGATGTGGGGACCACGGGCCCGCGACGTGCTGGAGGGCCTGACCGATGACGATGTTTCGGAGGAAGCCTTCCCGTTCATGCAGGGTCGCGACATCCGCATCGGGGACTTCCAGGTCTTCGCCCAGCGCGTGACGTACGTTGGCGAGCTGGGCTGGGAATTCTACGTCGAGCCATCGATCGCCGTGCAGGTGTGGGATCGGTTGATGGCAGGTGGACGACCGTTTGGCATCCGCCCTGGTGGGTACCGCGCGCTGGACTCGTTGCGGATGGAGAAGGGTTATCGCTATTACGGCACCGACCTCACCCTGCTGGACAACCCGCTGGAGGCCGGGCTCGGCTTTTGCGTCCGCTTCGACAAGGGCGATTTCAACGGGCGCGCGGCGCTGATGGCCGCAAAGGCGGCCGGGGTCACGCGGCGGTTGCGAACACTCCTGGTGGGAGAGCGCGACTACGTCACGATCTACGGCGGAGAGGCCGTCTACGCGGATGGCTCGGTCGTCGGCAGGCTACGCAGCTGCGCGTATGGATTCACCGTCCGTCGCAACATCGGCTACAGCTATCTGCCTGTCGGACTGGGACCCGGAGCGCGGGTGGAGGTGGAGGTCTTCGGGCGGCGGGTTGTGGCTGAGGTGAGCCGCGACGCCGTGCTGAAGCGTGAGCAACCGGTTCGCCACGACGCAGCCCATGTCGCGGGTTGAGGAGGCGCTCGGGCGCGTGTCGCTGTGGCGAGGGAAGGATGTCAAAGTCTCCTCGCTATCCGGCGGCCTCACCAACGAAAACTACCTGGTCGTATGCGCCCTGGAACGTTACGTCATGCGGATACCCGGGAAATCGACAGAGCTGTTGTCGATCGACCGCGCCAACGAGGTCTACAACACGAAGGCGGCGGCCAGCACCGGCATCGGTCCGGCTGTGATCGAGCACGTCCCCGAGCTGGACGTCATGGTTCTCGAGTTCATCCCCGGTGAGACGATGTCAGCCCAGGCCCTGCAATCGGATGAGGTGGTGCGGCGCATGGCGGAATCGTTCAAACGCCTGCACGCCGCGCCTCGCTTCTTGAAGGACTTCGACATGTTCCGGCTGATCGAGACCTACCTCCGGATCGTCGATCAGCACAAGGTCACGATTCCGTCGGATTATCGTGCGCGGCTGCCGCTGGTGGCCGAGATCGAACGGGCGGTCCGGGTTGGGGCGCTACCCGTTGTCTCCTGCCACAACGACCTGCTCTGCGAGAACTTCATCGACGACGGGCGGTGGTTGCGGATCGTCGATTACGAGCTGAGCGGGAACAACGATGCCTGCTTCGACCTGGGCAACACGGCGCAGGAGGCCAGCTTCGATGATGATTTGCGGTCGGTTCTGTGCGAGGCCTACTTCGGGCGGCCGGACCCGCAGCAACTGGCGCGCATGAACCTGTTCGCCCTGATGTCGGACGTCGGCTGGACGCTCTGGGGCGCCATCCAGGCCAGGATTTCGACGCTGGACTTCGATTTCACCGACTACTACACGAAGCGATGGGATCGGGCGCTCACAGTCATGGAGTCGGATCGCGTCACAGGCTGGCTGAGGGAGGCGCGCCGTGAGAGCCCTTGACAGAGTTCGTATCTCAGAAGAGACTTTCGGCGTATACCTAACGTCGCCGTCAGCCATGGAAGGAGGATGAGAATCGTTGGCCGTGCTTGACAGCGTCCTGAAGGCGTATCAATCACCGACCCGGATGGTGCATGCCATCGGTGCGCTCTCCGCCCTGGGGCAGGAAACAGCGGCACTGAACGTCAAGCGGCCGCTGGTCGTCACCGACCAGGGCATCGTGAAAGCCGGGCTCCTGGACGAAGCGCTCAAGCCGCTGCGGGCCGCCGGCCTCGATCCGGTCAGCTACGACCAGGTCCGCGCCAATCCCGGCATCGCGCTCGTGGACGCTGGCGCGCGCTACTACAAGACCGAGCATTGCGATGGCCTGGTGGCGATCGGCGGCGGCAGCTCGATCGACGCCGCCAAAGGCATCGGCGTGGTGGCCGTGCATGGGGGCAGCATCGGGCAGTACGAGTGGGGCAAGGACCCGATTCACTCCCGGATCCCGCCGCTGGTCGCGGTCCCGACCACCGCCGGCACCGGCAGCGAAGTCACGCTTTGGGCGGTGATCACCGATCCCGACCGGAAGGTGAAATTCAACGTCGGCGGCACGCCCAACATCGCATCATGGGTCGCCCTCGTCGATCCATCCCTGAGTGTCAATCTCCCGGCGGGGGTCACCGCCGGGACCGGCATGGACGCGCTCACCCATGCCATCGAGTGCTACACGATGGCCTACCATCAGCCGTTCACCGATGCGGTCGCGCTGCTGGCCATGGAGTATTGCGGCCGCTACCTGCGGGTCGCCTACGCGCAGGGCCATAACCTCGAGGCGCGCTACCACATGAGCATGGCCGCCATGCTGGCGGGCCTCGCCTACGGCACCGATTCCGCGGGCGCGGCCCACGCGATGAGCCAGACAGCGGGTGGCGTCCACGATGCGCCGCACGGTGCGCTGACCGGCCGGTTGCTGGCGCCGGTGATGGAATACAACTACGCCGGCGAACCGCAGCGGTTTGCCCGGATCGGCCAGGCGGTCGGATTGGATGTCTCGAACAAGCCGGTCTGGAAGGCCGCCGAAGTCGCGGTCGAGTACGTCTACCAGCTGACCGAGGACCTCGACATCCCGTCGCTCAACGAGCTGGGTTTCTCCGAAGACGAGATCCCGATGCTGGCCGAAAAGGCGGCCGCCGACTCGCAGAGTATCGGCAACCCGAGGGACGTCGACGCCAGGAACTACGAAAGGATTTACGGCCGGGCCTTCGAGGCGGGCCGCCATCGCAAAGTCACCCGGGCGCTGGCACACGCCTAACCGCATGTGGAAGAACACGCTCAAGCCGGTCGACATCCTCTCTGAGGAGCAAGTTCAGCAGGTCCATGAGCACGCCATGCTCATCCTGCAGGAGATCGGGGTCGATTTCCTTCATCCCAAAGCAATCGACACCTTCCAACGGGCCGGGCTGAAAATCGAGGAGAACCGGGTCCGATTCGAGGCGGCCTTCATCGAGGAGCAGGTGGGCAAGGCGCCGGCCAGCTTCCAGGTACAAGCGCGAAATTCAAAGAACACCGTCACCATCGGCGGCGACTCCATGGTCAACGCCCCGGTTTACGGCCCGCCCTTCATCACCGATCTCGATCGCGGCCGGCGCGGCGCCACCATCGCGGACTTCACGAACTTCGACAAGATGGCCCAGGCGACCCCGCAAATCCATTGCGCGGGCGGCACCATCGTCGAGCCGGAAGACCTTCCGCTCGAGACCCGCCACCTGGACATGGTCTATTCGCACATCCGCTGGACCGACATGCCCTTCATGGGGAGCGTCATCTCAGAAGAGGGCGCGCGCGACTCCATCGAGATGTCGTCGATCCTGTTCGGCGGCCGGGACCGGATCGAGAAAACCCCGGCGCTGCTCGCGTTGGTCAACGTCAACAGCCCCCTGCGCTACGACGACCGGATGCTGGGCGCGCTGATCGAATATGCGTCCGCCAACCAGCCGGTGATCGCGACACCCTTCCTGATGGCGGGGGCGATGTCCCCCATGGGCCTCGCCGGAACGATTGCCCAGCAGACAGCGGAAGCGCTCGCCGGCATCGCCCTGATCCAGCTGATCCGGCCCGGCGCGCCCTGCATCTACGGGTCATTCCTGACGAACATCGACATGCAGTCGGGCAGTCCCGCGTTCGGAACCCCGGAATCCGCGATGGGCATCCTGGCCAGCGCCCAGATGGCCCGCCACTACAGGCTGCCGTTCCGAGGGGGCGGCGCGCTGACCTCGTCGAAGAGCCCGGATGCCCAGGCGGCGTACGAATCGATGATGTGCATGTGGCCGACGGTGCTGGGCGGCGTGCATTTCGTCCTCCACGCGGCAGGCTGGCTCGAATCTGCGCTACTGGCGTCGTACGAAAAATTCATCATCGACGTCGAGGCACTGCGAATGTTCGAGTGGATCCTGAGTCGCGGCATCCCGTTCGATGACGAGGGGTTTGCCATGGACGGGATCCGCGAAGTTGGTCCCGGTGGCCACCACCTGGGGTCCGAGCACACGATGCGGCATTACCGGACCGGGTTCTATCGGCCCTGGATCTCGTCGACCGAGAACTTTGACCGCTGGCAGCGGAATGGGTCGCGGACGGCGGACCGGGTGGCGAACGAGAAGTGGAAGCAGCTGCTCTCGGACTACGCCGACCCGGGCATCGATTCGGGGGTCGACGAACAGCTCCAGGCTTTCGTCGAGGTCCGCAAGGACGCCATCCTGCATGCCCGGGTCTGACCGCCGGTCGGACCAGGCCCGGGTGGTCATCATCGGCGCCGGGATAGTCGGTTGCAGCGCCGCCTATCACCTCACCCGGCTCGGCTGGCGCGACGTCGTCGTCCTCGACCAGGGACCATTGTTCCGGGCTGGCGGTTCCACCTCGCACGCGCCGGGCCTGGTGTTTCAGAACAACGTCGCCCGCACCACCTGCCGCTTCGCCATGGACACCGTTCAGACCTATCGCAAACTCCGGCTCGACGGCGACCCCGTCTATTGGGAGGTGGGCAGCCTGGAGGTGGCCGCCACGCCGGAGCGCTGGGAGGAGCTCAAGCGCAAGCATGGCCATGCGACGTCCTGGGGGTTGACGACCCGCCTGATCGGCCCGGAAGAGATCAAGGGCCTGGTCCCGATCATGCGCACCGATCATCTCTACGGCGCCATCCACGTGCCCAGCGACGGCACCGTCAGGGCCGTCCAGGCGTCGGAGGCCCTGGCCCGGCTGGCTGAGCTCGAAGGCGCCCGCTTCCTCGGAAACACGCGAGTTACCGGGATCGACGTCAAGCAGGGGCGCGTCTCAGCCGTGGAGACGGACCAGGGCCGGATCGCGACCGAGCACGTGCTCAGCGCAGCCGGCATCTGGGGCCCGCTGATCGGCCGGATGGCCGGCGTGCCGATCCCTCTGCAGCCATTGCAACACCTGGTCGCCGTCAGCGATCCCCTGCCCGAGTTGTCGGGCGAGACCGGCTGGCAATCCATGCCCATCGTCCGCCACCAGGACCGCTCGATGTACTTCCGCCAGGATTACCGCAGCCTCCTGATCGGCGCCTACCGGCATGAACCCGTTCTCGTTGACCCGCAGGAGCTTCGTTCGACCTGGGACGACGGGGTGATGCCGTCCTGCGCGCCCTTCCGTGACGATCTCTTCGGTCCCTCGATGGGGTATGCGTCCGAGCTCTACCCGGCGCTCAGGTCGGCGGAGCTGGTCGAGAAGATCAACGGCATGTTCTCCTTCACGCCGGATGGGCATTCCTTGATCGGTGAGTCGCTGGACGTACGCGGCTTCTGGGCCTGCGAGGCCGTCTGGATCACCCATGGCGTGGGGGCGGCACGAGCGGTCGCCGAGTGGATGGTGGAGGGCGTGCCCGACCTCGACCTTCGCGAAGAAGATCTGAACCGCTTCTATTCGCACGCCTTCACCCGTTCGTACCTGCGGGCCCGCGGCGCCCAGAACTATCGCGAGGTGTACGACATCATTCATCCACTCCAGCCGATGGAGACGCCCCGCAAACTTCGCCTGACGCCGTTTTACGAGCGTCAGCAGGGGCTGGGCGCGATGTTCCTCGAGGGCGCGGGCTGGGAGCGGCCGCAATGGTATGAAGCGAACCGATCGCTCCTCGATGACGGTCCCTCCGTCCCGACGCGATCCGGCTGGGCGGCGCGCTTCTGGTCACCGACGCAATCCGTAGAGCACCGGGCGGCTCGCGAGCGGGTGGTGCTATTCGACGCGACCCCCTTTGTGAAGATCGAGGTGTCGGGACCGGGTGCGCTCGCCTATTTGCAGCGGATCGCCGGGAACCAGATGGACCAGCCGGTCGGCAAGGTGACCTACACCGCGATGCTCAACGAGCGCGGCGGCATGATGACCGACCTCACGGTGACCCGGGTCGATGACGAACGTTTCTGGGTGGTCACCGGTGGCGGCGTCGGGATGCACGACCTGGCCTGGATGCGTCGCCAGCTGCCGGGCGATTCGAGGGTCCATCTGAAGGACCTGACCTCGGGCTGGTGCTGCATCGGCGTCTGGGGCCCCCAGGCGCGGGATCTCCTGCAGCCCGTCAGCCAGCAGGATGTTTCCAATGCGGCGTTTCCCTATCTCGCCGCCCGGCCGCTGACGATCGGCAGTGTCCCGGCCTATGCAATTCGGATTTCATACGTCGGTGAGCTGGGCTGGGAGCTCTACACGCCGACCGAGTACGGGTTGCGGCTCTGGGACACACTGTGGAAGGCAGGTCAGGCGTTCGGCGTGACCGCGCTTGGGGGTGGCGCCTTCGACTCGCTCCGGCTGGAGAAGGGGTATCGGTTATGGGCCGCCGACATCCATAGCGAGTACAACCCGTATGAGGCGGGCCTGGGCTTCGCCGTCCGTCTCAACAAGGGCGACTTCATCGGTCGGAGCGCGCTCCTGCGGATCAAGGAACGGGGCATCACGCGGAAGCTCGCCTGTATGACATTCGATGACCCGGCCGTCTCGCTGCTCGGGAAGGAGCCGATCTTCGTCGATGGAAGCTGTGTTGGTTACGTGACGAGCGCGAACTATGGCTACACCGTCGGCAAGAGCATTATCTATGGTTATCTCCCGCTCGAGCGCGCGGCGGAAGGTAGCCACGTCGAGGTTCAGTACTTCGGTAGCCGCTACCCGGCGACCGTCGTCAAGGAGCCGCTCTACGACGCGGAGATGACGAGGCTAAAAGAGCTGCCCGCCCTGGCAGCGCAAGGAGGGACCCGTTGAAGGTCGTCGAGAAGATTCAGACGTTGAAGATGTTCGTCGGCGGTCAGTGGGTCGGGTCCGAGAGCGGCGAAAGCTTCGAGGCGTCGAGCCCGGCGACCGGTGAGGTGATTGCCAGCTTGCCGAAGGGCACTCGTGCGGATGCGGAGCGCGCGCTGGAGGCTGCCTCCGCCGCCCGCAGCGCAACGGCGGCGCTGGGCGTGTTCGACCGGGCCGCGCTGCTGCATCGCGTCGCCGATGTGATGGAGACGCGGCGAGAGGACCTCGCGCGCTGGCTGACGCTCGACCAGGGCAAGCCCTACAAGGCCGAGGCCCTTGGCGAAGTCGGCGAAGCCATCGAGTACTTCCGCATCGCGGCGGAGGACATCAAGCGCCTCGAGACGAACGTCATCCCCTCCATGTCGAAGAACAAGCTCGTCTTCACGCTGCGGATTCCGCGCGGCGTCTATGCCCTCATCACGCCGTGGAATTGGCCGCTGACGATGGCTACGGAGCTGATCGCCCCGGCACTGGCCGGAGGGAACACCATCGTCTGGGCCCCCGCGACGTCCACCTCCGCCATTTCGGTCAAGCTGATGGAGTGCCTCGCGGAGGCGGACCTGCCGGCGGGCGCCATCAACCTCGTCACCGGCCCGGGCTCCGTGGTTGGCGATGAAATTGCCGGCCATCCCCTGACGGCCGGCGTCGGTTTCGTCGGCTCGACCGAGACCGGACGCTCGGTGGCGCGGCGCGCGGCCGGCAAGCACGTCATGCTGGAGCTCGGCGGCAACGGCCCGATCGTGATCTTCGATGACGCCGACATCGACCGCGCGGTGGAGGGCATCATTGTCGGTTGCTTCCTCTGCGCCGGACAGAGCTGTACTGCCGGCGAGCGGATCCTGGTGCAGCGCAATCTTCAGGATCGGCTCATCGCCCGGCTGACCGACGCGATGAAGACCATCAGACTGGGCGACCCGTTCGATGAGGCCACGACGATGGGGCCCTTGAACAATGAGGGCGTCGCGACCAAGATGGACGAGCACGTCGCTGACGCGCTGGCGGGGGGCGCCGGGGTCGTAACCGGCGGTCATCGCGCCAACAGCTTCCCGACGCGCTTGTACTACGAGGCCACGGTTCTGCGCGGCGTGAACCCCCGAATGCGTGTCAGCAAGGAAGAAACCTTCGGCCCGATCGCGCCGCTGATCCCCTTTGACGACGAGGCGGACGCGCTGGCGATCGCCAACGATTCCCCCTACGGCCTCCTCGGCTCGGTCTACACCAGGGACATCGACCGCGCGCTGCGTTTCGCCCAGCGGCTGGAGACGGGCTGGGTCAACGTGAACGAGTCATCCAACTACTGGGAGGCTCACATCCCGTTCGGCGGCCGGGCGGGCAAGGAGAGCGGTATCGGCCGGGTCGGTGGCCACCGCGCGATCGAGCAGATGACGGACCTGAAGACCATCATTGTCGACGTGCGGGATGCCTGAGCCGGCGCCTGACGTCAACGCCCCCGCCAGCGACGTTATCGCCGAGGCGGAGCGGATCGCAGTGGCAGCGAAACAGGCCAGGGTTGCGGTGAAGCTGGTCGGTGGCGCTGCCGTCAACCTGCATTCGCCCAGCGCCCGGCAGCCGCCACTCAAGCGAAGGTATGGAGACCTCGACTTCGTCGCGGCTTCCAAACAGCGGTCAGCGGTGCAGCGGTTGTTCGAGTCGCTCGGTTACCAGGGCGACCGACGATTCAACACCCTCAATGGGCACCAGCGACTGCTTTATCTCGACGGCGTCAACGGTCGACAGATCGACGTCTTCCTCGACAGGATGAAGATGTGCCACGTCATCGAACTGGGAAACCGTCTAGGCCACGACGGTCCGACGCTCACCCCGGCGGATCTTTTGCTCAGCAAGCTGCAGGTCTACGAGGTCAACATGAAGGACCTCGTCGACACCATCGCGCTTCTCCTCGATCACCCCATCGCCGACCATGATGACGACGCGATGAACGCCGACTACCTGGCCCACCTCACTTCTGAGGACTGGGGCCTGTACCGAACGCTGCAGCTCAACGTCGGGCGCGTGCGCGAGGCCGCCACCCAGTTCGAGGTGGATGCCGGCCGCGTCAATCAGCGCCTGGATCAGCTCTGGGAGCGGATTGAGACGCAGCCGAAGTCCCTCAGATGGAAGGTGCGGGCGAGGATCGGCGACCGGGTCAGCTGGTACGAGCTACCCGAAGAGGTCCGTCAGCCCTACCAGCGGGACTAGAACGCAAACCCATTATTGACAGGCATCGGCGACACCTCTAGTGTGAGCGGCGGTAGGCGGCAGCGGTTCATCGCAAGGGAAACCCAGATGGCCACAATGAAGCACCCCGTCGAAGACACGATCCGAGTTTTGTTCATCGAGGACGATCCGGCGGTCGCCGAGATGTACAAGCTCAAACTTGAGCTCGATGGCTATCAGGTGAAGGTGGTGTCGAACGACGACCAGGTGATGCAGGAGGCGGCGGCCCTACGTCCGGACATGATCTTCCTCGACCTGCGCATGGGTGAGGAGTTGGGCATTGCCACGCTGCAGCGCCTTCGCGCGACGGACGGTACTCGGCATCTGCCGGTGATCATCCTGTCGAGCCGCGCGGCGCAGGAGATGGCGGGTCGCGGCTTCAAGGCCGACGTGATGGACTACGTGGTACGCGCCGACCCCGGCCCGAGCGGCCTGACCTGGAACATCGACGACTGGGCCCGGGTCGCGGCGAGCTAAGTAGGCTCGCCCCGCCCGCCGATCAGGCGACCCGCTGTCGCTTGTCGAGATACATCGAGCGGTCGGCCGCCGCCAGCAAGCCGTCCGGGCTGGTGCCGTCCGCGGGAAAAGACGCGGTCCCGATCGACACCGAGATGGCGCCGGCTGGGTCGTCGGCATCTCGCAACGTCCCACCGACCCGGCGCGCCAGCGAGACGGCGCCCACCTGATCCATTCCGGGCATCAGCAGGACGAACTCGTCGCCGCCCCAGCGGGTAACCACATCCGCCTGGCGGAGGTGTCCGGTCAGAACCGCCGCCACCCGCTTCAGTACCGCGTCTCCTGCCGCGTGACCGCGGGCGTCGTTCACCTGCTTGAGCCCATCGACATCGAGCATGATCACCGAGAACGGCTCGGGGGACGCGGCACCCAACCGTTCTTCGAGCGCCTGTTCGAAGGCGCGTCGGTTCGAGAGCCCGGTTAGCGGGTCGGTCCGCGCCGTGGCGGCCAGCCGCTCGATCAAGCGCGCGTTGGAGATCGAGACAGCGGCCTGGTTGGCGAGGATCGTCAGCAACCGCAGGTGATCACCGCTGTACTGATGGAGGCCGACCTTGACGTTGACGATGACGCCGATCAGGTTGTCCTCGAAGATGACCGGGACGGCGAGCATCGACTCGTCGGCTTCGGTGGTGCTCGGGATGTGGACCGCCTTCGGATGGTGCTCCGTGTCGCCAACCAGCGCCCCCTGCTTGGTTTCGGCGACCCAGCCGGTGATCCCCTCGCCGACCTGGATGGCGAGGGTCTCGGCGGTCACCCCGTCGTACTCGGAACGCCGGGTGTCGCTGAAATAGACCGGGCTCAGGGTCTGGCCGTCGTCCTCGAGCAGGTAGATGCGGCACTGGTCGTAGGGCAGCAGCGTCGTGATGGCCTGGCCGATGGTTTCCGAGATCTCGGGTACGCTGCCGATATTGGCGAGACGCGCGCCGAGTTGCTGGATGGCGTCGAGGTGTTGCGTCCAGGAGTGCGCCTCAGGCAGGCGCTTGTCGGGACGGACTGCGATCTCGGCGGTGCCGGCGACGCTCACCTCGCCCGAGGCAATCACTGCGAGTAGCGCCTCCGCCACCCGCGGGTCGAACTGCTGGCCGGCCTGGGCGGCAATCTCCTTGAGAATCCATTCACGCGGCCTGGCGCGCCGGTACGGCCGGTCGCTCGACATCGCCTGGAAGGCATCGCAGGCATGGATGACGCGAGCCTCGATCGGGATCTGCTCAGCCTTGAGCCCATCCGGATAGCCATTACCGTCCCATCGCTCGTGCTCCGCGCGGACGATCGGGCGGATACGGCTGAGGAAGGGGACCGAGGCGACGATGCGCTCGCCGATCACCGGGTGCTCCCGCATGATGGCGGTCTCCTCCACATCAAGCGGACCCGGCTTGTTGAGGACATAGCCAGGGACACCGATCTTCCCGATGTCGTGCAACAGCGCTCCGTACTCGAGGAAGCGGAGCGTTTCCTCCTTCAGTCCGAGGCGATGGCCTACCGCTCGAGCCAGCGCAGCCGTTTCGCGCGAGTGCGCCTCGGTCTGGCGGTCCTTCGCGTCCAGCGCCGCCGCAAGCGCCTCGATGGTCGAGAGGTAGCTGGCCTCGAGCTCCATGCGGCGCCGCTCCGCGAGCTGATTCTCTTCGCGGAGCGCTTTGCGCATGAGGGCCGGGATGTAAGCGCAAATCACCATGGACGCCGCCAACAACACCAGCGAGCGTGCATACAAGCCATCCCAACCCTGCAGCGCGAGCGGAAGCCCGGCGGCGAACGCGGAGGCGACCAGGGCCCCGGCGGCGATACGGAACTCGAGAATCGACGCGGTGAACACGACGATGACGAGGAACAGGACGGAGAGGTGTGAATGCGTTCCCCCCGTCGCAAAGAGACCGACCGTCAGCATTCCGATGCCGCCGAACACAACGGGAATGAAACGCCTCGCTGGGATTTGTCCCCAGGGCAGCAACCAGCAGACAACCCCTGTGCCACAGGCAAGCCCGGTGACGATCCACTCGGTCGTGTAGTTGACGTGCACGTCGGCCCCGACGAAGTTGGTGGCCATCACGATGCTGGCCAGTCCCCAGAAGGAGATCGCGGCGACCCTGAGCGTCGCACGATGCAACTGCAGCGGGACATCCGCGGGTCGCATGCTGGCGAATACAACGCGAGCTCGAGGGCCTTCCATCGTGGGGTCCGGGCCCGGCTACCATGGGGCGCGGGATGTTCTGGACCTTCGTGGATGAGTCCGAGATGGCCAACGGGCAGGTCAGCATCCGAGGGCCACAGGGTCATCACCTTGCCCGGGTTCTGCGCGTCCATCGCGGCGAGCGCGGGGTCGCGGTTGCCGGTGGCCGCGAATACGACCTCGAGGTGGTTCAGGTCGAAGGCGGGAGGGTGGTGGGCCGGATCGTCGGCGACCGGCCCGTCCAGGGCGAGCCGCGCACGGCGGTCGCGCTGCTGCAGGCGGTTTTGCCAAACCCCGACTTCGATGCCGTCATCGAAGGTGGGACGGCGGTGGGCATCCGTCGTTTTGTCGCGGTGCAGGCCGCGCGGTCGGTGGGCCGGCCGCCGGCCGCCCGGCTCACGCGCTGGCAGGTGATCGCCGGATCCGCCGCCGAGCAGAGCCATCGTGGAGAGGTGCCAGACGTCACCGGGCCCATGTCCCTGAGGGACGGCCTCGAACAGGTGGCCGGCGCGCGGCTGCTGGCGCTTGAGCCATCGGCGACCCTGCCGCTGCTCGATGCGCTCGATGGATCGCCTGCCTACGCGCTGGCGGTCGGGCCGGAAGGCGGGTGGACCGACGGCGAACTGGCGGAACTGCGCGAACGCGGTGGTCTCGCTGTCAACCTCGGCCCCCGGATCCTGCGGGCGCGACTGGCACCAATCGTGGCCGCTGCTATCCTCGTCCAGCAACGATGAATGTCTCGATCCAAACGCTCGGTTGCAAGGTCAATTTTGCTGAGATGGTGGATCTCGGTGACCGGCTGGCACGGGCGGGTTTCTCGGTATCGGACTCGGCGGACAACCCTGACATCTGCGTGATCAACAGCTGCACGGTCACCGCCCAGGCGGATCGCAAGCTCCGCACGATGGTGCACGGACTGCGCCGCCGGCATCCGCAGGCTCACCTCATCCTGACCGGCTGTCATGTCGACAATCCCCATCCACGCGTCTCGGCCATCCCGAGCGCGGATGTCGCCTTCCCGAATGCGCGAAAGGGTGAAATCTTCGACTACGTGTCGGCGAACTTCGCCACGGGCGCGGCGCCTGGCTCGACGACCTTCGCGCGTTCCCGCTTCTTCCTCAAGGTGCAGGACGGCTGCAATCACCGCTGCACCTACTGCATTGTCTGGCGAACCCGCGGCATATCCCGCAGTGACGAGGAAACGGGCCTCATCGAGCGGGCGCGCCAGGCGGTCTCCGAGGGATATGGCGAAATCGTGCTCACCGGGGTTGACCTGGGCGCCTTCGGACGCGAGCGGGGGCAGACCCTGGCCCCGTTCGCGCGGCGACTGCTCGAGGCGATTGCGCCCGCCCGGCTACGACTCAGCTCGATCAATGCGAATGACTTCACGCCGGAACTGGTCGAGCTGGCCGGCGCCCCGCGATTTTGCCGTCATCTTCATATCCCCCTGCAATCCGGCAGCGACAAGGTGTTGAAGCGGATGGGCCGCCTCTACCGGCGGCGCGATTATCTGGACCTTGTGGCCGCGTTGCGCCGGCAGTCTCCCGATATCGCCGTGACCGCCGACGCCATCGTCGGCTTCCCTGACGAAACGGATGCCGATTTTGCCGATACCCAGAGCGTCGTTGCGGAGGCCGGCCTGAGCGGGATGCACGTCTTTCGCTATTCACCCAGAGCCGGAACGGCCGCGCCCCGGCTCGGCCTGCCGGTGGACGACCCGGTCAGCAAAGAACGCAGCCAGCGGCTGCAGACTCAGGCCGAGGCCCAGCGCCGAGCCTACGAGGCACGTTTCGTCGAACGGGATCTGGAGGTGATCTGGGACCGCCGCTTCCCCAACCGGATGCGCGGCCTCAGCGACAACTACATCACTGTTTACGCACCCGCCCGCGGTCAAGCCCTGGGTGCGCTCGCAACCATCCGACCACTGGCCAGCTGCGGCGACGGTCTTACCTGCGGGTAAGCTGTGCCGGTGGCTGAGGACTGCCTGTTCTGCAAGATCTTCGCCCGGGAGATCCCGGCGAAAGAGGTCTTTCGCGACGAGGAAATCGTCGCCTTCGAAGACATCCGGCCCGTGGCGCCAACCCACGTCCTCGTCATTCCCAAAGAGCACATCCCTTCCGTCCACGATCTCAAGGCCGGCCACGGTCCGATGCTGGTCCGGATGATCGAGGTGGCAAACCGCATCGCCGACGAGCGGAAGGTGGATCGCGACGGCTACCGGATCGTCGTCAACAAGGGACCGCAGGCCGGTCAGAGCGTCTATC
The DNA here is from genome assembly GCA_005889535.1 of Chloroflexota bacterium. Taxonomy (GTDB): domain Bacteria; phylum Chloroflexota; class Dormibacteria; order CF-121; family CF-121; genus CF-13. The sequence goes on from VBHC01000125.1 coordinate 14,806, forward strand.
ACCTGCACCTGCATCTCCTCGGTGGCCGCACCATGGCGTGGCCACCTGGCTGAGCCACGTCGCCGAATGCACGGCATAACCGGCTGCAACGACGTCGTAAACCCTCCGTGGCAAGCCTGTCACAGCGGCATGGTTGAACGGCCACGCGTGAAACAGGCGTCGTAATCGGAGGGCGATAGGGTGGGCGCAGATGCGCCTTATACCCTGGCGTGCTATGCAACCGGAGGACGCGCCTTCCAGCCCGGATAAAGAAAGGCTGGAGGAACGGCTGGCCAAGCTCGTTGGTGGTCCGGCGCACCAACCTACCGATGGAGCCGCTTCGATTCCGGCCCAGCCAGGCGCGGTCATCGTGCCCAATGACGGAAAACCGACAGCGGTTGAGGAAAGCCGCGAACCCAATGGTGGCACCGCCGCCCTAACTGAGGTGGGCGTCGCGTTGGACGCCGTCGCCCTGCCGGTGAGATCGCAGAAGGCCGGCGATGCCGTTGAGGCCTCGACCGGCACCAGGACTCGTCGCCGGCGCCGGAAGGTCGGCTTTCTGCTGTTCCTCGGTGGGTTGATCCTGGTCTTCTTTCTGGTGCGGGCCATTCCGGCGGACTGGGAGATCGGCCCGTTCCGGATCGATGCCACGGGGAGCGCCGCGGACGCGGAGGCCAGCCTTTACTTCGCGGACGATCCACACGCCCCGTTCTGGTTGCTGGTTCCGACCTTCAACCTTCCTCCTCGGTTTTTCGCCGCGCGGCCAAACGCGTCGCGGTCGCCCATCGTCGCGCTCAGGCCCACCGTGTCCCCATCCAGCTCGCCGAGTATCAGCCCTTCCGCGAGTGGTTCAGCGTCGCCCAGCCCGAGCGGCTCTGCCTCGCCAGGTGCGAGTCCGTCACCGTCAGCCAGCCCCAGTGCCTCGACATCGCCGACTCCCAGCGCATCGCCCTCGCCGTCGCCATCTGCGACGCCAACCCCAACGCCCACTCCCACACCCACACCAACACCAACACCCACGCCCACGCCGACACCGACCCCGACGCCCACGCCCACCCCCACGCCCACCCCCGCGCCCTTCGCCTTCGCGCCGACACCGGCCGAGAACGTGAGCATCAACGTCAACAACTCAACGAAGTGCAAGCTCGGCACCGTCACGGCAACCGGGACCTTCCGGATGGTGGCCGGTGGACCCGGCGGCACGGTGCAGTACCACTGGACTCGCAAGGATGGCAACGTGACGACGGTCAGCCAGACCTACAGCATCGTCATTGCGGCCGGCAACACCGCGGCGCATAGCGTCGTCACGGACAGCTGGACGCCGGCGAACTCCGGCACGGAACAGCTGGTCTTTACGATCCCGGGCTTCGCGGTCGCGCCGCAATCCTGGACCTGCCGGACTTAAGCCGCGGCGCGCTCCTGGTACCGCAGAATCTTTGCCGGCCCGGTGCGCTTGGCCGTAAGGAGCGCCTCGTCGGCGCGTTCGAGCAAGGTCTCGGGCGTCGAGCCATCCTCGGGAAAGACCGCGATGCCGATGCTGAAGGACACGTCGACGTCCGTGCCCCGAAGGGTCTGACCCATCGATCGGTAGATGTCCTGGATGCGCTGCGCGACCACCAACGCCCCCGCGCCGTCTGCATCGGAAAGCAGCAGGACGAACTCATCGCCGCCAAATCGGAACGGTTCATCGCCGACCCGCACCGCGAAGCGAAGCAGATTCGCCAGTTCCTTCAGTAACTCGTTGCCGATGCCGTGCCCCAGCCGATCGTTGACGGCTTTGAATCCGTCGACATCCATCATCATGATGGCCATCCGCCGCCCTGTCCGGGCGGCCGGTCCCAGCCAGGTAGGGAGCTGCTCCTGTAGCGCGCGCAAGTTATGCAGCCCCGTTAGCTCGTCCACGCGGCTCATCCGCATCAGCCGGCGACGCTCCTGTTCCCAGTTGTTGGTCAGCAACGCGGCATAGCCGTACATCAGGAGATGGGTCAGTCCATTGATGGCGAGGCTGGTTCCCTCGGCGCCGCTAACCCCGACGCTCACGATCGCAACCCCGGCCGCGACGGCCAGCGCCAGCAAGCGCGGCAGCAGGATGGCTCCGCACAAAACGATCAGGAAGTACAGCAGCCGAAGGTCCAGTCCGGCGCCGAGGAAGCGCTCGAGGTAGGCGACCGCCGCGACCGCCGTCATCAAGAGGGCCAGGCCTATGACCCGGCGGATGCCGAGCGTTTCTTTAGGGAACAGTGGCCGCGTCAGCTTCAAGGCTGCCTAGGTAACGCGCGATTGCGGCCTTAATTGCTTCAGCGGCCCGCCTTCGAGGCCCGCCCCACAAGCAGGCCGCGCACAACCCAGACCGCCACCAGCAGGGCGATACCCGTTCCCAGGGCGAACCCGGGTTGCGCGCAGCCGGCCAGCGCCCAGGGGACCGCCAGAGCCGACCCGCTGAGCCCTTCGCGGATCGGCACGCCCCGGCCGATCGGGGTATCGCATGCGCGGCAACGGCCGCGTTGAACCAGGTAGCTGATCACCGGGACCAGCTCGTCCGCACTCAACCGGTGGCCACACGTACGACAGTGCGAGGGCGGCCAGAGCAACGACTCTCCCCGTGGCAGGCGGTCCAGGACGACCTCGAAGAAGCTGCCCAGGGCGGCCCCAAGCGGAAGCAAGAAGGCCGCGCCGAGCAGGTTGCACAGGATGTCAAGCAATCAATCGCGCCTCCCGGCCAGCAGGCCGACCCATCCCCTTTGATCATCGACGCTTACCTCCAGGTCTTGCTGGATCAGGCGGCGTCCGATCTCATCCTGTCGGCCGGCGCGCCGCCGACCATGCGCAAGGATGGTGCGCTTGTGCCGATCGCGCGCGACCCGCTTCGGCCTGAGCAGATCGAGGAGATGGCGCGGGAAGTCGTATCGCCTGAGCGCTGGGCCCGCTTTCAGGGACAGGGTGATCTCGACTTCTCGTTCAACTGGAGAGGCCAGGCGCGCTTTCGGATCAACGCCTTCAGGCAACGCGGATCCGTTGGCCTGGCATTGCGGCTGATCCCCTACCAGATCCCGAACTTCGACCAGCTGGGCGTGCCCATGGTGGTGCGCGGCCTGACCCGCTTGAGCCAGGGGCTGATCCTGGTCACGGGACCAACCGGCTCCGGCAAGTCCTCCACCCTGGCGGCGATGGTCAACGACATCGTGGCAACCCGGCCATGCCACGTGATCACCATCGAGGACCCCATCGAATATGTCTACCGGCACCAGCGCAGTATTGTCGAGCAACGCGAGGTCGGCGCGGACGTCGCGTCATTCGCTGACGCCTTACGCGCGGCCCTCCGCCAGACGCCCGATGTCCTGCTCATCGGCGAGATGCGGGACCTCGAGACCATCTCGGCCGCCATCACGATCGCCGAAACCGGTCACCTGGTGCTGGCCACGCTGCATACCAACGACACGGCGCAGGCCGTCGACCGCGTAGTGGACGTCTTTCCCGCGGAGCAGCAGCAACAGGTCCGGGTCCAGCTCTCCAACACGCTCACCGCCGTGATCTACCAGCAGTTGCTGCCCCGCCGTGACGGCCCGGGCCGAGTCGCGGCCTTCGAGGTGCTGCTCAATACGATCGCCGTCCAGAACCTGATCAAGGAAGGCAAGACACGCCAGCTGCGCAACGTGCTGGAGACCGGGGTCAAGGACGGCATGAACACGATGGAGCGCAGCCTGGGCGAATTGGTCAAGGCCGGGTTGGTCGACTTCGGGGCCGCGGCCGCGCGCGCCCAGCACCCGGAGGAGTTGCGTCGCCTGGCGGCCTAGACGCAGGTTTGCCTCGCTTGACGCGTTTGCTCCGGTTGGAGAGAGATGAAGCCGGCGCTGTCGACGAGCGAGGCGGCGCGCTGGCTCGGGATCAGTAAGTCGACGCTGATCCGCGCGGTCAACCGCGGTGACATTCAGCCCGCGTTCCGCACCCCCGGCCGGCATCTGCGTTTCACCCCGGAGGCGCTGCAGGAGATCCGCCGCCAGCTGGAACGGCCGATCCGGGAGGCGGTCGCGTGAGCGCCGTGGAGCGCCAGCCCGCCGGGCGGTTTGGCCTGCGCCAGGAAAAGCGGCTTGGTGAGCTGTTGCTCGAAGGCGGGCTTCTCACCGCGGAACAGTTGGAGGCGGCCCTGGCTGAGCAAAAGCGGCAGCGCCGCCCACTGGGACAGATCCTGCTCGCCCAGGGCCTTGTCGACGAAAAGGCGCTCGCCGGCGTGCTCAGCCTGCACTTCAATGTGCCGCAAGTCGACTTCAGCCGAACCCGGATCGACAACGATGCCCTTGCCCTGATCTCCGAGTCCTACGCCCGCGAACACCTGATCCTGCCTCTTCGCGTGGACAAGGATGAACTCGAACTCGCGACCGTCGACCCGGGCGACCTGGCGCTGTTCGCGGAGTTGAAGGTGCTGACTCGGAAGCGCATCAAGCCGGTGCTGGGCGTGCGATCGCAAATCGAGCAGGCGATCACGCAGGCCTACAAACTGCGAAGCGGGGTCGACCGCAACGTCCGCTCCTTCCAGGAGACACTTCGGCCTTCGCTAACGAGGAAACGGCTGGCCGAGGTCAAGCAAGACGCGCCGGTGGTGCAGATCGTCGACCTGATCATCGCCCAGGGAGCGGAGGAGCGAGCCTCGGACATCCACATCGAGCCCCAGCAGGATCATCTTCGCGTGCGCTTTCGGATCGACGGCGTCCTCCACGATGCGACCCGGCTGCCGGCGACGCTGGCGGCGCCGATCTCGTCGCGTGTGAAACTTCTCGCCAACCTCGACATCGTCGACCGGCGCCACAGCCAGGACGGACAGATTCAGACGACGGTCGATGGCCGGCCGCTCGACATCCGGGTGGGAACCATCGAGACCATCTGGGGCGAAAAGGTCGTCCTCCGCCTGCTGGAGCGGTCGCGCTCCATCCTTGGACTCGACACACTGGGCTTTTCCCGGCCGTCATTGCTGATCTTCCGCGCACTGGTCCGCTCGCCCTACGGCATGATCCTCGTCACCGGCCCGACCGGGAGCGGGAAGACGACCACGCTCTACGCGGCCCTCAACGAGCTCAACCGGATGGAACAGAACATCATGACCATCGAGGATCCGGTCGAGTACACGTTCGAAGGCGTGAACCAGATCCAGATCAACCGGCTGGCCGGGATCACGTTCGCGAATGGGCTTCGCGCCATCCTTCGACAGGACCCGGACGCGATCCTCGTCGGCGAAATCCGGGATAAAGAGACGGCCGAGATCTCGGTGCAGTCGGCGCTGACCGGGCACCTGGTCCTGTCATCGCTGCACGCGACCGATGCGGTCGGTGCGATCTACCGGTTCCTGGAAATGGGCATCGAATCGTTCATGGTGACCTCGGCCGTCACCGGCGTGCTGGCGCAGCGCCTGGTCCGGCGGATCTGTCCCGAGTGCAGCGTGCTGTACGAGCCCCCAACCGAGGAGCTGGAGTTCTACCGAGCGATGGGCGGCGCGGGCCAGATCTTCCACCGCGGCAACGGCTGCGCCTTCTGCGCCCACACCGGCTTCCACGGTCGCATCGGCGTGTTCGAGGTCCTCCGGATGAGCGACGCGATCAAACGGGAGCTCGTGCGCGATGCGCCCCCCGAGGCGTTGCGCGAGCGCGCCATCGCGGAAGGCATGACCACGCTTCGTTCCTCGGGCCTGGCAAAGATCGAGGAGGGCCTGACCACTATCGCCGAGGTGATGCGCTCCGTGCACCTGAGCGAGGGCGATGATGCCTAGCTACGCCTATCGCGCCTACACGGAGAAGGGCCAGCGACGCGAGGGTCGGATCGATGCGGAGGGCACATCAGCCGCCGAGCAAGCGCTCTGGCTGGAAGGCCTCAAGATCGTCGCACTCCACCCGGCGCCCGCCAAGAAGACGATGGCGGACTACTTCCCCTCCCTGTACCGGATCTCCAGGGCGGACATCATTCTCTTCACCCGGCAGCTGGCGACATTCGTCGGAGCAGGGGTGCCAATGACCCGGGCGCTGGGCACCATGGCCCAGGAGGCCTCACCCTTGTTCAAGCGCGTCATCCTGTCGGTCCTCGACGATCTCGAGCGCGGCCAGAACCTCTCGGAGGCACTGCTCAAACATCCCAAGGTTTTCCCCACGCTCTACATCGACCTGATTCGCGTCGCGGAGCTCACCGGTAACCTGGAGGCCACGCTGACGGAGCTGGCGGGATACTTGCGGCGGGACCTGAATACGGCGCGCCGGGTTCAAGCCGCGATGATTTATCCAGCCGTCATCCTGGTGGTCGCGACCGGGGTCGTCATCATCCTAGTCTTCTTCGCGCTGCCCGCCTTTGTCCGGATTTTCGCGGAGTTCCGGGTAGAGCTGCCATTGTCGACCCGAATCCTGATCGGCATCGTCAATTTCACGCGGCAATGGGCGCTGGTCATCGGTGCCGTGATCCTCGCGGGTGCGGGCGGCATCGTCGTGGCGCTCAGAACGTCTCGCGGGGCGTATGCGAAAGACCAGATTTCTATCAAAGCGCCGATCCTGGGACCGATCGTCTTGTCGGCAGTGCTGAATCGTTTTGCCCGGACCCTGGCCATGGTATTGAAGGCCGGTGTGCCGTTAGGGCAGACCTTCGAGGCCGTCATCGCCAGCACCGGGAACAAGGTCTTCCAGCGGGGCCTGACCACGGTGAAGGAGCAGATGACAAGCGGTGAAGGGTTTGCCGGACCGCTGATCCGGACGCACCTGTTTCCGCCAATGCTGACCCAGATGGTTCGCGTCGGGGAGGAGACGGGAACGCTCGATACCTACCTGGAGCAAGCTGCCGAGTTCTACGAAGAGGAACTGGAGTATCGAATCCGGGCGATGACGTCGCTGATCGAGCCGGTGATGACCGTGGCGGTCGGCGTCATCGTCGGCTTCATCGCCATCTCACTGATCTCGGCGATGTACGGCCTGGTGGGAGCCCTGAAATGACCGTTAAGCGCGGCTTCAGCTTGATCGAAACCACGGTTGCCCTAGCGCTCCTTGCCGTTATTGTCGTCACCGTACTCAGCGGGTTCTCGGCAACCACACTGGCCGCGACCCGCCATCAGCAAGAGACCACGCTCGACCGCATGACCCGCTCCGATGCCGAGTACATCAAGAGCCAGCCCTACCTGGCGGCCGCCAACTATGCGCATCTCTCGCTGGGCGGCTATTCATTCAGCACGCAGGTCCTCCACTACAACAAGAACTCGAACCCGACTTTCGCCGCCGGCAATGCCGATACGGGCTTGCAGGAAATCATCCTGACGGTCACCGGGCCAAACAGTATCCGGGAGCAACTCGATTTCCTCAAGGAGCTGCCATGACGCGCCGCCAGCATGGTTTCACACTGGTCGAGGCCATGGTGGGCGTGGCCATCTTTACCGTGCTCAGCCTGGCGATGGCCGGCACGTTTCTTGTGGGCTACCGGGCGATCAGCAACGAGGCGCGAGTGATCGCCGCCGATACCGCCGTTAGCAACGCCAGCCTGTGGTTGACGCGAGATCTCAATAGCGCGACGACGACCACCGGCTGCCCCTGCACCATTCAGGCGGGTAGCCCGCTGACGCTGACCTACGGAGTCCCTCCTGTGGCGGTCGTCTACAGCGTCGACGGCAGCCGGAACTTGATCCGCACAGTCGGTGCAAGTGCCCAGGCTTCCGCGCGCGGCATCACAAGCGTGTCGATCAGCTGGGCCGGCTGCTACGGCACCGTCACTATCCAGCCATCCGCCACAGGAGCGTCGGCCGTGGTGCTCAACGTGAGCAACCGCCCTGGCGGCTGCATCTGATGTTCGGGCATCGCCGTCGCCAGCGCGGACAGGCGCTTCTTATCGTGTTGGCGTTTGTCGCCGTCTTCCTGCTCATCCTCTGGGCCGGTCTCACGCTGGCCAGCAGCGCCTTCCTCGGGCTGGGGACGATCCGCGCCGACACGCGGTCGACGTATGCCCTCGATGCCGGACTGGCCTATGCCATGCAGGTCATCGACGACAAGAATGGCAACGGCTGCAACGCCCCGAAAACCAGCAACCTGACGCTGAACTACCCGACCGGGCCGATCACGGTCAACGTCGGGATCAACAAAGGCAACCCGTGCCATGGCAACGGGGCCACCTGGAACGTGACCATTACCGCGACAGGTACCAGCCGCACGTTGACGGCACTGGTCACCCAGATTGGTCCGTCATCTGTCGTCACTTGGGAAGGCATCCAGTGACTCGCCTCTGCGCGATCGATCTGGGCGCACGGGAGCTTAAGCTGCTGCAGGCCGACGGCCGTCAGCTGACGCATCATGCCGAAGTGCTGCTTCCGGACGGTGCCCTGGTTGACGGCGTGCCCACTCCCCTACTGACCGCCGCGGTGCGGGGCGCCCTGGAGGCCGGGGGATTCACGTCCACGCGTGCGCGGGTCGCGATCGCAGAAACCGGTACCGCCTTCCGCGATTTCCGATTGCCCGCCCTTCGGCAGAGCGAGCTCCGTCGTGCCGTCGTGTTCGAAGGCCGAAGACAGGTGCCGATGGCCGCCGCCGATGTGTACTTCGCCTGGCACGCGGCCCGGGATAAGGATGGCTATGCGGTCCACCTGGTGGCAGCGCGGCGAGAGATGGTTGATGCGCTGGTGGCGGCCGTCAGCGCGGCCGGCCTGCAGGTCGAGCACATGGACCTGAAGCCGCTCGCGCTCGCGCGCGGGATGGGCGTATCGGACGGCCTCTTGCTCGAGTGGGGGGCGGCGGAGGCCACGCTGGTGCTCGTGGTTGCGGGGCGGCCGCGCTTCTTTCGCAGCTTCCTCCTCGACGCCCCGGCCGACGATGTTGACGGTCAACTCGACGAGCTAGCCCTCTCGCTGAATGCGCTGGTCAAATTCATGCGCGGGACCGCATCGGATGTTCCAATCACGCCGGCCACGCCGCTCTTCCTCGGCGGCCGTTTCGGCTTCCTCCCCGATGGGGTCCAGCGCGCCGAGCAGCGCTTCGACTTCAAGGTGGCCTCACCCCCACCGCGGTTCAGGTTCACCTCCGGCTTTCCCTGGCAGGCCCATTTTGCCGGGCTTGGAATGGTCCGGCAGAAACACTGGCAGAACCGGCTCAGTCCGTCACAGGGAGGTGACATCCGTGTCGCGGCCTGATCACGCTCCTGAGGTCGCCGTCGACTTCGCGCCGCCACCCAGGCCGAATCGCACTCGGCCGCTGATCGCGCTCGTGGTCGTTGTGCTCATCGTCGGGGCCATGACGGTCGCCGCGACACAGTTGCTACTCCGCTGAGCGAACTTTCACGAACCTCGCAAGAAAGCGGCCGTACTCTCGACAGAGACTAAGGAGGTCATACGACAATCATGCTTCTCTCCATACTCAAAGATGCGCGCCGCCGCTCAAACCGTGGCCAGGAAGGCTTCACCCTTGTCGAGCTGCTCGTGGTCATCGCGATCCTCGGCATCCTGGCAGCGATCGTTCTCTTCAACATCTCGGGTGTCAACGCCAACGCGGCGTGCAACGGGATGAAGACCGACGGCGCGACGATCCAGGGCGCCGCCGACCTGTACTGGAATACCTACGGCGTCTACCCGGTTGGTAACGCCGGCGTCGTCCCGCCCGCAACCCTCCCAGGCGCCGCCGACGCACAAACCCCGGCGGCCGGTACGACCGTCAACCAGGCCGAGTTGCTGCAGGCCAACCTGCTGCACAGCTCGACCAACGGCTGGAATGCCCCCGCTCCAATCCCCGCGATGACCGAACAGTTCACCTACAAGGCGTCGCCGCCCCAGGGCACCGTGCACGGAGCATTCTCCAGCGGTAGCGCCTGCACGTACAACTAGTCGACCGCTGAGTCATTGAATCGTTCGGCCGGCCCTCGGGCCGGCCGAATTGTTTTAGGCGATCTTGGCTTCTTCGCCCTGGGTGCCAGCGATGCGCTGCGGCAACGACGACGTGGCGAAGGCGGCCGTGAGTCGGGGATCCCACTGGGCACCGGAACCGGCAGCCAGGATCTCGAGCGCCTTGGCAACGGTGTGTCGCGGTCGGTAGGGGCGGTCGGTGATCATGGCGTGGAAGGCGTCGGCGACGGCGACGATGCGAGCCATCATCGGGATCGCGGGGCCCTGCAGCTTGTCGGGGTAGCCGGCGCCGTCCCAGCGTTCGTGATGATGGCGGATGGCCGGGGCCAGTACCGAAGCCGGGCGGAACGGGCCGGCGATTTCGGCGCCCAGGATCGTGTGCTGCTTGATTTGCGCGAACTCCTCGGGTGTCAGGCCGCCCTGCTTGTTCAGGAGGGCCTCGGGCAGTCCGATCTGGCCGATGTCGTGAAGCAGTCCAGCGTGGTAGGCGACCTCCTGGTCTTCGGCGTCGAGGCCGATCAGGCGCGCCAGCGCCTGGGCCGTCAGCGCCACGCTATCGTCGAAGGGGGCCTTGGATTCGGTCGGGTCTTCCCGCTTCACCAGTTCCCGAAGGCTCTCCTGCGTGCTCCGCAGATCGCGGCGCAGTTCCTTGAGCCGCAGCAGCGCCCGGACGCGCACCTGTAAGTCGCGCATCGGGATCGGCTTCACGATCAGGTCGTCGCCGCCGGCTTCCACCATCTTCGAGCGCTCGGGTCGAGGATCGAATCCCGTCATCATCAAGACCGGGATCTCAGCCGTGGCCGGGTCGGCCTTGAGCTGCTTGCAGGCTTCGTGCCCGTTCATGACGGGCATCTCGACGTCCATCAGGATCAAGTCCGGCTTCAGCCGCCTGGCCGCGCGCACCGCCTCCTCGCCGTTGGTGGCGGCTTCTGTCCAGAAGCCGAGCGTCGACAGCTGGCCACAGAGCAGGTCGCGGTTCGGACCGCTGTCGTCCGTGACCAGGATGGTCCGGCGTTCCGGCATCGGTCCGGAGGGCAGGTCGTCCACGGCTGTAAGACGTAGGAAGCAAGACCTTCCTTCGTTGCAGGGAGCAGTGAAACGTCGCGTCACACAACCGTCCGTGCCACTCGCCATGAAACTGCCCAAGCTCCTTTCGGTGGAGGAGGTGGCGGCTGGCATCCGGCGGCACCCGGAAGTCGTCCGGCGGCAGGCCCGCGACGGCCGGCTCCCGGCCGAGAAGATCGGCCGCGTGTGGTTCTTTCGCCCCGAGCGCCTGGCCGAAGCGGGCTACACCCAGTTTCTGCCCACCATGGCGTCCAGCGAGACTCCCCCGATCCCAGCCACCGACCCACCGACGGAAAGCCTGGTCCGCGTCCTGGGGGAGGCCGGGCTCGAGGCGCTGCGGCGCCCCGAGCAGGACGCCATCTTCGATGCCGTCGGACGGCGTCTGGCCGAGGCGGGGTTCTCGATGTTCGTCTTTCTTGTCGCGGACGGTACGGGACTGCGCTGTGCGTTTCGCCGGGTGGCGGAGCCCGACAGCGATTTTGAAAAGGTGGCGGGGCAGCCCGCCGTCGGAACGGTCATCCCATTCGACCGGGCTCCCATCCTCCACGGCGTCTGCACTACGCTCCGGCCGCATTACATCGCCGATGCTGACGAACTGGTCGGCCGGATGGCCGTGGCCATCCCCGCCGTCGCGGGGAACGCCCGCCGCGTCAGCGAACTGCTCCACATGAGCACGATGATTGCCGCCCCGTTGGCTGTCGCCGACAAGGCGGCGGGCGTCATCGTCGTCGTCGGCCCTCGATTGCGCCAGGCTGATCTACCGGCCGTCATGGCATTTGCCAACCAGACAGCAGCGGCGCTGGAAACCGCGCGGCTGCTGGACGAGGCGCGCCAGACGGAGGAGGCCGCCGTGTTGGCACTCGCCGCGACCATCGAGCTCCGGGACGCCCTGCACAGCCGGGCGAGCGAACACGCCGATCTGGCCGAGCGGTTTGCCGAGCACCTCGGCTTTGACCAGGCGCGCCAGCGACGGGTTCGCTACACAGCCCTGCTGCAGGACCTGGGCAAGTTGAGCTTGCCGGACAGCATCTTGAAGAAACGTGGCCGGTTGGACCCCGAGGAGCGGGCACTGATGATGGCCCACCCGGGTGTCGCTGCGGACCTGCTGGGGCGTTTCGCCTCACTCGCCGGTTTGGCACCGCTGGTCCGCGCGCACCACGAGTGGTTCAACGGCGAAGGGTATCCGGATGGGCTGCGGGGCGACGCGATCGCGGCAGAGACGCGGATCATCTCGATCGTCAATGCCTTCTTCAACGTCACCTTCGATCTCCCGTTCAAGACGGAGGCCACGGTGGACGAAGGCTTGCAGGAGCTAACCCGATTTGCTGGCATCAATCTCGACCCGGCGCTCACCGAGTCCTTTGCGGCGATGTGTCGCGAGGCGGCGTCGCATAAGGCGTCCTGGTATCAGCAGATGCTCGATGCCCTTTTGAGATCCACACCCAGCGTGCCAGCCGGGCCAAAAGACATCCTCAGCGTCGCCGATTCTCGCGAGCTCCGCATCATCTATCGCATCGCGCAAGAAACCAACGCCGTGCTCGACCTCGGTACGTTGCTCAGCCGGATCGTGAACATCATCCGCGACGTGATGGGCTACTACATGGTGTCGATCCTCTTACCGGGTGACAGGGCCGATGAACTGCGCGTTGGAGCCCAGAGCGGGTATGCGATCGATATCACCGGGCTCACGATTCCCACGGCCCAGGGCATCACCGGCTGGGTCTTTACGCATGGCACGCCCCAGGTCATCCCGGACGTGAAGACCGAGCCGCGCTACATCGGGCTCGACGAGAAGGTCCGCTCAGAGCTCGCCTTTCCGCTGATCAGCCGCGGCCGGGTGGTTGGCGTGCTCAACGCGGAAAGCCAGCACGCCGATGCCTTCTCCGAGGCGGATGTCGCCCTGATGTCGGCGGTTGGTTCGCAGCTCGCCTCGTACCTCGAGGTGGCGCAGTCGCACGACACCCTGAAGCGCGAAGCCGGGCACGATCCACTGACGAGGCTCAACAATCGACGTCTGTTCCTGGAGCGGATCCAGCAGGAGGTGATCCGCGCAGCCGCGGCCGCTGAGAGCTTCTCGATCGTCTTCCTCGACGTGGATGAGCTCAAGCGGATCAATGACACGTATGGTCACCTCGCCGGCGACGCCCTCCTTCGCGAAGTATCCAATGCCCTGATGGATGCGGTGCGCGGCGAGGATGTCGTCGCCCGCTACGGCGGCGATGAGTTCGTGGTCCTCCTGCCCGCCACGCCTGCCCCCGCGGCCACCATCGTCGCGCAGCGCATCTCGGATGGTATTGCGCGACACCGCTTCATGGCCGGGCGTGAGCTGCTCCAGATCCCGGGCGTCAGCTTGGGGGTCGCCACTTTTCCCCGGGACGGGGCCACCGCTGAGGAACTGCTGGCGACAGCGGACGCCACCCTCTACCGGCAGAAGCGAAAGGCGAGCTAGCCGAAGACCTGCTGCAGCTCGTAAAGCTCCCGCGGGACTCGTCGCGTTTCAGCGATGACGTCGCGCAGCGGAACAACATCGATCTGCCCATCCTGTCGAATCGGGATCATGCCGGCCTTGCCCGCGGCCAAGAGGTCGGTGGCAGCCACGCCCAGACGCGTGGCCCAGATCCGGTCGACCGGTGACGGCGACCCGCCGCGCTGCAGGTGCCCGAGCACCGTCACCCTGGTCTCGAAGCCGGTCGCCTCCTCGATCCTATTGCTGAGCGCATCGCCCACCCCCTGTTTCGCAAGCCGAACATGTCCGAAGGCGTCGCGCTTCTCCGCGGCGGCCGCCACCGCCATGGCCGGCTCGAGCGCCAGCATCCGCACGCCTTCGGCGACGACGATGATGCTGAAGTCTTTGCCCTCGGCGCGCCGCCGGTGCAAGTGATCCACCACACCCTCGAGCTTCGCCTCGAACTCCGGGATGATGATCATGTCGGCGCCGCCGGCCAGGCCACCGACCATGGCCACCCAGCCGGTGTCACGGCCCATCACCTCAACCACCATGACGCGGTGATGGGCCGAGGCGGTGGTGTGCAACCGGTCGAGAGCCTCGACTACGACGCCAACCGCGGTATCGAAGCCGATGCAGAACTGGGTGACGGATAGGTCGTTGTCGATTGTCTTGGGCACGCCGACCACCGGATAGCTCGCGTCGCTCATGGCCGCCGCGACCGACAGTGTGTCGTCCCCGCCAATGGCCACCAGGCCATCGACCTGGTTGGCCCGCAGCAGCGCGATCGCCGGCTCCACGCCCCCGGGGTTCTTGAGGGGATTGGTGCGAGAGGTGCCCAAGATCGTTCCCCCCAGGGGGAGGATTCCCCGAACCGAGGCCGGCGTCAGCTCCTCGAGGTCACCGGCGCCCAGCACGCCGGCCCATCCGTTCTTGATGCCGGTGACCTGGAACCCCCGTTGAAAAGCCCGACGGGCGACGCCGCGAATGGCGGCGTTGAGGCCGGGCGCGTCTCCACCGCCAGTCAGAACGCCGATGCGCACGACGCCTAGTTTAAGGCCCGCTCAGCGCGAATCCCGGCGGCCGGAGGTGAGATTCAAAATCAGCATGACGGCACCCAGCACGATGATCAGGGCTCCGACGGCCACGCCGGCGGTGTGATCAAACTGATAGCCGCCGATGCCGATCACGCCTTCGAAGAAGGCGGCGCCCAGCAGGAACAGGACAACCGCGATCCCTAACAGGCGGGTGCCGGCCCGGACGTTGCCGGGCCGCCCGGCGGTCAGGCCGTAGAGGATCATGCCCACACCGATCGCCCCTGGGAACACCAGCGCCCAGGCGTAGGCCCAGCTTTCGAAGTGGTCTGTCGAGTTCTGGTAGAGAAGGATCAAGCCAGATACGGCGATGATGCTGCCAGCAATCGCCAGCCCCTCGCTCACCGCGCCGCGGGCCGTCAGCGCCACCACGATCAGCAGCACGCCCGGCCCGATCACGAAGAAGGGCCAGCCATAATGGCCAATGTCCAACCGAACAAACTGGCCGAATAGCAGGATCGCCCCGATCAGGACAAGCAACCCACCAAGTACCGTCGACTGCCGCCGAGGCCGGTACGGCGTCTGACTAGTGGCGGGCTCTTGCGCGACGGGGGCGCGCGGCGGAACTCCCTCGCCCATGTCCCAACTTTACGCTGGCTACCGGCGCCGTCAACGGCCGCGACCGCTTCGCCCGGACCGTCGACGATGGACAGAAGTCGTTCATCACGCATTCCGGGCAGCGGGGGGCCCGGGCGACACAGACCCGGCGGCCGTGGAGGATCAGCCGCAAGCTGAGGCCGGTCCACTCGGAAGCCGGGACCAGCTTCGTCACGTCCGCTTCGATCTTGACGGGGTCCGCGCTCTTGGTCAGGCGCAGTCGCCGCGTGAGCCGGGTGACGTGGGTGTCGACGGCAAATCCCGGGATGCCGAAGGCCACGCCGAGCACCACGTTGGCAGTCTTCCTGCCGACGCCGGGCAGGGTAACCAGGTCCTCGATCCGAGGTGGCACCTCGCCCGCAAATCGCTCAACCAGGGCGGCACTGCAGGCGATGATCGTTTTCGCCTTGACGTGAAAAAACCCGGTGGGCTTGATGAGGGCCTCGACGGCTTGGGGATCGGCGTGGGCCAGCGCGGCGGGATCGGGATACCTGGCGAATAACGCCGGCGTCACGGAATTGACCGATCGATCGGTTGTTTGCGCCGAGAGGATGGTCGCGATCAGCATCTGGAACGGGTTGCGGTGTTCGAGCTCGGAGGCGGCCGGGTAGATCGCTTTCAGCCGCTCCACGGCAAGGCGGGCGCGATCTTTGGCCCTTAGCCCTGGCATAAGGCTCAAGCGTAACGTCGGGGCGTCGCCCCACGCGAGCCGCGCTTCAGTGCGATGCGAGCGTTTGAGACGTTTGTGTAACGAGGGGCGGCGCAAAGTTGGACTGATCGAGCCGTTACTGCGATGTGGGCTCGCCTTCGACCGATGGCAGCCGCGCCTCGATCCACAGCCTTCGCTGGTATATCAGTGTCGGTTTCCTCATGGTCGGGGTCGGCCCCCTGATCTTCTTTGGCGCCCAGCGCATCTCCGCCCTCTTCGCGACCCAGAACGAGAGCATCCAGCAGAAACATGAGCCAATGGCGGAAAGCCTCTCCCAGGCAATCTACGGCTACCTTCTGGATCAGACCTCGGCCTTGCAGAGCACCGCCTCACAAATCGAGTCGGATAACGACTCGAGCATCGCGCGCCTGAACGACCCGGGCTTCAACGCCGCCCACTTGAACCAGGAGCTGGCCGCGGCACACTCCGCTCAGCCGGCGCTGCTCCAGCTTTACGTCGGGAACCTGGCCGGGCGGGCCATCGCCGCGGCGCCGCCGGCCGGCATCGGCGTCGACTACAGCGTCTGGAACTACGTCAAGGACGTGTTGAACCCACGCCGGATCGGGCCCAAGTACTCGGACGTGGTTCGTTCTCAAGGCGATGCCAGCGTCGCCGCGGTCGTGATCGCCGTTCCGATCCTGGATGCGCGGCGTAACCTGATCGGCTTTCTCGCCGGGACGGTGGACCTTTCTGAAGTCCAGCGCTTATCCAACTACAGCCGGATCGGCCCAACCGGCCAGGCGGTGGTGGTCGACCGCCGCGGCCGCGTGATCGCCCATCCCCGTGACGACTGGAGGGTCGAGGCAAAAGATCTGTCCTCCTCTGGGATCTTTCAGCAGTCGCTCGGGGAGGAAACCGGCGTGAGCTGGTACACAGACCTCGACGGGAACGTTCCGCGGGCGGCCGGATTTGCCACGGTCCCGGTGGTTGGATGGAAGGTCTGGGTGTCGCAGCCGGTTGCCGAGCTGCGAACGGAATTGACGCCGCTCATCGTGAGCACGGTCGAGTGGCTGCTGGTCGCGATCGTGCTGGCCCTGCTGCTGGGCTTCCTGGCGGCCGCATGGATCAGCCGGCCGGTGGATGAGCTGATCCGAGCCGCGGGCCGTATTGCCCAGGGCGACTTCGTCACGCCGGTCACGGTCCGGGAGCGCTTTGCGGCCAAGGAACTCAGGGAGTTGGCCCATACGTTCAATCAAATGGCCCGCCAGCTCAGCGGCGCCTACCTGACGCTCGAGGAAAAGGTCTCTCAACGAACCTCCGAACTGCAGGCCGCCAACCAGGAGCTGGCGCGAGCCAACAAGCTGAAGTCGGAGTTCCTGGCCAACGTCTCGCACGAGCTCCGCACGCCGCTGTCGGCGATCATCGGTTTTTCGCACCGATGAACAGCAGCAGGACATCTTGCAGGTGAACAAGAGCGGCCAATCGCTTCTCGCGCTGATCAACCAGATCCTCGATCTGAGCAAGATCGAGGCGGGCAAGATGGAGCTCTCGGTGGAGCGTGTCGACCTGCCGGCGCTGATCATCTCGATCCTGGAAAGCATCAGCCCGCTCGCGCAAGAGAAGGGGCTTCGCATCGAAACTCGATTCGCGCCCGGCTTGCCGGCGGTCGAGGGTGACGCCGCCCGCCTCAAGCAGGTCCTGATCAACCTGCTGTCCAATGCTGTCAAGTTCACAGAGCGCGGCCACATCGAAGTCATCGCCCAGCCATCGGGCCGTATGGTCCGGATCGCCGTCAAGGACACCGGTATCGGCATCTCGGCTGATTCGCAGCGAGTGATCTTCGAAGAGTTCGTGCAGGGGGACGGCAGCAGCACCCGGCGGCACGGCGGCACCGGCCTGGGTCTGAGCATCGTCCGCAAGCTGGTCGAGATGCATGGTGGGGCGATCACCGTCAGCAGCGAACCAGGCCGGGGCAGCACGTTCACGTTTACCGTCCCCGCCTGGGCCACCGGCCAGGGCGCCGTGACCTCGCTTCAGCGGCGGCCGCTCCGCCGGCCCAACCAGGGCCTGCCGGGCACCGCCATCCTGGTGGTGGACGACGATCCGAGCGTCCGGCAGCTGATTTCCCGGCACCTCGAGCAGGAGGGCTGGAAGACGGTGCAGGCTTCGAACGCCACCGATGCGCTGCAGCTGGCGCGTGAGAGCCGGCCGATGCTCATCACGCTGGACATCATGATGCCGGACGCATCCGGCTGGTGGGTGCTCGAGAAGTTGAAGGAAGATCCGCAGACGGCGGGCATCCCGGTGCTGGTCGTCACCATCGTGGAGGATCAGCGGCTGGTCTTTGCGCTCGGCGCATCGGACTACCTGGGGAAACCGTACGACCGCGGGGCTTTGATCGCCAAGATCCACCGGCTGCTGCCTCAGCTCGACGGCAAGCGGGTGCTGGTCGTCGATGATGACCCGGAGGCCCGCGCCATGCTGGCCAAGATCCTCAAGGAGGAGCACGCAACCGTCGTTGGCGCGGCGAGCGGTGATGAGGCGATGACGCTGGTCA
>VBHC01000103.1:0-413 GCA_005889535.1 Chloroflexota bacterium
CGTGCGAAGGTGCCGTCGAGGTCGGCGGTGGCCAGGATGATGGCGGCGTAGCTGCCCTTGGCCATCATCTCGACGATGGTGCGGCGCTCGTCGTCGGTGACGGGGCCGGGGCCGACGGCCGCCGGGTGCAGGACGATGGACGTGCCGGGCTGGCCGGCGGGGCCGACCGTGATCCAGCGCTTGCCGCCATATCCGACGTCGTTGCGGACCTCAAAGCCGAGGGTGTCGCGATAGAAGGCCAGGGATGCGTCCGGGTCGTCCTGCGGGAGGAACGTCGCGTGAATCGTGAGGTCCATCGCGGTCATGCTGGTTGCGGCTCGGCGACCGGCGCTGGTCGATTCCTGATCGGTCTTGTCACCTGTTTCGCCACGCACGGCGGCATCCCCGCCGTCGCGCGCGCCGCATCGCGCCGG
>VBHC01000103.1:422-3494 GCA_005889535.1 Chloroflexota bacterium
CTGCTGAAGGTGCCCAGCGACGAGCAGCCGACGGCGAAACAGACCTCGGTGACGCCGAGGTCGCCACGACGCAGCAGCGCCATTGCCCGCTCGATACGCCGCGTCATCAGGTAGCTGTACGGCGACTCGCCATAGGCGAGGCGAAACTCGCGGCTGAGGTGCCCGGCGGACATGTGCACGCCGCGGCCGAGCGCCTCGACGTCCAGCGGCTGCCCGTACTCCCGATCGATCCGGTCGCGGACGCGGCGCAGCCGCGCGAGGTCGCGCAGGTGCTGCGTCGAGCCGCCGTGAGGTGGGACGCCAGCGGCGCTACGCAAAGAACTCAGAGAATAAGAAGTCAACAAGCACATTTACAATGCTATAAAAGAAAATAGGTGCGGGGCGGTATACCGACCAGATCGGTGTCACCGCTTCTGGCTGAAGCGCACCATGTTGCCCGATGGGTCGCGAAACGCGCAGTCGCGGACGCCGTAGCCCTGGTCCATCGGCTCCTGCAGCACTTCCGCACCGGCTCGGCACACGTGGTCGAAGGTGGCGTCGCAATCGTCGGTGGTGAAGATGACGGCGCGCAGCATGCCCTTGGCCAGGAGCTCCGACATTACCTGCTTGTCCTGCGGTGGGGCGTTCGGATTGGCCGTTGGCGGCTCGAGCACGATGTTGACGTCGGGCTGTGCCTTCGGGCCCACCGTCACCCAGGGCATGCCCTCGGCCTTGGTGTCGTTGCGGACGTCGAGGCCAAGCACGTCGCGGTAGAACGCCAGGGCTTCGGGGTGGTCGTGGACGGCTATAAAGCAGTGCGAGACTTTCAATTCCATATTCCGCACATTAGATAGGTTGCGCGCGGGAATGCTTCTCCATTCCTGACCGATGTGGGGGCGTATTTCTGAGACCCGTCAGAAATCAAGAAGCTATCGTGGAGCGCGGGGGCTAGGCTGACCGTATGACGCGGCCAACGCCGCGAATTTGACAGGAGGAAAGCAAATGAAGATCAAACTGATCACCATTTACGTCGACGACCAGGACAAGGCCTTGCGCTTCTACACGCAGGTGGCGGGCTTCGTGAAAAAGGCGGACGTTTCGCAAGGGGGGTATCGGTGGCTCACCGTGGCGTCGCCCGAAGAGCCGGACGGTACTGAGCTGCAGCTCGCGCGCAACGACAACCCTGCGGGCAAGGCCTACCAGGAGGCGCTCTTCCAGCAGGGCCAGCCCGCAGCCATGTTCTTCACGGACGACGTCCAGGGCGACTACGAGCGGATGAAAGCCGCCGGCGCCGAATTCAAGATGGCGCCCACCAAGGTGACAGGCTCGACCATCGCCCAAGCGAATGACACGTCTGGCAACCTGATCCAGATCGCGCAGCTGGACCGGGTACGAAGCGGAGCGGCGAGCCGCTGAGCCGGTCGAGGTCAGCGGGTCGCGCCAGGACGTGTCAACGTCTCGGATGGCGCGGCCCGCTGCCTGTGTTCGACTTCCACATCTCGGATGAAGACGCCATGGACTTAACCGCGTATCGCAGTTTGCTGCGGGACTCCCGAGCACGCCGCCTGCTTGCCGGCCTGGCCGTTTCGTCGCTGGGCGACGGGATGAGCGTCGTCACCATCGCCTGGCTCGCGCTGACGATCGCGCCATCCGGCGACGCCGGCGTCTACGTGGGCCTGGCGGTGGCCGCGTACACGCTGCCCGGGGTCATCGGCGGCATCACGCTTGGCCGGTTCCTCAGACGCCGGTCGCCGGCCGTCCTCGTCCTCGCGCACTCGTTCCTCCGAGCCGGAAGCCTCGCCGCGATCGCGGCCCTGTCGCTCGCCCACGCGCTCCATCCGTCCACGTACGTAATCCTGCTGGCAGCGTCGTCGCTGCTGACCACCTGGGGCACGGCCGGTGAGTACTCGCTGCTCGCCGACGTCGGAGGCGCAGACGGGCGGCTCACCGCCAACTCATTTGCGACAGCACAGGTGTCGGTGGCCACGATCATCGGTCCGCTAGCCGCGGGCATCCTGCTGACACAGTTCGCGGCCGGCTGGCTTCTCGTGCTGGATGCGGCATCCTTCGCGGTCCTCGGCATCGTGGCGTCGGGGATCGCTACCGCACCAGCACCGCGCGCGGCAGCCGAGATGCCACCGAGGCATGTCTCGGGCTTCCGCCTCCTGCGACGACGCGATCTCCTGAGCCTGACGATCGTGACGTGGTTCTTTTTCTTGCTGTACGGGCCGGTCGAGGTGGCACTGCCCTTCCATGTCGCGCGTGAGCTGGGCGCTTCGGCGCAGCTCCTTGGCGCCTACTGGACCAGCTTTGCCCTGGGCGCGCTGACGGCGAGCCTCGTCACCGGAGCGCTGCGTACCGGCAATGTGCGGGGGATCACGATCGCGATCGTCGCCGGCTGGGGTGCCTGCCTGTTGCCTTTCGCCTTCGCGCCGGTTCCGGTCACGATCGTGTGTTTCGCGCTGGGGGGTCTGATCTATGGGCCGTTCGGTCCGCTCACCTATGCGCTCTTCCAAGCCGCCACGCCCGCCGCTGATCTGCCCGCCGTTCTCGCCGCGCGAGGGACAGTCGTGATTGTGTCGACACCGCTGGGGATCGCGCTCGGCGGGCCGCTCGTTAGCGTCCTCGGCGGAGGCGGCACGCTCGCCGCCTCCGGCCTGGCCACCGTCCTGCTTGCGGCCGTCTCTCTGCTGCTGTGGCCGCGCGAGTCCGCGTCCGGCCGCCGCGTTATGGGCGATGCGATCGAGCAGCTTTCGAGAAGCCGCCGCGGCGGCAGGCACCCTACCATGAGGGTCGGAACCGTCAACACTCGCAGGGGAGGAACCTCCAATGAAGGACACGCAGAAGTCCGGCAAGAGCACCACCGCGACTAAAAAGAAGGCCGAGGCATTCACGGACGAGGAGCGAGCCGCGATCAAGGAGCGCGTCCGAGAGACGAAGGCGGTCGCGGACAAGGCGGATGGGGAAAGCGCCGTGCTCGCGAAGATCGCCGAGATGGCGGAACCCGATCGCGCCATGGCCAAGCGGCTTAATGCTGTCATCAAAGCCAGCGCGCCATCCCTCTCGCCGAAACTGTGGTACGGCATGCCCGCG
>VBHC01000009.1:0-1627 GCA_005889535.1 Chloroflexota bacterium
AGGGCGTGCAGGCCGTCGGCGAAGAACTCGTTGGCCACCCAGTCGCCCCAACGCTGCCAGCGCGGCATCCAGCCATCGTCGAGCTGGATCACCGGCCGGTAGCCATTCGCCGACGTCTTGACCAGTTCCGGCATGCGTTTGGCCAGGAAGGCCGCGTGGCGCGCGATGTCCGCCTCGGTTACGGCCAGCCCGAGGTGATACCAGCTGCACCAGCCGCGCGGCACCGTATGAAAGCTTCGGGCCCCCGCCGCGTAGCCGGCCGCCATCAGCGCTTTCCGCAACGTGGCGGTCCCGTCGTCACCGTAAAGAAGAAGGATGGGATCGGATACCAGGCCGCTCTGCGGCGGCACCTCCAGCCGGAGCTCCTCCGGCATGCCGCTGCGCTGCTCCGGTTGCGACAGCGGCGAGCCGTGTTGCTCTGCGACGAAGGTGCGGATCTCGGTCGGGAGGGATTCGCCCTCGTGCTCGTCGCGGTGGTAGTGCCAGCGAAAGACGGTGGCGAAGCGGCTCGCCTTCAGCACCTGGGCGACGAACATGGCCTGGCCGTCGCAGATGGCGGCGGTCCACCATGAGGTGGCTGGGGGTTTGCGATCGCCTTCCGTGATCGCCTCATCGAGGGGGTGGATGCCGGCGTAGTCCCAGGACTGGAAGCCGTTGATCAGCACGCTGGCCCGCCAGGGCTCATCACCCACCTGCAGGACGCCGCCGCCCTCGATCATCAGGGGGCGCCAGCCGTTGAAGGTCAGCGGCGCATCGCCGCTATTGTTGAGCTCGCACTCGATGACGACCCCGCCCTCGTGCGGGATCAGGCGGGCGGTGGCCAGCGCCGGGCCCGCCTGCCAGTGGAGGGCGAAGGCATCCGCATGCACGAGTGGTGCCGCCGTGCTCGAAAACCACTCGCCGTTCAGCTTGACCGCGCAGGCGGCGCGTTGAACCAGGGGGCGGTCGCCGGCGATCAACGTGAAGGTGCCGGCCTGCTGGTCGGCGAGCGGCTTCAGGTCCAGATCGCCGTCAGTCTAGCGTGAGATTGGGCGCCCGCTGCCGCCGGACCCGGCCGAAGGGCTTGCGTCCCTCCAGGGCCTGGATAAAGAGGTAGATGTGCCGGGCGGCCTGAGTATCGAGCCCGCCGAGCCAGATCGGATGCATCTTGAGCTTGGCCGCCAGCAAATCGCGGACCTCGCGGGCCTCCTCATTGCGACGTTCGGTGAGGTCCTGCAAACGTCTTTCCCCTTTGCGAGGCGTCCCCAGCCCCGCGCGCCGCGCCGACCTTCATGAGGTGACGGTAAGCGCAAATTCAGCCGCTAATTATTAGGCGTGGGACGGTAAAAATCAATGAGGCGGCCAGATCAGTGTCCTTTGGACTGCACGATCAGCTCATCCATCCACGACGGCGCCATGACGTGTACCGGTACTCTGTTGGGGCCAGCCACAAGCAGGAAGTCACCTCGCTCAGCCGTCTCGAGATAGTTGACCTGACGATCCGTCAGATTGAACGCCTTTTGTAGCTTTATTGCCTCGGAGTGCTTCTGACAGCCCAGTAGAAGGATGCTCGGATTCGTGGCGAGAACGGCGCCGTCCTTGGTTTCAAAGAAGTCGCCCGGATTCTGGCTCACCAGGCTCAAACTGC